>QHNT01000422.1 GCA_003218515.1 Verrucomicrobiota bacterium | reverse complement strand
GATGGATTTCCGCGCGCCACGAATGGCCGCAAGCATCGCCGGAAAAATCCGGTCGCCGTTGATAAACGCGGTGACGCGGTTGCTGGCCACGATGCCGGGGCCGACCAGTTGGCCCATCGACCGGAGAAACTGCGGATCGTGCACGGAGTATTCATGGTCGAGCTGGTAGCGAATCCCTCGTCCGTGAAAGCTGGAGCAACCGGAAACACCGGCAAGAAAAAGCAGGAGCAAACCCACTCGAAACGCAACCCGCCTGGTGGAATCCGGAGCAGCGCGCCTGTCCATTGCGAGCGAATCGTAATCGCACCGCGGGAATTTCCAATCAAAGAAACGTGACGCGCCGATGACAACTTCCGATACCGGCCGGGGAAAAGAGTTGTTGTCGGTAGTGTCCTAGTTTGGTGGCGGCGGTGCTGCGGCACCGCCGTGCGCCGCGGCAGCGGCGCACCCACCTGAAGCAAATTAGGACACTGCCTTGCCGATGGCTTCGCGACGCGCTATTCTTACGGCGTTGCGGTCATGAAACCTGAGCCGAAAGTCAAATGCCCGACGTGCCGGAAAGAGGGCGACTGGTTTGCCGGTCGCAATGGGCCGTTCTGCTCGCAGCGCTGCAAGCTCATTGACCTCGGCAAATGGTTCAATCAGGAGAACGCCATCAGCGAACCGCTCCGACCGGAGCATCTCGAAAAATACGCCGATTTGCCGTCGGGCGAACACCTGGATCGCGCGGATACGGACGACAAAAATCAAGCAACGTAGTCGCAACATTCGCATGGAGGATCCGCAATACAGCCTCGACAAAGTTGGTCGGAGAATGAAAAATGCAATCTGGCTGCTGCTCGTGTCGGCCCTCATCACGGCTCGCGCAGACGGACCCTCCGACAAGAAAATGAACTCGACCAACAAAACTGAGCTGGCCACCTTCGGCGGCGGCTGTTTCTGGTGCCTGGAAGCCGTCTTCGAACGATTGGACGGCGTGAAGTCCGTGACCAGCGGCTACGCCGGCGGCACAAAGGAGAATCCGACTTACAAAGAGGTCTGCACTGGCGTCACCGGCCACGCCGAGGTCATCCAGATTGAATTTGATCCGCACAAAATCTCGTACGAAAAGCTCCTGGAAGTTTTCTGGGAAGCGCATGACCCCACCACGATGAACCGGCAGGGGGCCGACGCGGGAACGCAGTATCGTTCCGTCATCCTTTACCACAACGACGCCCAGAAGCAGGCCGCTGAGAAAGCAAAAGAACTGGCCCAGTGGCGGTTTCCTCGCCCCATTGTCACTGAGATCGTTCCCTTGACCAAATTCTTCAAGGCGGAGGAATACCACCAGGACTATTTCCGCAAAAACCCCAACGCGCCGTACTGCGCGGTCGTCATCAGCCCGAAACTGGAAAAGTTGAAGCCGAAGCTGGCGAAGCCGTGAGGCCGTCCTCCAGAGAGAATGGGCGCGGATTTGGACGAACCCACTCCACCGGACTTAACCTCCGCCAAAAACGAGGCGGCAGACAACCACCGAAGCGACGACTCCCGCCGTATCCGCAATCAAACCCGCAGGTATCGCATGGCGCGTGCGCTTCACACCGACCGCGCCGAAGTAAACGGCAATGACGTAAAACGTCGTCTCCGTGCTGCCGTAGATCGTTCCTGCCATGCGGACGATGAGGTGATCGGGTCCGAGCAGTTTCACCAGATCGCCGAACAGCGCCAGGGTCCCGCTCCCGCTCAACGGTCGCATCAGCGCCATCGGCACCAACTCGGAGGGGAAATGGACCCGGTCAAGCGCCGGCCTCAACAGATTCGTCAGCAAATCGATCCCGCCAGCGCCGCGAAACATGCCGATGGCCACCAGCATGGCGACGAGATACGGGATGATGCGCACGGCGACGTTGAAACCTTCTTTCGCTCCCTCGACGAACTCTTCGTAAACGGGAACACGGCGCAGCGCGGCGTAGAGCGGGAAGAACGCCAGCAGGAACGGGATAGCGAGCAGCGAGATGGCATTGATACAACGAACCGCCGCGCCTTGACCGAGCTGTTCTGGCGAAGGCGGGCGGTTGAACCGTTCCGGGAAACCGAGCCGGAGCAAAAACCAGACAAAGCATAAAACAAAACCCACCAGCACGAGCCGTTTCCAGGCGTCCACAGGCGCGAATGCCGCAGATTTGCCGTTGGCTGACTCCAGTGGAGTTGCTTGAGTCGCACCCACGCTTTCGCTTGCCGTCGGCATCACGGGCGTTTGCGGGAGGCGAAAGGCCCGCACTTTCTCCAGCGCCTTCACCGCCACCAAACCCGCGGCAGACGAGCAAGTCGTCGCCAGCAACGCGGTGGCGACGATGGCTGAAGGATTCTTCGATCCAGCCGCCGCCAGCACGGCGATGGCAGTGACGGGAATGAGTTGGACCGAGCCGGTGTTGATCGCGAGAAAGGTGCACATCGCGTTCGTGGCCGTGCCGGGAAATTTGTTGAGGGTTTCCAAATCTCTCATCGCCCGGAGGCCGAGCGGCGTGGCGGCGTTCACGAGTCCCAGCATGTTGGCGGCGATATTCAGCACCATGGAACCCATTGCCGGGTGCTCCACCGGCACGTCAGGAAAGAGCCGGCGGAGCACTGGTTGCAGAAAACGCGCGAGCGCCTGGACCAGGCCGGCCTTTTCGGCCAGACGCATCAGACCCAGCCAAACCGTCATCACGCCGATCAGCCCCAATGACAGCGTGACCGCCGATTCCGCTCCCTTCACAGCCCCGTCGGCGACTTCCTTGAGCTTGTTGTCGAAGCCGCCGATCAGTACCGCGAGCAGGATGAGCGCGAGCCAAATGTAGTTCAGCATCGTCGGGAAACGTTTTAGGCGCTGACACGGGCGCTGGCCAGCGTGAAACGGTGAATTCGCTTGTTTCGCCGACCCGGCAACCGATGCTGTTGCGCGATGAAGATTCTGAAACCGCCCCGACTGCGACGCGGCGACGTCATCGGGCTGATTTCACCGGCCAGCGCGCCATTGCCTGCGGAGAAAATCGAGAAAGGTGTCCGCTACCTCGAACGGCTCGGTTACCGCGTCAAACTTGGGGAACACGTGGCGGCGCAGCGCGGTTACTTCGCAGGGACGGACGCGCAGCGGTTGAGCGACCTCAACGCGATGCTGAACGATCCTCAGGTAAAGGCGATCTTCGCGATCCGCGGCGGTTATGGTTCGCCGCGTTTGTTGCCGTTCGTGGATTATCGCGCAGTGCGGCGTCAGCCGAAAATCTTTGCCGGCTTCAGCGACCTCACCGCGCTGCAACTGGCGCTTTTCAGGCGCGCTGGTCTGGTCACGTTTTCCGGCCCGCTACCGGGAGTTGAATTCTGGCAAAAGCCCGATCCTTACACAGACTCGCGCTCGAGGAAGTCGGTGAAAATTTTCATCGCATTGACCGGATGTTCACGCAGCTTCGCAACGCCGGGATTCTCGACCAAGTCCACGGCCTTGTGCTCGGTCTGTTCACCGACTGCAAACCGAGCGACCCGGCGAAGCCGCATCTCATGCTGCCGGAGATTTTCGACGAAGTGTTGTCATGGGTGAAAGCGCCAACCGTTGAAGGATTTCAATACGGGCACATGGCGCGCAAGCTCACGTTGCCCATCGGACTCCGCGCGCGATTGGACGCCGATCGCGCAACATTGACGGTGCTCGAAGCGGCAGTCGAATAGGCAGGCTGCCGCGGATTGGCCCCGGAAGAATTGCCAGCCCGACCTTCGCTACTGGGCGAGGACAAAGCCACAAGTGTCTGAGAACACGCACTCGACTCAAAAAGGTCTGCACCAAGAATCAATCTTTGAGCAGTTGGCCTTTTTGTGTGATCCGGGGCGGAGATTGCGGCGGCAGTTCCCAACTCAATTGGCTCAAGCGCCGCTCGACTTGAGCCCCAGTGAGAAGCCGTCTGGCACGAACAGCTCAATGCGCGGCGTAAACCCGGCGCCCCCTGACAGCTTGGAAATCTGCACTGCGATTCTGTCGCCCGGATTTGCCGCGATGGTCCAGGTGTCCGTTTCGCCGGCGGTGGAGATGGCCCTGTGTTCGCCCAACCGTTCGTGAGCGCGCCCTGGGCGCGGCCCGTGAATGGAATGAGCGCTGCCAGACAGAGCCCGAACGAAGCAAAGATGACCATCCGGAGAGAACGACGCAGGAATTGACGAGTGCGGATTGGGTCCGTCGAAATGCTTTTGGATTTTACGCGGATAGTCCGCCGCCACTCCGAAGAGGTTTTCATGATGTTTATCTGTCCTCCAATTGAGGTACTTTTTGCTTGTCGTCAGCTTGCCTGTCGAGATGAGACGACAACAATTCGCACCTCATCACCGGCACGTTTTTCATCGGGAACCCCGCAAGTGGAACCTAAGCGGCCCATTTGGTCAAGCCATATGTTGGTGATTTGCGTTGGGCACATCTCGGCGCTACCACCATATCGAGTCCGGTCTGCAAGATTTCCGAAGACCCCTCATCCCTGTCCCTCTCCCCATCCGATGGGGAGAGGGTGGCCTTCAGGCCGGGTGAGGGGAAACAATGTACGTCCATCAGCTTTGTAGTGGTGTTGACACTACCACCATTGCACGGCTGCTCTCCCTCTCCCCGCGAGGGACGAGCGGGAGAGGGACGGGGAGAGGGGCTGTAAGAACAGAGCTATTGTGATCATCGGATTTCCCCTGCCCATGAACCGCCCCTCTCCCGGCCTTCGGCCACCCTCTCCCCGCCTTGCGGGGAGAGGGCAGGGAGAGGGGTGCCAATCTGGTTCATGGCCTCGATTCACGTCCGAATTTTGGAGGTGTTCCCTCCCCTGACCCTCCCCACTCCTTCGTCGTGGGGAGAGGGAAATATTTCCGGCCCACTTATGGTGGCAGTATTCGAGTTGCGCCTTCCTTTGGTCGCGAATCCTTGTTCTTGTTTCCCGGTGAAGAGGGTCCACACTCGCGGCATCGCCTATGAGTCGCTGCAAGCTTTTCCTGCTCTGGATTTCGTTCGCTTTGCCGTTCTGCCTCTGCCCGTTCGTCGACTTCGCGGCCGAGCGCCCAAAAAAAATCGTGCTCGTCGCCGGTCCGATCACCGGCCACCCGAAAGAAGCGCACGAATACGAAAAAAACGTCATCCTGCTCAAGCATCTGCTCGACACCTCGCCCGACCTGCAGAGCGAAGTGCGTGTCGAGGCGCATTTTAAGGGCTGGCCAGACGACCCCTCAACCCTCGATGATGCCGACACCATTTTCCTGACCTCAGACGGCACGGACCGCGAGGAGAAGAATCATCCGCTTTACGTTGGCAATCACTGGCAGGTCATCGAACGGCAGATGAAGCGCGGCTGCGGCCTGGTTTTCTTCCA
>QHNT01000343.1 GCA_003218515.1 Verrucomicrobiota bacterium | reverse complement strand
GACTGAACGTGGAGCACCACCCGGCTGCCGAATTCCACGAAGTTGGCCGAGCCGTTTTGCGGCCAGCCTCTCAGCCACTCGACCTTTGCGTCTGCGCTCTGCCGCGACACGGCGCTCTCCTCGAGGCGATAGGCTGCCGGTTGCGGAAAGCGAAAATAAAAATGACCGGAGATGAGGGACGTTTGGGCCCAAACCGTCACCGCGATGATGTTCACCCCAGCAACGCCGACGCAAAACAACCATGGACGTTTCATTAGAGTCTCGCGTTAATCCCGGCCTTTAACAGCACGACTAGTCCACAGCCTTGTTCGTTGCGCAAGTTTTTTTTAACCGGGCACCGGCTGGGCGTGCCTTGCGCCGCTACCCCGCAGAAATATTCCGGGTCTTTGCTCCGAACAGGCAAGATGTCTGTCCCACCCTCTGGGGTTCATGGATAGGCGGCGGGTGTAGATTGTGGTCACGTGTGTCTGGTTGCGAGACAGGCGGGAAATCGGACGCTCGATCCGCTGCGCCGGACAGGGCCGTCGGCAAAGGCTTTCTCAAATCAGGACCGGGATCAGCGCAAGCTGGACTCGCTCTTGCTCAGGCAGAGGCGATGCCGAATCGCAACTCTAAACACAAAAATCGAAGACAAAGAATGAAGACTAAAAAAGCGCAGCCAAAAGACGTGGCCACCGACGAAGCCATCGAGCAAATCCTCTGCGAATGCTTGACCGAAATCCCGTTCGTCGAGGTGGATAAAGTAGAACAGCGGGTCATCGCGGACCCGGCTCGGCCGGAAATCGTGGCGCGCATCCGGGTGCGCGGACAGGAGACCGCGATCCTGGCTGTGGTCAAGGAAAACGGACAACCCAGGCTGGTACGCGAGGCGATCGCAAAACTCCACGAATATCAACAGACCTACGCCAACGCGTACGGACTCGTCGTCGCCCCGTTCCTCACTCCCATGTCCACCAGGATTTGCCGGCAGGAAGGCGTCGGCTACCTGGACCTCTCCGGCAACTGCCGGTTGAACTTTGATTTCGCCTTCATCAGCAAAACGGGCCGAATCGTTCCCACATCGAAGAAAAAGAATTTTAGCTCGTGGTACTCTCCGCGCGTAGAGCGCGTGTTGCGCGTGCTGTTCCTCCAGCCGCAACACTTGTGGACAACCTGGGACCTGGCGATGGAGGCGTTCGTCACGCCCGGCCAGGCCCTCGGCGTCAAGAATCAGTTGAGCAAACGCCAATGGCTCGAGGAGTTCAAGGAGGGCTTCCGTCTCAGTCGGCCGGATTTGCTGCTGGATGACTGGTCCGAAAACTATCTGCCCGGTCGCAGCGTCGAGCGGGTGTTCTCCTCATCCAAGAGCGTCGTCGAGATCGAGACCATGCTGGCGTCCGTCTGTCAGGAACAGGTCATTCCCTACGCGCTGATGGGTTTCTCGGCGGCGATGCGCTTCGACCCGCTCCTCCAATACAATCGCGTCTCTGCCTACGCGGCGTCGGACCTCAGCAAAATCATCTCCGCCCTGGACCTGACCGAAACGAAAGGAAAGGGCAACGTGAGTCTCTGGGTTCCGTATGACGAAGGGGTGTTGCGCGGGGCGGAGCTTTTCGAGCACGTCAAGGTGACTTCGCCCATCCAAACGTTCCTGGACCTGATCAGCCTGGAGGGACGAGGGGAAAAAGCGGCCAATAATATCTGGGAGAACTTCATCAAACCCAAATGGACGCCACAACCGGCAGCAGCGGCGACGGCGGTGGCGGTGGCGGCGGCGGCGGCGTGACGCGCGCGCACGTTTAAAGGCTGAATCTGCGCGGCGGTCTCGAAGCCGTAGATTCAGCCTTTGATCCAGTCCCGAACAAGCGAGCTTGAATTCGCGGATCGGGAGCAACCTTTTGGCGTGTGAAATTTGCATTCAAAATGGGTGATTCCGCCCTGACCCGGTAAAACCGCGCCGACGTATTCGCCAGGGGCAACGCCCAGTGATTGGTCTTGAGCGGCCAAGCCGCGCCGGCGAAAGCCAACCAGTTCGTGCTGGCCAAAGACTCTTTGCCTTCCAGCGTATAAACGTAATTCGTGCCGACGCCGCTCCAGTAGAATTGGAGATTCTGCCCTTCGGGAATGACGGAAAGGTAAAGCGGCATCGGGCCGAGTTCTCGGACGACGGTATAATTCCAGAATCCAATTAAGCCTTGTCGCCCATCATTGCCAAGGTACCAATCGGGATCATTCTCGACATAGCTGGGAGCCCCATCCAAAACTTCTATTGTACGATCACCAAATCCGCGGAACTCGACTACATGCCAGGACCATTCTGGAAATCTGTGATCCACGTAATCCCGATTGATACCATCCTTTCCGGGACCAACCTTAGCCACCACCAGGGCCGCATGGCTCCCTAAAAAAACTGACTGGCCCAGCGAGATGAGATAGCGCGCATGGTCGATATCCTCCTGTTTCGACAGCGGCAGCACATACGAATCATTGCCTAACGGTCTACCCGGAGGCTCGGCCACCAGAAAATAGATGGTTTCGGCTGAGACAATCCGAGGCAACGTGGTCGCGAAGATTAACGCGAAGCTCAGAGTTTTAAGCACTGTTGGCATGCGACGAAGATGCATCCGGATTGACGATTTTTCAATCTGTCGGCCCGCCTTTCAAAGGCGGGCCGGCTTTGATTTCAATTTCACGTTTCCGATCGAGCTAGAATGCTCTTGGCCAGACCAGGAAATTCCGGTTCCACCAGGCACCGCCGCTGCACGCGACATGGCAGGACAAACACTTCCTTGCTTGTCAGCTGAGGCGAGCCATATTTGCTGCGTTTACATTCGCTAGTCATGCAGCCGGTTCAACCAGCCCTTCGCGCGCGCGGCGCGGCGGAAAACCCGCCGAACCGTTTTGAAAAGATCGCGCTCGAACGCGACCCGGACTGGAGCGACCCGGACGAACCAGCGCCGCAAACGCAGTTCTTCAAAGACCATTCCGACTCCATCATCAACTACAACGACAGTCCGGACGTGGGCTTCGAGGCCAGCGTCAATCCGTATCGCGGCTGCGAGCACGGTTGCATCTATTGCTACGCCCGCCCCTTTCATGAATATCTCGGATTTTCTTCCGGACTCGATTTCGAAACCAAAATCATGGTGAAGGAAAACGCGCCGGAACTGCTGCGCCGCAAATTGATCTCGCCGAAATGGAAACCGAAAGTCATCGCCCTGAGCGGCGTGACCGATTGCTATCAACCGGTCGAACGCAAATTGAACCTGACGCGGCGTTGTCTGGAAGTGCTGGCGAATTTTCGCAACCCGGTCGCCATCGTGACCAAGAATCATCTGGTGACGCGCGACCTGGACATTCTTGGCGAACTGGCGCGACACGACGCTGCCGCCGTGTTCATCTCCATCACCACGCTCGATACAGAGTTGCGAAGAGTGATGGAGCCGCGCACCTCGCCGCCCGCCAGCAGACTGGCAGCGATTGAGATTCTATCCAAAGCGGGCATCCCCGCGGGCGTGCTGGTCGCGCCTGTCATTCCAGGACTCACCGACCACGAAATGCCCTCGCTCATCGCTGCCGCCGTAAAGGCCGGCGCGCAATTTGCCGGATACGTTTTGCTCCGCCTGCCGCACGCGGTCGCGCCGTTATTCGAGCAGTGGTTGACGCGCCATTTCCCTGAGAAAAAGGAAAAGGTGCTCGATCGCATCCGCGCCGTTCGCGGCGGCGAGCTGTATGATGCCCGGTTCGGCAAACGGATGGTCGGCGAAGGGATTTTTGCCGAACAAATCAAGGCGCTGTTCCAGGTCGCCTGCCGCAAAGCAGGCCTGGAGAACCACCGCCCCAAACTTTCCATTTCCGCGTTTCGTCGGCCAACGGACACGCAACTTCAGCTGTTCGACTGAATCGCGGACCGACGGCAACGCGCCTGGGCGGACGGACTTGCTGTGTTGAACGGAGACGGCTAAGTTGTCCTCCAAGCCTCCGCGACACATGAAAACGCAAACCGCTCTGGCAGTCCTGCTGAAGGGGCTGATCGTTGCCCAGGTCCATCCGGGCAATGCGCAAGCCAATTCTTCGCAGCAGGTCTGGGCGTACCGCCTGCTCCAAGGGAGCACGTTTCTGGACGATTGCCGGATTTGTGAACGACTAACGATGCCGCTGCCGATGCGCGGAACGTTTGATTTGGTTTTGCTGGAAGACACCGGAACGGTCACGAGATATGCGCTCAGCAATATTTCGTTCACGGCCAGTGCCGGCGCCGGCACGCAAGCACGCGTTATCGGGGACGGAACCTACACTCTCATCAGCCCCGGCCCGGCCAAGCCGTTTCCAGAAATGACACTTCTAACTTCCATCAACGATTCGACCAATGCTTATGTCTTCACCATCGACACGAATGCGCCGGTGGTCGACCGCGCGTGGCCCCTCCTTCAGGTCAGCCTCATCGAAACGCAACAAGCGACGCTAACTCAGGTCTATCACATGGACTTGTTGGCGGCGCCGTTGCGCGAGATCTGGTTTTCGACGGCCAGCGGTCTGACCGCGTCAAAGTGGCAAAGCCCGACAAATCGGATCAGCTCCGGAGATGTCCTTTCGGACAGCGGGCGAATGGTCCGCCCCAATGGCGAATTGCTGCGCAAACTCGGCATCATGCCTGGCATTCCTGAAATCGGCATTGACGCAGTGGACATCGCGCGAGGCGGTGAAATTTTTTTCTCGCTCAACGACGACGTGTTCAGCGAAACGCTGGGTCCCATCCATCACGGGGACCTGCTGTCTGAGCACGGCAAAATCGTGAAACGAAACCAGGAACTGCTGGCGGCATTCAAGCCCGTGGACGCCGGCCTCGATTACGGCCTCGATGCCGTGCAAATCATGACCAACGGAGAAATTTACTTTTCCATCACCACGAACCTGGTTTCGCCGCAAATCGGAATGCTGTTCCGCGGCGACATACTTTCCGACCAGGGACTGCTGATCAAAAGCCATCAACAACTGCTTTCGCGTTTTCATCCCAGGGTCATCGACCACGATTACGGCCTGGACGCGCTGTATGTCTGGCCGGGCGGCGAGATTTGGTTCTCGACCGAGGAAGGTTTCACCGACACGCAACTCGGACCGATTCAACCCGGTGACCTGCTCAGCGACCAGGGTTTCGTTGTGTTTCTCAATCTGGAACTCACCTCCGCCTTCGCGCCGGTTGAAGACCTGTCCGATTTCGGATTGGACGCGATTTACATCGTGACAGACGCAATTCCACCGGCGCCCACGCCGCGAATCCTTTCAATCAAGCGCGCCTCACCGTCCGGCGACATCTCAGTTGGGTGGAACGGATCGGGACGAGTGTTTCAAGTGGAAAAAGCGATGCGTGTCACGGGGCCATTCCTTCCCACCAGCTCGATTGTTCCTGACCTGAGCTGGATTGACTTCGGTGCGTCGCAGACGAATGCCGTAGGACTCTATCGGTTGCGACAGTGGTAGTCATGGGGATGGGGTCAGTCCCGGCTATTAGTCAACCGCAGCGTGTTCTTCAATGTGTTCACGCTCCCCATGTGCAATCGTTGGGCAATCCACGCCAACGTCATAGTCGTCTTTTGCCGCACGGCAACCAGGTTCGGCTGGGGCGTTTCAACCACCAGGTGGAAATGATTTGGCATGAGGCAATAGGCATGAACCTGCCAGCCCGTCTTGCCGCACGTCTCGCCCAAAGTCTCGATAAACCGCTGGCGGTCGACGTCGTCGCAGAAGATAGCTTCGCGCCGGTCCCCACGATTTATGACGTGGTACACGGCCCCTGGGTACTGAATCCGAAGTTTGCGCGCCATACCGTGCGACAGAATCCGATCCGGCACAGCAGATATCGAGCCGAAACTGACAAATAGCCGGGACTGACCCCTAGCCCTAACGTTTCAGGGTCAGCGGGACGACCCAGCGAGTGTTGTATTTCTTTACCCACCAGTCACCGTCGATGATCGGACGCTGCCGCTGGCCGTAAAGCTGGTCGTCCATGGCGTGCCACGGGATCGGCTCCACCAACCAGCCTTTTTCGCAATGGAAATCGGCGTCCTTGTCCCAGCCCGATGAATAAAGGAAAAAGTCACGCACCACACCGTCGCGCTTCGGCGGCAGATGGTCCGCGGCGAATTTGAGGGTCAGTTCATCGCCGCCGTTCATCAAGACCAGCGCATCGTCGCGTCGTTCGACCAATGGCCGCGCGTCGCCGTAACGCGTGCACCACCCCATCGGCGCGATGCGCCAGCGGGGATTCTGGCAGACCTTTTCGTAATTTGGCGTGATTGGAAAATACGACGGCAGATTTTCATTTTCGCTGAAACCGCGCCAGTGCAGGTCGGCCAGGTCCGGAACCAGCCGCGCGATCCTTGTGTCAGCACCTTCCAGCCGCTCGAACAACGCGAGGCGGTCCCAGTGAATTTCAAACGCGGTGCTCAACCGCAACCGTCGGCTGCCGACTGGCAATTTGCCGGTTAAATCGACGAGGATGGTTTTCGTGTTTCCGGCGGGCGCTCCAACCACAACGTCAACCGGCTGCCACCCATTTTTCTCCGTCTCGACTTCCAACGTCGGAAAAGGAAACGGCAAATCGGGATTGTGCGAGGCAGCCACGTTGGCCATGCCGCCACCGTAACGCAGCCAGCCCGTTAGCGCGAGCACGAGTGGACGGTCAACGGGCAGCGCGCCGAAATCGAGCGTGACGCTCCACGGCTCGGCCAGACCGCGCAGTTGGGGGATGCGCAACTGAACGGGTGAAACCAATTTTCCGTCGGCTTCGTGCAACGCGGCGGTGAGGTCCAGGCCGTCGCTGCGGACCGCCTGTTTCAAGGGGTGCCGGTCGTGGAGCGTGATGATCTCGTGCGGCGGGAACGGTTTACCAGGCAACAGCTTGCCGGTCGTGTGAACTTCCGTTCCGACAGGGTGATCCACGACGAGCAGTTCCGCCGCATCGAGGTAAAGCACTTCGCGCAGTTCCTCGGTGACTTGCAGAACGTAATTGCCGTCGCGCGGCTGGAACAACGATTCATCGCCCACGCGAACAAACTCGTCGTTGTCCGCGTCGATGAATCGGTCGTCGGTCAAACGGAGTCCGGCAGGCGAGGCGCTGAGGATGTCTGTGACGAAACGAAAGCGTTGGCCGTCCCAGGCATAGAGATACGGGCAGGAACCGGTCTTGTCGAACTGCAGTTCCAGCAAGGCCAAGGGCGCGCACTGGTCCACTTTTGCCTCGGTGACGGGCAGCATCATGTCAAACCAGTGCACTTTGATGGAATCGAATTGCGTGTGTTTGCCGACGCCGAATTCGATCGGGAGCGATTGCACGGTGCGGATGGTCCGCCAGTGGCCGGCGGTGACTTCGATGCGCACGCCGATTCCGCTGGCGTTGGAGCGATTGCCGATGAGTTGAAGTTTCAATTGTCGATTGGCGTTGCCGCCATCGTTGCGGAGCAGTTGCAGCCCGTCCCCCGCGACGCTGAGCAGCAAGTCCGTATCGCAGTCATTGTCAAAGTCTGCTGCCACAATTGATTCGACCGTGCCTTTGACGAGCTGGTCCAGGCCGAGATCCTTCGTCATTTCCTGGAAACCAGCATTGCCGCCGAGGTTTCGCCACACGCGCAGGCCGCCGCCGTAAGCGCAAATGTCCAGCCAGCCGTCGTTGTCGTAATCGACAAGCAACAAACCGTTGAGGAGGAAGTTGCCGAGCGGAATTGCGAAGCGATTGGTCAGTCCGCCGAACAGACAGGTGAGTGTATCGGCGGCGGCAATGACCGCATCGGTGCGCAAGTCATTGTTGATGTCGCCCGTGGCAACAATTTTTCCACTCGGCCAATCAGTCGGCGAATTCTCGTCCGTCAGTCCGCCGCCGCGCAGTTTCGTGAGCAGAAGCGACGACTGCGTTTCGCGGGCGACCAACAGATCGGGCACGTCGTCGTTGTTCCAGTCATCGACGACGACCTGGCTGACTCCTGTGAGGGAAGCGGGGACGCCTGAAGTTGGGGTGATGTCTTTGAAATACGGGCTGCCGCCATTGCCACCGAGGTTGCGGAGCACGCGAATACTGCGCGCGTCAGGCGTGACGAGCAGCAAATCGAGTTTGCCGGTGAAATCGAGGTCCACCAACGCGCCGTCAATGGCGGGCGCGTCGTTGAGCCGGGCAAATTGCGTGACGTCGCTGGCGGCGCCATTGGTGGCGAACTTGAAAAGCCGCAGTCCCTGATCGCTCAACACGACGACGTCTTCATACCGGTCGTTGTTCACGTCGCCGACGAGGCAGCGCGTGTACTTCACGCCGGGTTTGCCGACTATCGGCTCGCCGTGCGGCTGAAACGTTCCGTTGGTGTTCAACAGCACGCGGAAACCGCCGTCGCCTTCGCCGACGAACAGGTCGTTTGCGCCGCGATGGTTGATGTCAAGCACGCCGACGGGGCCGTGAAAATTTCTGTTGGCGATGCCGAAAGCGGTTTGCGTCGCGTCAGCGAAGACGACCTTCACGCCGCGACGATCCGGCTGCTCCAACCGAAACGGAACGCGCATTTGCGTGTAAACGCAACGTTCAAACGTGGCGGCATCGGCGGGCGGGTTGGGCTGGCCGGTGATGAGTTGCTGGTGGCGTTGCAATGCCTGCTTCGCCTCCTCCTGCCTTCCCAACCGCAGCAGCGCCTGACCGAAGAAAAAATTCGCCGACGGATAGTCCGGCGCGAAGTGGATGACTTCGGAAAACTCCCGCGCGGCGTCCTCGTAATGTCCCAGCTCCATCTGGGCGCGGCCAAGCTGGAGGCTGACGGCATTGACTTTTGGATCAAGGTCCTTGGCCTGCTGGATGAACTTGACCGCTTCCTCGAATTTCCGGAGGCGCATATTCGCGCAACCAGCGATGTAACAGGCCGCCGCGGAATTGGCCTCCATGCTCAATACCTGCTGCGCGAATTGGATGGCACGGTCGCTTTGGTCCGCGAGCAAACAGGCGTTGGCGAGATTCAACAACGCGTCGGGATGAGTCGGCTGAAGCGAAACCGATTTTTGAAACGCTTCGACGGCTTTGGCTGCTTCGCCTTGTTCGTAGTAACCCTTGCCGGTATTCATCAACCGGGCGAACTCGTCGCCGCCCGGAGACGACTGCCGCCACAACCAGAAGGCAAAAAACAGCGGTGCCAGAATGACGGCCGGCATCACGACAAAGTAAATCGCCACACGTCGTTGTGCCTGGTCGGACTCTCCGGGCTTCATGGCGGCGAGGTTAGCGCAGGCGTCGAAGCGCGCAAGGCAAACGATTCCAAATCCGAAACCCGAATCACGAATAACAAAAGAAATCCGAAATCCAAATCACCAAAGGTTCGCCGCCACTCGGTATTGAGCCATTTGTCATTCTCTCGACATTCGCCATTTGACATTCGGATTTCGGCTTAGCGTCTGGCGAAGATGCGATTCGCTTCCTCCAGGGTTTCCTTCGACCCGATGTCGTACCAAAGGCCCGGCACGGTCCAGGTGTAAACGGGCGTGCGCGGATACAGCCATTGCACCAGGCGACCAGGCTGGTCGGGATTGTTCGCTTCCGTGATGTACTGTTTGATCAGCGGCACGACGTTTTTAGGATAGTAGTAAAGCGCGATGCCGATGAGTGTGCTGGCCGGCTGTTTGGGTTTTTCTTCGAACCGAACGATCCTGCCTTCTCCGTCGAGATCAACGACGCCGTATTTTTTCGCCTGTTCGAGGCTGCCCACGTCATAGATCCCCAGCACGGGCGCCCTTTTGCTGCGGCAAAATCCGCCGTATGCGCCTAGACTTTCGCTGAACAGATTGTCGCCCGCCACGACGACGAGGTCGTCGTCCACTTTCTCGCGAGTAATGACCAGATGCAGGTCGCCGATGGCGCCGAGCTTGTTCGTATCGTCCGTCGAGCCGTCGTTGACGATGGTAAAACCAAGATCCGACTTCGAAGCGCGATAGCCGTCAGCCCATTTCTGGAAATGCCCGGCGAATTTCGCGTTGGTCACGACATAAACACGCTCGATGCCGCCGACAGGCGCGAGGTTGTCCAGCACATATTCAATCATCGGTTTGCCCGCGACGGTCAGAAGCGGTTTGGGCTGCGTGAGGGTCAACGGGTAAAGGCGCGTGGCGTAACCGGCGGCCAGGAGAACGACTTTCATAGGTTGCTAGGCACTCTGTTTCACAAATTCATCGGCCCAGGTACAGGCGCGACACCGGTCTTCCATGCGCGATTCAATCCTGGTTTTCAAACAGGCCGGGGGCAATCCGTCGCGCCAACGCCTGTGACCGGGCGAGGATTTCCGAGCCGCTTTCGCAATTCAAGGCGAAATCTGCCAGTTGTCGTGCCTCACTCAGTTTCAGGCGGCGGATCAGAAACTTGACCTGGGGCACGACGGAGAAAGCGGCGCTGAGCTCATCGACGTCCAGCCCCAGCAACAGCGGCACCAGAGCGGGATCGCCGGCCATCTCGCCGCAGACGCCGACCCAGATGCCATTGCGACGGCCCGCTTCGACCGTCGCCTTGATGAGCCTCACAATAGCCGGATGCGTCGGCTCGTACAGGTGGGCTATTTTCTCGTTCAGGCGGTCCACAGCCAGCGAATATTGAATCAGGTCGTTCGTGCCGATGCTGAGAAACTTCACGCGTTTAGCGAGCGAATCCGCCGTCAAAACCGCCGAAGGAATCTCGATCATGGCCCCGGTTTCCAGGGCTTCGCCAAAGGGAATCCTTTCGGTCCGCAGCTCCCGGCGGCATTCTTCAAGAAGCGCGTTGGCCTGGTTCAGCTCGTCCAGGCCGGAAATCATCGGATACATCATCTTGATGTTGCCCTCGACTGCCGCCCGCAGGATGGCGCGGAGTTGAGCGCGAAAGAGCGCGCGTTCCTGCAGGCAAAAGCGAATGGCGCGCCAGCCGAGGAACGGGTTCAATTCCTGCGGCATCCAAAGGTGCGAGATGAATTTGTCGCCGCCCAAATCGAGCGTGCGGATGACAACCGGATTCGGTTTCAACGCTGCGGCCACCTGACGGTACGCCTGATACTGCTCCTCTTCTGTCGGCAGCGTCTCCCGGTTCAGGTAAAGATATTCCGTGCGGAACAGGCCTACTCCCTCCGCGCCGCAGGCGCGCACGTGCTCCGCATCCGCGGCCTGTTCGATATTGGCCGAGAGCGTGATGCGCGCGCCATCCAGCGTGATCGCCGGTTCATCACGAAGGTCGCGCAGCCTTTCCTGCAGGTTGACTCGCTTTCGGACCAGTTGGCCATATTCGAAGAGTGTTTGGTCCGTGGGATTGATGACGAGCAGTCCGTTGAAACCATCGAGCAAGACATACTGGCCGGTATTCAATTGTTTGCTGGCATCGTGCAGCCCCACGACTGCGGGGATCTCCAGCGAGCGGGCCATAATGGCTGTGTGGGAAGTCTTGCTGCCGATATCGGTGGCGAACCCAAGAACCATTTTCTTGTCGAGCAGAGCCGTCGTGGAAGGCGACAGGTCTTCACTGATAATGATGCAGGATTCCTTGAGCTTGTGCAGGGCGGTTTCGTCGGTCCGGCCCAGCAAAATGTCCAGCACGCGGGCGGTGACGTCGCGCAGATCGGCCGCCCGCTCCCGCAGGTACTCATCGTCCATTGAACTGAGAGTGGCAGCGTATTTCTCAGCGACCTGGCGGAAGGCGTGCTCCGCATTGACCCTTTGTTCCTGGATCAGGCGGATGACTTCGTCAATGAGGGTGGGATCCTCCAGCACAAGCAGGTGGGCGTCAAAAATGCTGGCGTCCTTGGCGCCCATGGCCTCGTTCACCTTGCGCTTGACTTCGAGGACCTGCCGGCGGGTCTGGAGCAACGCGTGTTCGAAACGTTGAATTTCCTGCGGCACGTCCGCCTCGGAAATCTCACGATGCGGAATGGTGTCGCGGACTCTGCCGAGCACGACAATTTTTCCCCGGCATACCCCGCCGGAAACGGCGATGCCGCGCAAAATTTTCTCCCCTGACCGCGGGTGCTCGGACATGCACGAGCATTAACCGGAACCGCATTTTTTGAAAACGAAATTCTCGTCAGTTGTCCGTGGTCGGTGGACAGGAGCTCGGGCCTGCCAGCCAGATCTTTGAAACTGCTGCCTGTGTCCACTGACCGCTGAAAGAAACTACGTGTCAGCAAGCCGAATCTGGGCTAAGTCAATGCCATGACCAGCGGTCGCGTTATCCACAATCTGGCCCTCGTCGGCTTCATGGGCGCCGGCAAGTCCTCGGTGGGACAACTCGTGGCCGCGCAATTGCGTTTCCGGTTTGTGGACACCGATGAGCTCATCGGAGCGCGCGCCGGGAAAACCATTCCCTCCATCTTCGCCGAGGAAGGCGAGCCGCAGTTCCGCGAATACGAACGGGCCGTGGTGGACGATCTCCAGGGCTTCCATCGGACCGTCATCGCCACCGGAGGCGGCCTCATCGCCAATGAGGAAAACCTGAACAGCCTGAAAACCCACGCCCTCGTCATTTGTCTTTGGGCCTCGCCGGAAACGATCTGGGAACGGGTCAAGAACCAAACGCACCGTCCCTTGCTTCAGACGCCTGACCCGCTGCCGAAGATTCGTCAACTGCTGGCCGAACGCGAACCGTTCTACCGTCGCGCCGACGTGTTGGTGAACACCGAAATGCGTTCCGTCAAGGAAGTCGTCCACCACGTTATCCACCAGTTCCGACTCGCGCGCGGGCACTCGTCGCACCAGTGAAATCGACAGGAGATGGACTACCTCCAACGCAACGCCCGCAAACGCATCGATCCGCAACAAGTGTTGCCCGGCGCCAGAAGCGTTCTTTGTCTGGCGGCCAGCTACACGGTTCCGAGTTCCGAGTTTCGAGTTCCGAGTTTGTCCCGCTCCGAAACCCGAAACCCGAAACCCGAAACCTCGAACGGTTTCGTCGCCCGCTACGCCCGTTACACCGATTACCACGAGGTCGTGGGCCGGCGCCTCAGGCAGTTGACCGGCTTTATGAACCGACTCGGCGGCGCGGGCACGCGCTCGCTCTGGTATGTGGATACCGGCCCGCTGCTCGAACGCGACCTGGCGCAACGCGCCGGACTCGGTTTCATCGGCAGACACACCAACCTCATCAGCCGCGAGCTTGGCAACTGGACCTTCCTCGCCGAAATCATCACGACCCTGGAAATGGAACCGGACCTGCCGGAGAAAAATCGCTGCGGCACGTGCGCCCGTTGCATCGACGCCTGCCCCACGCGCGCGATCACGGGCCCGTTCCAACTCGACGCGCGGCTCTGCATCTCCTACCTGACGATTGAATTGAAAGGTCCGATCCCGGTTGAGCTTCGACCGGCCATCGGCAATCGCATTTACGGCTGCGACGACTGCCTGGCTGTTTGCCCGTGGAACCGGTTTGCGCGCGAAGGAAAATTGATGAAGGAACACGCGCGGCCGGATTTGGAGCAGCCGGACTTGATCGAACTCCTGTCGCTGGACGAGGCCGGGTTCAAGAGGAAATTTTCCGGCACGCCGATTTTGCGCACCAAGCGCCGTGGTTTGCTGAGGAACGTCTGCGTCGCCCTCGGCAACGTCGGCGACGCCACCGCCCTGCCCGCTTTGGAGCGCGCTGCCCGCGACGTGGAACCGTTTATTGCCGAGCACGCCCGTTGGGCCATCGACCGGATTCAAAAAAAACGCGGGGCCAAGGAAGGCAAGGATTGAGTCATGAGGCGAGGGTGCGCCTCGGCCTTCGAAAGCAGCGGCAGGGAGCCGCGGAGCGGCGAAGGATGGTAGCCCACGGCGTCAGCCGTGGGTTCAAGCGGTTCAGGTTCGGAGCCGCGTAGCGGCGAAAGAAAACCTCCAATCTGATCACCATTTGCCGCGACTACTCGGTTTCGAGGACCTTGAGCAATTCGTCCGCCAACCATTGGCCGGGACGGCCCGCTGTTTTATCGCGAATGGCTTTGACCTGCTCTGGCTTAACCTCCGGCGCGTTGTTGCCCCATTCGCTGCGAATGTACGTCAACACGTCCGCGATTTGCTGATCTGTCAGAGTGTCTCTCCAAGGAACCATCCCGTTGGAATTGAACTGTTGCCCCGTAACCGTGATCGGCCCTTGAAGTCCATTGAGGACGATTCGAATAACTCGTCCGGGCTCTCGGGCCAACACCCATTCCGATTTGGCCAGCGGAGGATACTGTTGACCGGGAGAGCCTAAGCCCGTCGGTTGGTGGCACAGGATGCATCTCGCCACCTCTCTGTAAACCAGTTCGCCCCGCGCGAACGCGGCTCCTGCCCCGGATTTGGGCCACTCATCTTCAACTTCCTTCGCCGAGTTGTACGGCGCGTAAACCCGCGCATCGAATCCGCCGCCATGGCTGTCCAGAAAACCCATGCCCCAAAAGGCCAGCAGCGCGACCAGCACAAACAGCCAGACCGGCGCCGGCGCCGAGCCGGTTGTCGGCTCGGGCTCTTGCGGTGCCGGGGATTTGTTCGGATCAAGCTTCATTTCGCGACAGAATTCGTTGTCTGCGCGGCCGGTGCGTTGGTCGCGGCCGGCGCATTTGTCGAAACGTTTGCCCTGGCCACGGTCATGGGCGTTTCAAAAATGGCCGTGTCCGCCCGCAGGCTGAGCAGATACGCGACGAGTTGCCTGGCTTCGTCCGTGGGCACGATCTCGCAACCTTGTTCCGGCGCAAATTTGCCGGCCAGCTTCAATGCGTCCGGCGACGGTTCGCGACCGATTTTCCGTTTCTCAAACAGAAAACGATAAGGCGGCATCACCGATTTGCTGACCACGATCTGCGGATTGTAGAGGTGGAGCAAATGCCATTCAGCGGTCAGCGCCGGGCGCGAGCCCACGTCGGCAAGATCAGGACCGATGCGCTGCGAACCGAGCATCACCGGCTGGTCGAACAGAAAATCCTCCGCGACACTGCGGCGTTTCCCCCAGCCGCGCGCGATATCCGGCCCCGTTGGAATGACTCTAACTTCCACCTTCGCGCCCGTCGGCTCAAACTTCGCAACCGCAGCGTCGGCCGCAGCGCGAGTCACGTCTTTCAGAATGGTGGCCGACGGTTTTTCGAGAAGTCTCTGAGCTTCGATGGCGGTCGCTTCGGGCTTTACTTTGAGCAAGGTGTCAACGACCGCGCTTCGGTTGGTCCCGGCGTCTGTCAGGGCCACGTCGTAAGTCCGTCCGGTCTGGCCAATCTGCTGACTGTGGCAGGCCGCGCAACCGAGCGAACGGTACACGTCCAGACCTTGTCGAGCCTGCCCGGGACGCATTTGTGGATAGAGTTGCGCCGCGTTCACGAGGTTGGTCGTCGGCTGCGCGTTGCCCAGTTGCAACTGCGACTCGAACACGAGACCGAACCAGGAAAGGGCCAGCGCGAAAAAGACGCCGAGGAAAATGAGCGGGCCGTGGTTCATCGCGCGGCCTCCGCCATTTGCGGTTTGACGGCGGACATTATCGCCGGCACGCAACACGCGCGACAGCAGCGGGCCAGCAACCAGGCGAGGTTCAACGCCAGACAAACGTTGCCCGCAGCCATCAGCAAATCGCCCAGCGTGCCGACGCGGAAACACACCAAAGGGCGATTCAACGCGCCGGCGAACGGAACCTGGGGGTCATTCAACGCCAGCCCTTGCAGAATGCCTCCGACGGAAAGTGAACCGACGTAGAACGCGAGGCCAAGCATCTAAAGGAACAGTTGAGTCCGGGCCGGAGTGAACAAGGTGAAGTGCGTGATCTGGCTGAATTGCGGGAACGCGCTCACGATGGCGAGCGCGCCGGCGAGCAGGTAAGCCACCGCGCCGAACACGACGAACTTTAGCGGCAGGCTTTCTTTCAGTTTGGCGATTGCACCGGTGAAAGTTCTGTTGAGGTTGATCGTGATGGCAATAAGTGGAATGGCCGTGAGGACCGTGAACACCGTGCTCAGGCTCGGCATCCAGGCGGGCACGGGCGCGCCGGAATGGATGCCGCCCCAACCGCCAAACAGCGCGAGCGTCGAGAAGGCGAGGATCGCGAGATAGTTGCTGTAAAGCGGGCGCGCGGTCAGCTTGGGCAGGAAGTAGAAAATCGCCGCCAGTCCGATGAACCCCAGCCAAATCTGACTCAGGTTGTTCACATACCACCAGTCCACGACCGCTTGCAGCACGCCGCGGACAGGAAAAAAGACCAGCAACAGATTCGCGGTCGAGTAGATCCACGGAAACCAGAACAGCGCGGCCAAGAGGAACCATTGCGAAACGTAGAGCGTTGGCTCGCGCCGATGGTGAAAGGTCAGCAGCGCAGGAATGCCGATGATGGCGTAGGCCGCGAACAAAATCGGCGACGCGTAACCCGGCATTTCCAGCCACTCGTAGCTGGTCGTGTCGCCAATCAAAATGCCGAACACGCCGAGCTTCACTCCCACGTTCCAAAGGAGCGCGCCGACCACGATATAACCCGGTTGCACGAGCAACGTCCGGCCCAGGCGCGCTATCATCCACAACGCGATGCCCAGTCCGGCCTGCGCGGCGAAGCCATAAATCAACGCGTTCACACGAGCCGGTTGCACGCGGCCATAAGTAAACCACGGAGAATCCGCCAGCAGATTCGGCGCGTGGAATTTAAGCGAAGCGATAAGACCGAAGCCGGAGGCGACGACCAGCCAGGCTGCGGCGCAAGCCAACAAAACCATCACCGCCACGCGACAGGAAGCGTCGATCTCTGCGGGCGGAGCCACAGAGCCCGAACGAGGCCCGGGAGAAACCGTGTGCGATGACGAAGAAGTCGCGATCATCGACAAAAGGTATCCAGGATTGTTCCAGCTTGCGCCCTCCAGGATCGCTCCGAACTCAAGCCGGTCCGGACGCCGGCGTGAGCGTAGCGCAGGCATCCGTGCCTGCAAGTTGCAGCGGCATCCCTGCCGCCAGTCGAGCACTCCAGGCAGGGATGCCCGGAGGACCTGCAGCCAGGGATGGCTGCGCTACATGCGTGCGGGAAGCGCATCACTCGTAGATGTTCGGCTTCGGCGGCGGCACCGCTGTCGCCTTTTCGACACGAGAAATCAAGTTCGAGCGGGCTGCCGCCGGGTTCTGCCACTCCTGCAACGTCAGTTCCATGGCGCGTTGCACCGGCAAACGGACGATGCCCTTGTCCTTGTCCTGCCAATCGTATTCGTTGAGGGCCTTGGCGTCGACGGCGCGCTGTTCCTGCAGGTTTTTGTAGCGCTCCTCAACTCGATTGGCGCCGACCGGTTCAGGCCGCGTGTAATGGCGCATCGCTCCGACCAGCAGCGCGACGAGGAAAAACGTGCCCAGCCCGCCGATGGCCAGCGCGGCCGTCCGGGCTTTGTCGATCGACGATTGATTCTCCGCGGGCGTGTTGCTCATCGTTCACCTCCTTCGGTTCGGCATTCGACCTTCGACCTTCGACATTTCACTTGGCACCTCCGTGAGAAGCAGCCGCCGCTTTGCCCGCGGAAGCCGGTGGGACGTAAATGTCCAGGCCTTCCGCCAACCGCGGGTCTTTCTGCGGAAACGCCGGGTGTGCGTTCAGGTTTTTCAGGAAGACCTTCGTCAGCAGACCGCCAATAAAGGCCAGGCAGCCGAGGTCGAGCCACGCCCAGTTGAGGCTGTAACCGTCCGGCCGGCCCGCCGGCAGAATGTTGAATGCGACGTCGAAGAAATGCATCAGCCAGCCCCAGGCGCAAAGCGGAATCATGATGGTCAACTTCAGTTTCCAGTCGATGCGCAGCAGCATCAGAAACGGGAGGAAGAAATGGAAGAAGATGATGATCATGCTGACGTCCCACCACGTGCCTTTTTCGCGCAGTACGTACCAGAAAGTTTCCTCCGGAATATTCGCGTTCCAGATGATGAAGTATTGGCCGAAACTGATGTAGGCCCAGAATACCGTGAACGCCAACATGAGCGAACCGATAAAGTAAATCTGCTTTTCCTGCAACACGTCGCGCAACGCCCCCTGCCGTTTCAAAATCACGGCAATGAGGTAAACCGTCGGCAGCGCGACCCAAACGCTCGCGGCGAAATACCAGACGCCATACATCGTCGAGAACCACTCGTGCTGGAGCGCTTTCATCCACATGATCGCCGCCAGCGTGAGCGTGAGCGCAAACGCCCAAATGCCCCAGAACGAGTAGAAACGCATTTTGTACGTGCATTCGGCCGAGCCGGTCTCGTCCTGCCTGAGCGACCAGTAGCGCAGCCGGTTCGACAAGACAAACCAGATGACGAAACAAACCATTGCGGTGACATAAAACATCGGCACGTTGAATAGCGCCTGTTTGGCGTGCAGCGAATGATCAATCTCGCCGGTTTGCACTCGGCGCATCCACTCGTAAATCTTCGGCGCGAGCACCGCGTTAGGGATGAAAAGCAGAGCCATCACCGGGCCGGCGAGACAAGCCAGGTGTTCGACCACGCGGCGGATTGGCACCGACCAACTAGCGTCGAACAGGTGATGGACGAGCACCAGAAACAGCGCGCCGAGGCCGAAGCTCAAGTAAAACATGTAGGCGCAAAGCCAGGAATAACCGAACTGTTCCCCGTTCTTGACCCAGCCAATGATCGCGAGCAGGCCCCCTGCCCCGATCAACAAGTTCGGCACGTTGCGCCACCGGGACAAATCCAGCGGCGCGTCTGCGGCAGGTCTATTATGCGCGCTCATATTTCTATCTGCCACCAAAAGGCTCAAAAACCGTTGCCTTCATCAGTGGTCCTGCATTCTGGTCTTTCATTTGCGCTTTTTCGCCGCGATTAAATCATTTCTTCAACGTCGAACGTAAACCTTCCGGCACGTCGTCGAGCGACGCCAGCCGGCTCCGCTCCAGCGCCCGTACGTAAGCGATGATCGCCCACCGGTCCGTGAGCGTGACATTCGGACCGTATGCGCCCATCAGGTTTTTGCCGTAGGTGATCGTGTTGAAAATTTCCCCGTCGGGCATTTTCACGAGGCGTGCGTCATGGAAGTTCGCCATCGCAATCATGCCGTATTTGCTGGTGATGCCCTTGCCGTCGCCGGCTGCGCCGTGGCACGGGGCGCAGTGGATGGTGTAGCGCTGCTGACCGCGCGCGAGCAGTTGTTCGGTCAGCGGAAGCGGAATCCTTTCGACAAAATTGGTTGTGACGGGAATGCGTCCGGTGTTCACCGGATTGTCCTCGAACGGATAAATTTCCCTGCCGTCCACGACGAGCGGTTTGCTGCGCGGCACGGCGCCCTCGACCGGCAGGCGCGAGCTGAGTTGGTCGGGGAAAAAGTTGTTGTGTTCTTGCGGACGGAGTTTGGGCTGACGGTCCATGTCCGGAAACAGCTCAACGGGCGGCCGGCGCGATCTCTCGCCCCGGAAACCGGCGATGCTCACCACCACCAGGCAGAGGAGAATGAAACTTGAAAGGAAATAGCGCATTATTCCTCCACCACTTCGATCTGCCTGCTGCCGGCCGATTCGAGCAGCTTGCGCGTTTCAGTTTCCGAATACTTAGGATCAGCGGTCTCAATCACGACGAAGAATTTGTCGTGGCTTGCGAGCGCGAACCGGCGGTGTTTCAGCAACGGATGATGCAGCCGCGGGAGCCGGTTCAAAAAGAGCATTCCCAGCAGCGCGCCGAACGAACCGAGCAGAATCGTCAATTCAT
>QHNT01000342.1 GCA_003218515.1 Verrucomicrobiota bacterium | reverse complement strand
CGGTGCTCATATTGGCCGCCTGCGCCATGCTCGGTGTCGGCCAGCGCAGGACGCACCAGCGCGTCTTGTTCACGCGATAATTCAGCACAGGCCGGAGCGTCTTCGAGTAAAGCGCCATCAAATCGCTGGGGACATCGGACGTTTCGCTGGCGTTGTGACTGCCGCGGATGGCGACGTAGGCCTGAACTTTTTTCATGCGGAACATCTCGATGTCGCGTACGAGTCCGGCGTGCTTGTGATTTGTTCCGCGTAAAATCTCGCGGCTGACGCGCGTGTGCCGCACCTCGACCAGCGGGGTGGCGCCGGTTTCGCGCGCTGCTCGGATCAGTTCCACCGAGAAGTCATCCGGCACATCAATCAGATCGAGCAACACGCGGTCGCCTCTTTTCAAGGCGGTGGAATATTCAATCAAAAGCCTGGCCAGTTTTTTGAGACGGGGATCGGTCATGGCTGAATTGTCCGTAGTCAGTTGCCAGTTGTCAGTTGAAAAAGATTCCTTTGCTCATTTTGTGACCTCTGGTTATGCAGTCGGGACCTTTGAATCCAAGTCTTCACCAATCCGGTGTTCTCCCTCCCCATGAACCTCGTAGCCGCCGACGTGAGTCGGCGCTAATCCTTTGCCTTGGTCAGCAAACAAGTGCGCCGACTCACGTCGGCGGCTACGGTTCAGGGAAACTAAGCTCTGTCTTCGAGGGCTCGCGAGCACGCTCGCCCCACCGCTTGGGTCGAGGCTCTGCTCCCCGTGGATCGACTCGCGGTTGTGCCGGGCCGCGAAGTTGCTACTGACCGCGCTCCAGCTTCGCGACCTCTTTTTTGAGCAAGCGCCCAACGCGATGTTTGGCGAGGTACACCCGCCCCACGCCGACGCCGAGTGTGCGAGCGACCTTCTGCGCCGGCCACTGTTCGAGACAATAGAGATCGAAAATCTGAAACTGTTCGGGATCGACTTGACGCTTGATTCGTTCCAGCGCGGCAGTCAACAGGTTCTTTTCCCATTCCTCGTCCCAGATCGCTTCGAGATCGAACCCGGCCGGGTCGGAGATTTGTTCCCAACGTAGATCAGGCGTCTCGCCTGACCCGGACAAGTCAGAGGCCTGTTGTACTTTGTCGCGTTCCCGCCTCTTCAACTGATTGATGATCCGCCAGCGGGTGAGTTTCAGCATCCAGCTTTTGAACGAGCAGACAGCCGGGTCATATTTGAAGCCATCGATTTTCCGGGCCACCGAGATGACCGTCTCCTGCACGATGTCCTGCGCTTCGGCGTCGGACAGCCCTGCTTTGCGCGCGATGCCGTAGATCAGTTTCCAGTAGGTATCAAAGAAGTCCTGCCAGCTTTCGCGGTCTTTCCAATCCTTCAAGCGGCTCAACAAACTCTCCCGGGTCGGAATCAGGTCCTTCGTTCCCGGTGGGGCGAGTGTCCTCGCAAGCCCCGACTCTTTTGGTGGCTCAGCCATAGTTGACGTGTCCACATTAGTATAAACAAACCCGCCGCCGATTTCTTTCAAAAAATTCTACCGACCACTGGCTACTGACTGGTCCTTGCAATCAACCCGGACAAAGGACACGGATTTCACGAATTCTCACGAACCGATCTTTTGCATGTCCGGCGGCCTGTGCATTCGACCTGAGTGGACTGGTTTCCGCCGGACAAAGGCTCCTCAATTCGCGCTAATGCCATGTCACAGAAATACCCATACAATGTGAACGTTCCGCTTTCCCCTCACCCGGCCTTTGGCCACCCTCCCCATGAACCTCGTAGCCGCCGACGTGAGTCGGCGCACTTGTTTGCTTTCGAGGCAAAGGATTAGCGCCGACTCACGTCGGCGGCTACGGTTTAGGGGTTTAATGCGCGAAATTTTTCGGAGAAATCTCTCACCATGTAATGGGGAGAGGGCAGGGTGAGGGGCGCTCCTGTTTCCAGCTTAGCGGCCGGCGAAATCGGAATGCCCGAACCACCGACCACAGACAACGGACCACTGGCGACTGACAATCTGAAAGATTTTTGAAAGAACCGCCCTTTTCAATTTGTGTACATGAATAGAGGCCAGAACTCGAGTGATGAGCCTTCCGGAACAACAAACAACGAACAAATCCATGAAAACCATTAAAAACCATTCTATCAAATTGAAGGACGGGAGGCTTGGCGCAGTTGTGTGTGTTGGCCTCGCGGCCACGTTCCTGTCGGCAGCGATCAAGGCTGACGTCGTGACCGACTGGAACGAGACAACGCTGGCGACCCAGGATGCAATTGCGGGGGCCATACGCACCCCACCCGCCGCGCGCGCCCTCGCGATGGTTCACGTCGCAATCTTTGATTCGGTCAACGCCATTGATCGGAAATACACTCCTTACGCTGTAGGTCCTCTGGCCGATCGATGCGCCTCGCCGGAGGCCGCTGCCGCAGCGGCGGCGCACGCGGTGCTGGTCAAACTGTATCCGAGCCGCCAGGCGAACCTCGATGCGGCCTACGCTGCATCGCTTGCGCTCATCCCTGACAGCAGTTCGAAGACAGAGGGCATTTCGATTGGCGAATCGGTGGCTGCTTTGATTCTTGCGTTACGGAGCGCCGATGGGTCAGCCGTCACTCTCCCTTACACATTGGCGCCCGGACCGGGTGTTTACCAACCGGATCCCGCCGCGCTGTTTGTCGCCTGGGGCAAGGTCACGCCGTTCGCATTGAAAAGCGGTTCGCAATTTCGGGCTAAAGGTCCGCCCGCACTGTGCAGCGAGCGATACGCGGCTGATTACAACGAGGTGAAAAGCGTCGGCGCTATCAACAGCACAACGCGCACGCCGGATCAGACCGAAGCGGCGCTCTTCTGGATGCCGAACTTGCAGATTATCTGCAACAACATTGCGCGCATCGCCGCCGCCGCCCATCACAACAGTCTGTTGGAAAATGCCCGCTTGTTCGCCCTGCTCAATATTGCCATCGAGGACACCTCGATTACCGTGATGGACACCAAATACAGCTACAATTTCTGGCGACCGCGCGAAGCCATTCACGCCGGAGACACGGACGGCAACGATGCCACAACTGCCGATCCAGCCTGGACGCCGTTGGTTTATATTGGCGTGCATCCCGACTATACTTCCCAACACGCGGCTGTTGGCGGTGCGGCAGCTCAAGTTTTGGCACGTTTCTTCGGGAAAGACGACTTCAGTTTCGCCTTTACGACCACCACGGCACCTGGCGGTGTGTTTCGCGCCTACGACAGTTTCTCCCAAGCAGCCGAGGAAAATATGAATTCGCGCGTCTGGCTCGGCGTGCACTTCCGCACGGCTTGCCGGGACGGGTTGAAGCAAGGCAAGCGCGTGGCCAATTATGTGGTTCGTCATTTCCTGAAGCCGCTCAGGAAGCATCATCACCACGGCGAAGATGAGGATTGTGACGGAGAGGATCGGAACTAAGCCGTCTCTATGAGTTCGATGAAACGCTCGCCCTCACCCCGGCCCTCTCCCCCAGGAGAGGGAGAAGCTTCTTCAGCTCCTGGAAAAGGCTCACGATTCAGGGACTTTTCCCAGCGCAGCGCTGGCAAGTTCCCTCTCCTGGGGAGAGGGAAAGGGTGAGGGCGAACCAAACCTCTGACGGCATAATCACTGCTAAGTTGTGGGTCCCGCACCTTTCTCGCGATACGCAGAACGTTTTTCGCCCGTTGTCTGTCCCGGAGAAAAGTGAAAGCGAACTGACGATGAAAATAGAAGCCAACTTTCCCCGGGCCTGCTATGATCGAAAAATGCCGGTGAACTCTCACAGTTCAGATCGAGGATTTACTTTGATCGAACTGCTGGTGGTTATTGCCATCATCGCCATTTTAGCCGGCCTGATGCTCCCGGCGTTGAGCCGGGCGAAGGAGTCAGCGCAAATGTTGAAATGCTTGAACAACCTGCATCAAATCGGCTTGGGTTTACGAATGTATGCCGATGATAACAAGGATACGCTGCCGCCGCGGGACAACCAGCAATTTTCGCCTATACCCTCTATTTGGGTAGCATACGCCCGGCTTTAGGGGGCAAGGATCCGCAACCACGCTTTTCTCCCGGTAACGTTTGGACAGTGCCTAAAGCCGCCGATCGCCATCTTTTTCGCTACCTGCCCACGTTTGAATCTTTTCGGTGTCCAGCGGATCAAGGTCAAAAATTTCCGGAAGGTTCCGGATGTAGCGGCCCATTCAAACCGAGCAATTATGAAGCCATCGGGTGCAGTTACCGCTTCAATGCATATCTTTGGGATAACAACACTCGTCAAATCCCCGCGGATGCCGACTTCAATCTGGCAGGCAAGAAAGAAAGTTGGGCGCCGAATCCATCGCTCTTTATCATGGTGCATGAACCGCCGGCTTTCGTTTATGGGGACGGCGGCAGTAAATTCTTTTTCCACTGGCACTACACGCGCGGCGCCACGACGTTGACCTTGAGTCAACTGAAGCAGGACAATCAAAAATTCTTTTCGGCGATCCTCTTTGTGGATGGTCACGCGGCGAAGCACGACTTCACGAAATCAATTAAAGACGATCCGATGCATCCGCTCGAACCAACCGCCAACTGGATTTGGTACAAACCGAAAAACTGAATCCTATCGCGCTCACAAACTCAGTAGTATGAACCCATCTTCTTGAGCTGTGCTAAAAATCACGGGTGGGAGCGCGTTCATCTCACTGGCCAGTCAGTCCTGTAACCTATTTTCTTCAGGATTTCCTTGAATCGTGCGTTATCGCGCAGGTCATCCCAGTGTTGATCGACGATGATGAATTGCAGACCAGTGTCCTTGACCGCCCATGCTTTTTCCAACAGCGCCAGTGCTTGCTCCGTGTGGCCTAATCGCGCGTTAAAAACTGCAAATAGGTAAGGTTCCTTTTGCGGGTTCGATTCGGTATTGGCCTGGTCAAGGCGCTTCGACCAATAACCTGGCTCTTCTGCCGGCCGCAATATCGAGGCCCATCCTTTTTAGCATCGCAACAAACCGCGGGTCGGAACGAATATTATCCCAGCGCGGGTCAACGTTGAGCCACAGGTGGTAGTACGACTTCTCCAGAAAGGCCTTGTTGAGCCATGCGAAGGCTTCTTCCTTGTCATCGAGGCGCGCGTAGATTGCAGCTATATCTAAAGCGTGCAACCACGGCCAATCCGACTGTGCTGCCAGCTCTATTTCGAGACTCTTGCGCCAATACCCATCCTGGCCTGACTTCTCATAGGCCGCGCGCAGTTCGTCGTACTTTTGGCTAACCACTTCCGGCTTGCCGTTCTGTACGAGTTCAGCCTTTTGAAACGCTTCGATGGCTGCTGAATAATCCCCCTTTTCTTCGTTCGCACGCCCAATCATCTGGTATGCCCAATCCAGGCTCGGCACGACTTCGATTGCCTTTTTGAAGAGCTCGATTGCCCCGTCGTAATCGTGCGAGAAAAATGACGGAAGCCCGATATACACAGCTAACCCGTACCGGGTGGGATCGAGTTGTTGAGCTTTCTTAAATTCCTGTCTCGCTTCGTCGAACTTTCCCGAAACAAGCAAATACCTCCCGTACCAAACGTGCGCTTTCAATAGCTCCGGGTTGAGTTCAAGAGCCAGCCTACACTCTTTTTCCGCCGCGTACGGATTCCAGTCATACACGTGGCTGATGCAGCCCTGAACGGCGTGACCCTCTGCCAAGCGGCTGTCAATGGCCAAGAGCTTGTCTCTGGCCCAACGCAGCTTCGCTTCCGCCTCTTTTGGCGTTAGAAACCGAGAAGGCGAAGCGACATTGCAGAGATCCGCGATGCTCGCATACGCCTCCACGGAGTTCGGGTCGATTTCAAGCGCTTTATTAAAACATTCCATCGCCTTCGCGTAACCCTCCTCGGAGATCGTGCAGTAGTGAAAACGGCCTAGCTTACAGAGGCTCGCGACTTCGGGATTTTCCACCCGTTTGTGCTGGCTCGCTAATGAATGTCTGGAGCCGCGCAAGAGATATCCGCCGATCACAACCAGTCCAAGCGCCGTCAGAGCCAATAGTAGAACCTTTGTCCCCAAAACCAAGCGGCGTTTCATGCTTCGCTGTCGTCTAACAGACTTGCCGCTCTGCAAGACCGCGAGATCAGCGGCCATTGCCTGTGAGGATTGGTAACGTTGGCGCGGATCGCGATGGCAGGCTTTGAGAATTACCGCGTTGAGTTCGAGCAGGCACGGCGGGTCGTCGAACTCCGCAAGGTTGGCGGGCAGCTTCGGGAATTCCTGTCGGTCTCGGCCCATGCTCATTTCGTAGAGCACCTTGCCCAGACTGTAGATGTCCGCCTGCGGTGTGCCCGGTCCTTCCGGCGGCAGAAAACCGCTCGTGCCCACAAACGACATCGTCGCATCCATGCTCGCCACCAAACCAATGTCCGCCAGCTTCGGCACGCCCCCTACGAAAATGATATTGGAGGGTTTAACGTCGCGGTGGACGAGCCCGTGCCCGTGCAAGTGTTCCAATGCGGTGGTCAGCGCCAGGCCGATCCGGATGCACTCATCCGCAGACAGCCGTCCTCGACGATAGAGGTCAAGCTTGAGGGTGTGAGGGATGTACAAATCCGAATTCCGAATTCCGAATGTCGAAGGAATTCCGAATTCCGAAGCTCGAAGCGTCTCGTTGCTCGACGGTTTCTTGTCATTCGTGCTTGGGGCTTCTTTCGGATTTCGGGTTTCGGATTTCGGGCTTTCTGCGGCATCGTCCGCCAGTTCCATGACGTAATAAAAATATCCGGCGCCGTCATTCCGCCCGACGTGCAGGATGTCCACCTGGCTTTCGTGCAAACGGGAAATCGGCTCGAACTTTTGGATGCCTTCAAACTCCCGGTCGTAAGGCCGATCGTGCTCGAACCTGTCCCGGTAAATCACTTTAACGGCCCGGTAGTCGCCCAACACGTTTCGCGCCAGCCACACTTCGCCGTAGCTGCCGCCGCCGATGCAGCGCAGCAATTCGTGGTCTGGAATGGAAGGTGTGGAGTGATGAAACCGCGGAGTAAAGGAATGAACGGGAGCGCTGCCTGTGTCTGAGTCGGGCGTTCCTCCTGTAGCCAACTGGTCAGGCCTGGGTTGTACATCGTCCGGCAGCGGTTGCCGCGCTGGCGCGTCCTGATTCATGGGATTGCATACTTTAAGCACAAACCCGCGCAAACCGCACTAGAAAAGTGGGACAGGTATGCGGCCTGTCTCAGACTGGCATGAAAGGGCAGTATCAACGGTCGATCGAGGTGTTGTTTGGGCGAAAGGAATCAGAGACAGGCGGGACGCCTGTCCTACTTTTCTTCACGCTTCCGTAATGCTCGCTCTCGCCGCTTGATTTCGCCGCGCAATAGCTCTTCCGCGCACCATCCCTTGCTTTGTGCGTGTTCGGTGAACGCAAAGAGTTCCTTTGCCAACGCGGTCCGGGTGAGGCGCCGGTTCACTGCCCGGTGGGTCAACAGTCCTGCTTTTCGCGCCTTCTTCACGAGTTTTTCCGCGCGGAGCAGAGCCGGAAGACGTTTCGGAATGCCGTCGAGCGCCGAAGGCCGCGCCTGTTTGCTGCCGTGCTTCTCCGCGTGTTTGATTTTTTCCCAGTTCGCCCAGACCTGATCAACGCTCTTTACCTTCACATTGCCGAAAACGTGCGGATGGCGGCGGACCAGTTTATCCGTGATGTGTCGGGCGACCTGATCGAAATCAAACGCCCCGCGCTCGCGCGCCAATTGGCAATGAAAGACGACTTGCAGCAGCAAATCGCCGAGTTCTTCCAGCATCTCGTGGTCGTCACCGGCTTCAATGGCGTCCATCAGTTCATAGACTTCCTCGACGGCGTGGAACCGCAACGATCTGTGGTCCTGTTCGCGGTCCCAGGGACAACCCGTGGGCGACCGCAGCCGGCCCATGACTTTGAGCAGGTCGTTGATCGCGGAGTTATTCTTCATCGCGGAGAGAGTAGTTACGGCTCAGGGCGAGAGCACCGAGGCAATCAGCAGTTGGGTAACCGAGAGGAGGAATTTAAAGTTGAGCGTCTGCGGTTTGTCGCCCGGCTGATGATAAAACGGATTGCGAAATTCGGAGGTGTCCGTCCACATCGTGGCCGGAATGCGGCGCTGCCAGAAGGGCGCGTGGTCGCTGCGCAGGAGGACCGGGAAGAATTTTTCCAGCCCCGCGGTCACGCGCAACCCGACAACTGGAAACCCCGGCAGATAGGTGCTGGCCCGCGCCAACACGGTGTCGAGCACGCGATGCGAACCGCGATTGGCTAGCAGGGCGAGGAAATTGCCTTTGTCGGACACGCTCACGGGCAGACCGCGCGGGACGCGTTGCGAGCCGGGCTCGTCCGTGGCATATCCCACCATTTCCAGAACGTGCACGCAGTTCACTCGCACGCTGGAGGAGGCCAGCCACCGGACGAAATCCTGGCTGCCCAGCATTCCATCCTCTTCGCGGTTGAATGAAATGAAGCCCACTTCCGGACGGCGCGGAATAACGGCGCAGGCTTTGGCGCAACCAAGCATCGCGGCGACCGCGCTGGCGTTGTCATCGGCTCCGGGGCAACCGCCGACGCTGTCGTAATGGGCGCACACGAGAGTCACGGGTTCGGAAAGGTCCTTCGGCAGGGCCACCACGTTCCACCACGGCCCCTGCAGCTCGACCTGGCACCGCCAGCCCTGCAACTGCGCGGCGATCCAAAGCGCCGTGTTTTTATTTTCCTCCTGCTCGAGTTCGAAGTGGCGCGGGACGGCCAGCCGTTCGACCCACCCGCGCAAATCCTGCTCGGCAACCGAGGCCATGCCTTTGCTGATTTGGGGCAGGGGTTTCCTCGCCAGAGCCCGGGATGCCTGTTTGGTCAGCATGGTTCGCGCAGAAAAATTTTAGAGGACAACCAGATTGTCCCGATGCACCACTTCCACGCGCTGAAGCCGGCGCGCGTTGATTTCACCCGAACTGAAGGCGGCGATGCCACGGGCGAATTCCGTTCCGTCCGAGTCGCAAATGCGCACGACTTCGCCGGCGGCGAATTCCCCTTCGCAACGCGCGATGCCCGGCGGGAGCAAGCTCTTTCCTTTTTCGCGCAGCGCCTTCTTAGCGCCTTCATCCACAAACAGCGACCCTTTTGGATGATGGAAAAAGGCAATCCAGCGTTTGCGTCCCTTCAGCCTGTTCGGTTGCGGCACGAACAGCGTGCCTTCTTCTTCACCGGCCAAAATAGCGGCGAGCACATGCTTCTTCTTTCCCGAAGCGATGACCAACGGAATGCCGGAACGAGTCACTATTTTGGCGGCTTGAATTTTCGTGGCCATCCCGCCGACGGCCGTCGCGCTGTTGGTTCCGCCGGCAAGTTTCTCAATCCGCTCGTCAATTTGTTCGATGGCCGGAATGGTTTTTGGATTCGGATAGCCGAAGTTTTCAATCACGCCATTAACTGTCGTCAGTACCACCAGCAAATCGGCGGGCAACAGGCAGGCGACGAGCGCGGAGAGCTGGTCGTTGTCGCCAAACTGCAGTTCCGTAAACGAAACTGCGTCGTTTTCGTTGATGATGGGAACGACGCCACGGCCCAGCAGGGTGACCAGTGTGTTGCGGGCGTTGAGATGGCGCTCATGGTGTTGCAAGTCGTCGTGTGTGAGCAGGACTTGAGCGACGTTCAGTCCAAACATCGAAAACAATTTCTCGTAAGTCGTCATCAGTCGTGACTGACCCACGGCGGCGCAGGCCTGCAATTCCGCGAGATCATTCGGGCGTTTTTCGTAGCCCAGCGCGCCCATGCCGGCCCCGACCGCACCGGAAGTCACCAGCACGATTTCCACGCCCGCTTTGCGCCGGCCTGCCATCTGCGCGACCAGCTGCTCCATCTGCGCGACGTCAGGTTGCTTGCGGCTGTCGGTGAGGACGCCGGTGCCCAGCTTCACGACGACGCGGCTGGCATTTTTGAGAGACTCGCGATGGCTCATGGCGGGCGTAGGCTATAGGCGACAGGCCAAAGGCAGCAAGCAGAAGCTGGCGAGGGCACCCTTTTGCCTCTTGCCTCGCGACCGGCACCTGTTGCCTAATGCGCCCCATGCGCGCACGGTCGCTGAGTTTCCTGAGAACACTCGTCAACACCCCCAGCCCCTCCGGACACGAGGCGCGCGGCCAGCGCGTCTGGCGCGATTACGTCAAGCCATACGCCGATGAGACCTTTTCCGACGCATATGGAAACTGCGTCGCGTTGCTGAACAAAGGCGGTTCGCCGCGGCTGATGCTGGCGGCGCACGCGGACGAGATCGCGATGGCCGTCAATTACATCAACGACGAAGGCTTCATTTACGTGCGGAAGCTCGGCGGCATCGACGCGGCCATCACCAAAGCGCAGCGTGTCGTTATTCACACGCGCAACGGTCCGGTGAAAGGCGTCGTGGGAAATGTTGCGCCGCATCTGACGAAAATGGACAAGGAACGCAAGCTGCCACTGATGCACGAGTTGTTCATCGATATTGGCGCCACCGGTCGCAAGGAAGCGGAGAAACTGGTCCGCATCGGCGACCCGATTACGCTGGCAGACGAGTTCGAGCTGTTGCGGAATGATTTGGCTATTGCACGGGCCTTTGACAACCGCATTGGCACGTTCGCGGTGGCCGAAGCGCTGCGCCTGTTACATGAATCGAAGCGCAAGTTGAACGCGGAAATCTGCGCCGTCTCGAACATCATGGAAGAGACCGGCTTGCTCGGGGCGCGGCAGATCGCCTACTCGCTTAAACCGGACGTGGCGCTGGTCGTGGACGTGACGCACGCGACCGATTACCCGACGGTGGACAAGCCGCAGCACGGCGACGTGAAAATCGGCAAGGGCCCAACTGTCACCCACGGCGGCGGCAATCACCTTGAAGTCGTCGCGCGCGTCGAGGCCGTGGCGAAGCAGAAGAAAATTGATTTGCAACACGAAGCGACATCGGCGACCAGCGGGACGGACACCGACGTGATTTTCCGGACACGCGGCGGCATTCCGAGCGCGCTGATCAGCCTGCCGAACCGTTACATGCACTCGCCGGTCGAGTTGGTGAGCTTGAAAGATTTGGAAAAGATCCCGGAGCTGATGGCTGGTTTTGCGCTGTCGCTGAAGCGCAGTGAGGAATTCAAGGTGAAGATTTAACCCGCTCTATACAGGTTGCCAAAAGTAATTTCCGAAATGGTGGGGCAAACCTGCCGGTTTGCCGCGACGACCAGCAGGTCGTCGCCCACCATTTCGGAAATTTCTTTTGGCAATCACTCTAACTCGGACATGTCACACCCAGCCGGCAACTCGGAGTCTGGGACAGCGGTTTTGTTCATTTTTGGCTTTTGAATTTATTCGAGTTTGGGGTTTTGGAGCTTGGGTTTTGAAGTTGCTTGCCCGTCGGTGGCTACTTCTTTTTGAGTTGGTCGGTCACCCCATCGAGCGCCTTCGGAGTTTCTTTTTCGGCAGGCTGGGGCAAATTCCGAAGTGCGTTTGTTCCGTGTTTCAGTGTGCCTTCGGAAAGGAAATTCACATCCTTTTCGAGCTGGATCCTGGCTATCAACGGTTCCAGGTCTTTCATCGATTTCACGTTCTTGACGGTTTCATTTTTGTACCCGACGTAGATTTCCGCGTTTTGAGCCGGGTCCTTTTCACTGGTGAATTTCAATCTTCCGATGGTCAGCCTGAGTGTGTCGATCCCCTCGAATTCGGTTTTGGATTCACTCGACCCCGAGGCCGATGCCCTCTGTTTCTGCCTTTCTTGCAGCGCCTCCAAGTTGGTCTTGCCCTCTTTGTTCTGGAAGATGTGCAGTTCGCCGAGATTGATTCGCAGGAGGTTCAAATGGACTTTCCTGGCGCGCAGCGCCGGCAGGTCGTATTGGGCATGCAATTCGGGAATATCAATGAAAGTCGAGCCGCCGAAATCCGGGGAGTTAACCAGTTTGAAATTCTCCAGCGCAAGTGTGGGGCTCCGGAGGCCGATGGACGCCTTGCCGATCTTCACCTCCAGGCCGGTTTGCTCCCGGATTTGCCTTTCCGCCAGCGCTTTCGCGATCGGATCCAGAAACAACACCAACAGTACCGCCAGCAGCACCAGAACGAGGATGAGCCGGAAAAACCACTTGAAGAGTTTCTTCATGCTCGATTTTTACCACGCGCATCACGCCGCCGACAACCGCTAACTGGCAGCTCGAACAACCAACATCGAATCGCGAACCGTGTCTCCAAAGGAGAGAAATCAGGGCTCGACGGAGTCTCGCCCCACCCGGTTCATGGAAAGCCCCCTTTCGTTTTTCGCATGCATTGGGACCATGAACCACCCCCTCACCCGCCCTCCGGGCACCCTCTCCCCCTCCGAGGGGGAGAGGGATGGGGTGAGGGGGCGGTTCATGGAGAGCCTCCATTCGCTTTTGCGCACGCATTGGGACCATGAACCGCTGCGCCTCACAGAGGCGCGGTCCGGACCGCGGGTCTGCGACCCGCAGCTTGCTCGGTTCATGGAGAGGCGAAGGTTCATGGAAAGCCTCCTTTCGCTTTTGCCCACGCATTCTTCATAGCGGGATGTCCTCCGGCCGGACTTCCATACATTCATCCTGATCCTCCCAGACGATTGCGGGATAAAAGTCCAAAAACTTCGGGGCGATTTGCGCCCCTGCTTGTGCCAGCAAACGCTCGGTTTCCCTGGCGGCGTTCTCGTAGGCGCGGTCGTAGTCGCCGACGCTTTTGCGCTGACGGTCTTCCCAGTGCGCGACGGCGTGAACAGGCGCATATTCTTCCGCCCAGGATTTGAGGGAGGATTGGAGTTCGGCGGGGATTTCTTCCAACGGCACCGCGGTGGCCGAACAATGCTGGCAGACCAGACCCGATTCCAGCACATCGCGGGTGAGCAGCGGCAGCAATGGCGCGCGGCAACAAGCCGCTTCGGTGTAAGCCGGCGGCGGAGTCGCCAGACGCTGCAGCCAGATTTGCCGGTCGTGCGCGATCTGCGCGGCCAGGCGATAGGCGCCGAGCAGCGGGTGCGACAGCCGCCAGGCGCGGCCTTTCAGTTGCCCCAGTGTTTGCGCCAACCAGCGGGCGAGCGTCAGATCATCGAAGTCATGAAACACGCGGCCGTATTCCTGCCAGAGTTTGTCGAGCGGTGATTCAGGATCAATCGCCATCGCGCTACAGATTAGGTTCAAAGTTCAAAGTTCAAAGTCCAAAGTCGCCCGCGGCTGGGCGCACCTGGATCCACCGCCATCGCGGAAGCCCCCGCTCCCTCTCCCGCGAGGCCACGAGCGGGGAGAGGGCTGGGGAGAGGGGCACCCTTCCATCGAATTGGCGCGGCTAATTGGAATCCCCTCTCCCTCACCCTCTCCCCACTCCTCCGTCGTGGGGAGAGGGAATCGACCAACGGCGTGGTGTTGGTGTCAAAAGCTGCGCCCGCGGGGGCGCCGAACTCCGGTTCCGCCCGAAAACGACGCAATCCCGGGATACGCCGATTTTGAATTCGGCGCTCCAGGCCCGGACAACTTTGGACTTTGGACTCCGGACTTTCGATTCTATAAACGTTGCATGACCAGGCCGCCGCCAGAGTCCACACCCGCGCGTCCGCTCGACGTTCCGTTGAAAACGCGGCGAGGCGTCGGCCCCGAACGCGCCTCCCAACTGGCGCGGTTGAGAATTCACACCGTCGACGATTTGTTGCTGCATCGTCCGCGACGTTATGAGGACCGCCGATACTTCTGTGCCGTCGCTGACTTGCAACTGGGCAAAGCGGCCACCGTGCGCGGCAAAATTGTCGCGCTCGGCGTAAAACGCTGGCGCGGCGGCAGTAAATCACTCTTCGAGTTCATTCTCGACGACGGCACGGCGCGGCTTCACTGCCGCTGGTGGAACCTCCCGTTCATGGAAAAATACTTCCAGCAGGGCGAGGAAGTCCTGGTGTACGGCAAGCCCAATTCGCTCAAGCCGCGCACCATCGACCACCCGGAAACGGAAATCGTCAAGACGGACGAGGAAAATTTCGTTCACCTCAATCGCATCGTGCCGATTTACCCGCTGACCGAAGGCCTGCCGCAGCGGTGGTTACGCTCATTCATCTGGCAAACGCTCCAAGAATACGAGTCGTACATCCTCGAACCATGGAACGGGTTGGCCGTTCCGGCTTCAGCCGGGTCTCGGCCGCCTCAAGGCGGAATTCCAGACCTTCCGGGGCGGGCCGCTGCGGTCCACATGCTCCATTTTCCGGAAGAGACGTCCGATGCGGAACTCGCGCGCCAACGGCTGGCCCTGGACGAATTCCTCGAATTGCAAGTGGCGGTCCAGCGGAGGCGCAAAAATCTCCTTGCGAATGCGAAAGGTCTGCCGTGCGCGGGCGACAACCATTTGATCAAACCCTTTCTCAAACAACTCGGATTCACGCTGACCGAAGCGCAGACCCGAGTGCTGCGCCAAATCCGCCGCGACATGAGCGGGTCGCACCCGATGCGCCGCTTGCTGCAGGGCGACGTGGGCTCAGGCAAAACAGTCGTAGCCGCCTGCGCGGCGCTGATGGCGCTGGAAAGCGGGTTCAACGTCGCGCTCATGGCGCCCACCGAAATCCTGGCCGCACAACATTTCCAGGTGTTCAGCCACTGGTTCGAGTCGCTGGGCATTCGGGTGGAACTGCGCAC
>QHNT01000341.1 GCA_003218515.1 Verrucomicrobiota bacterium | reverse complement strand
GGCGTAGAGCCTCCCGACAGTGCTCTTTGCAGATTCAGCCGGCCACCGGAAACGCACTTGCCCGCCAGGCTCGGCAGCCGATCAACGTTCGAGAGGATGCGATTGATAATTTGCTGATAATTGTCGTTCGGGTAATGGGCCATCAACAGCGCGCAGGTGCCCGTGACATGGGGCGCGGCCATCGATGTGCCCTGAAAATAGCGGTAGTCGCTGTCGGAGCCGTTCCAGCAGGAAAAGATCGGATCCCCGGGCGCGCCCAGGTCCACGGTGGTTGCGCCGTAGTTGGAAAAGACGGCCAGATCATCGTTGCGCGTAGTGGCGGCGACGGAAATGATGTTGTCCAGGTCGTAACTGGCCGGGTAAATCGGATTGACGCCGTTGTCTTGCGACGAGTTGCCGGCGGCGGCCACGAAGATGATGCCGGCCTGGCGCAAGGTACCGATCGCGTCGCGCAACGCCTGTGAGGTAAAGCTCGTGCTGCCCCAACTTGCGTTGATGACTTTCGCGCCTTTACTGCGCGCGTAATCCATGCACTTGATGGCATCGGAGATGAACCCGTTTCCAGTCGAGTCCAGAAACTTGCACGCCATGATTTGCACCTTCCAGCAAACGCCGACGATGCCGACGGTGTTGTTGCCCACCGCGCCGATCGTCCCGCTGACGTGCGTGCCATGGCCGTAATCGTCGTTTGGATCACCTGTATGGTTGATGACATTGATGCCATGCACATCGTCCACGTACCCGTCGCCGTCGTCGTCAATGCCGTTACCCGGAATCTCGCCCGGATTGACCCACATGTTGTCGGCCAGGTCTTCGTGTGTATAGCGCACACCGGTGTCAATGACCGCCACGATGATGTTGGCCGCGCTGTTCTGAACGTCCCACGCGGCCTCCGCGCTGATATCCGCGCCGGGCGTGCCCCCGTAAAGGCCGGTGTTGTGCAAGTCCCAAAGCGATCCATCGCCATAATGAAAGTCATCGGGCGCCTGCAGCGCCTGCACTTGATAATCCGGCTCGGCATATTCGACCAGGCCGCTGCGTCGATAAGTGGAGATCAGATCGGTGATGCTCACCGTCGCAGGCACCTTTACCACCTGCAAATTGCCGATGCCCGGATAGCTCTTTAAAACCTGCACTCCCACCGACGCGTGCAAGTCTCCCAAGGCGGACAAAATCCCGGACTTGGGCTTGACCAAAACCCTGTCCTGTCGGAAGTCTTCTAAAAGATTTTGCGCGGAGACGGAATCAGCCGAAGCCGAAGGCACCGCCCGATAGAACCGCTGCGGTAACCGGCCTGCCTGCTCGACAAAATCGAAGTAACCGGCGCTGGGGACGATGTTGGTGACTACGGGAGTCCAGGCGGAAAGATCGCTGCCCTCCTCCACGACGTAGGTCGCCCCGGGCGCCCCTGAAACGCGGACGCGAATCCGGTCGGAACGCGTCGGATCGGCGCCAACCTGAAGGTTGACCGGCACCGGCGGCTTGACTTGGCCTGATGCAATCGGTTGAACGAGGATGGCAACCAATAAACTTGCAAACTCAACCGGCAATCTCGCGGGATGCGATTGTCTGGCCGCGGCACAAGTTGCTACCCGCCGCCATACGCAACGTGTCTTCATAAACTCATCCATCCTTTCTCAGTCTTAGAATTTCTGCGTTTCTGTTTTCCTGCTCCAAAGCGGTTTCAAAAGTTGATTCATCCGGTCTTCATTTCTATCGCCCGGAGGGCGACTGAACGCCGAGCCACTATCCTGTTTAGCCGAATCATTAAATTCGAGTAGCCGGGTGAAAACCTGAATTGGTAAGGGGCGAAGACCCCACTGGTTTTAGGCAGTTTGCAGGACCAGCAGGCGCGTCCAGGAAGTCTTCGACAAAGGTTAGATTCCCCCAACTATTCGCGCCGATACGTTTGCTGACTTACGAACGTCCGGCAGCCGGCAAAGTAGAACGAATTCGAGGAGAGCGGGCCGCCTCGTTCCAAATCAGCCGGAAAGATCGACTGCGCTCGCCCGTGCGGCCGCCTCACATCCCAGAGCCTCCGCTCGCAACTCCTTGAAAATGTTCCTTGCCGAGCCAGGTTTAATCTGCCAGCAGAGGGGGGAGTAGTCAGTTTGTCAGGATCAGTCGCCAAAATCGTGTCGGTTTGAGCAAAGAGAACAGCCATGAAAGCCAAGCAAAGAAACACGCGTGTTGTCATACAGGGTAGCCACAAAACACCGCTGAAGGGTGCAAAGTTGACCGGGAAACTCGATCCCAATGAACGCCTGGAAGTGACCGTGCGCGTGCGGCCGCGCGCGGCGTTGGCTGCTTCGACTGAATTCGCTGCCCTGACTGGTTCGCCGCCGGCCCAGCGCCAGCCTTTGAGCCGTGAGGAGTTCGCCGCTCGCTTCGGCGCGGACCCGGCGGACGTGGAGCGAATCGAACAGTTCGCACATGAACACGACCTGGACGTGGTGAGCAGTCATGCTGGTCAGCGCACGGTCCGGTTGTCTGGAACTCTCAAAGCGATGCAGGCGGCGTTTGGTGTCAAACTGAAGGCAGCGGTATTTAGCAAAGTCAAATTCCGCCATCGGTCCGGGACGATCAGCGTGCCAAAGGATGTGGCGCCGCTCATTGAAGGCGTTTTCGGTTTGGACAATCGCCCCGTGGTCCGGGCGCATTTTCGCTTCAAACCGCTCCCAAAAGTCAAACGGCCGCGCGCGGGAAGCGCGCGGCCATTCACACCGCTCGAAGTGGCCAGCGTGTATAATTTCCCGGCGGGTGTGGACGGGAGCGGCCAGTGCATCGCCATCCTCGAATTTGGAGGTGGCTATCGCCGAGCAGACCTCAAAAAGTATTTCACCGGCCTCGGTGTTCCGATGCCCACGGTAACGGCCGTTTCAGTGGACGGTGGCCACAACAGCCCCACGGGCGACCCGCAGAGCGCCGACGGCGAAGTCATGCTCGACATCGAAGTAGCCGGCGCCATCGCGCCAAAGGCGAAGCTGGCGGTTTATTTCGCGCCGAACAGCGATGATAGCTTTCTTAATGCCTTGCGGGCGGCCGTCCACGATTCGGTGCGCAAACCGTCGGTGATCTCGATCAGTTGGGGCGCGCCGGAACTAAGCTCCACGGAACAGAGCTTGAGGGACTACGACGCGGTGTGTCAGGAGGCGGCAGCGATGGGAGTCACCATCTGCTGCGCGGCTGGTGACCACGGTACAGACGACACCGAAAAACCTTCCAAAAGGGTTAACGTGGACTTCCCCGCGTCCAGCCCGCACGTGCTGGCGTGCGGCGGCACGCATCTGGAAGCAGCCAACGGCACGATTTCCAAAGAAGTGGTCTGGAACACACGCGACGGCTGGGCCACGGGAGGAGGCGTAAGCGAAGTGTTTCCGTTGCCGGCCTGGCAGACGAACGCCAACGTGCCCAATTCGATGAATCCCGGCGGCAAACGCGGTCGCGGAGTGCCGGACGTGGCCGGCGACGCGGACAGCGACACCGGGTATATCATCCGAGTGGACGGAGCTGAGGGGGCGTCGGGCGGCACCAGCGCGGTGGCACCGCTGTGGGCGGCGCTGATTACGCTGGTCAACCAGGGTTTGGGCAAGCCCATCGGCTTCATCAATCCGTTGCTTTATCAGCCGCCCAATAACACAAACTGTTTTCACGACATCGTGGAGGGTGACAACGGGGCGTTCTCCTCTTCAAAAAAGTACAAAGCGCACCCGGGCTGGGATGCTTGCACCGGTTGGGGCAGCCCGCAGGGCGCCCAGTTGCTCAAGGCATTGAGCGCTTGAAGGCGGCCAGCGTGACGACGCCGACTGCGCCGCGCTGATGTTCGAGACGGTTGTTCGGCCCCGCGAATCTCAATGAACGCGAAGTCGGCATTCGCGTCTTCGCCGGCTCTCGGAAATCGTTCTTGGCTATTTTATCCGGCTGTTGAAGTCAATCTTCACGCTGGCATCGATGGAAGAGGATTCGTGAAGATCGGTTTCGTCAGAGCCCGCGCCTGTTTTGCTTTGATACCGTGCCCACCAGGCGGCCCGCGCCTGCGGTCCCCACTCCGCCGCGCGCGGGCTGGCCAGCAGCAGCGCACGCAGTTCAGTGACCGACTGCGGGCGAAGGTCCGGCTCCTTTTCCAGACACCGGAGAATGGTTGCTTCAAGCGCGGCACTTATCGGATTGGTGGTGCGCCGACTTGGCGGAATCGGCGACGCGGCAACGTGTTTGTGGTAAAGATCGCGGATGGATTCGGCGGCGAAGACGTATTCGCCGGTCAACAGGTAATAACCGAGCGCGCCAACCGAATAGATGTCGCTCCGTGGATCGCTGCGAGCGGAATTTTCGATCGCTTCGGGCGGCATGAACAAAGGCGTACCCTCCGCCCCGTTCCCGCCGATCAGGCGCGTAAAGTCACGGCCGCCGTTGCGGTATTCGCGGACCAAACCAAAATCGAGCACCTTCACGCAGTCGGGCACGCCGCCGCGGTCGCAGAGGAAAATATTCGCCGGTTTGATGTCGCGATGCACCAAACCGAGGGCATGCGCCTCGGCCAGCGCATCGCAGATTTGAGTGAGGATGTGGATCACGCGGCCTTCGGGCTGCGGACCAAATCGTGGGACCAGCTCGTGTAAGTTCAGTCCGCGCAGAAATTCCATCGCGTAGTAGAAGATGCCTTCGGGCGTGTGGCCGTAGTCGTAAACCTGGATCGTGTTGGGATGAGTGAGCTGACAGGTCAGGCGCACTTCGCGCTCGAACCGTTGGATCGAATCCGGGTCGGCCCGGTCGGGCAGAAGGAGTTTGACGGCCGTATCGCGTCGCATCAGCGCGTGTCGCGCCCGGTAAACGACGCCCATGCCGCCTTCACCAATTTTTTCCTCCAGCGTGTACTGGCCGAGTTGTTTCAACTTGAGTTCGGCTTCGCTGAGCCGTCGGCGCCAGACAACGTTGAGGTACGAAAAAAGAAACATGCCGGTCGCGCAGAGCAACAACAGGAGAAACAGAATCAGGAAAAGCAGCTTGAGCACGCGCAACGGCCGGTAACCTTCTGTGGCGTCGGTTTGCGTTGCGACACCAAAGCCGAGCTGTGGCAACCAGCGCCACGCGCCGACCACCGGCACCCCGCGGTAGTCCGACGAAGGCGCCACGTCCACTCCGCTTCCGCCCACCACGGCATTGGCGACGATGTGGGTCAATGGATGTGTCGCGGAAGTCGATCCATCCGGGCCGGACTTTTTCGACAGAACGTTTCCGGGAACGCTCAAGCGAAGGTTCAGAGCGGAGCTTGCACCCGGACGGTCTTCAATCAATCCCAGTTTCTTGAGCTGGTCGTCAAAGCGGCTTTTGGAAATCATCAGGCCGTGCTGGTCGAAGGCGTACGTTTCGCCGGACCTACCTGATCGCGCCACCGACAGAATCCGCGTGAACTCGGCGTCCGGGTCGATGATGAGCGCCAGCGCGCCGCGCACGACGCCGTTGTTGTCACGAACGGGAGCCGCCACCTGCATCAGCGTGACATCGCCGCGCCGGAAGCGCGCCAACTCGGGAGGCGACGGGCGTCCCCGGTTTGGGAAGTCGTTCGTTCCCTTTTCGCGGGGTGGAAGTGGATCTTCCGACGATTTGCGGGATTCATCGTTTCGTGGCCGGCGTGATCGCGGTCCTCCTACCGCCGGGCGTTTGGGTTTGAACGGGGTGATGATGACCGGCTGCCCGGAAGCAAATAGTTCGGAGAACTTGGCCAGGTGCTCCTCGTAAACGGGAAACGTTGCAGCCAAACGGCCGCGCATGGGACCTGCGACGACGACGAAATTCGTGCTGACCAGATGCGCGATTTCATAGCCCGTTTTGTTCAGGCGCGGTCGGAGATAACTTCCCACCTCCTCCAACCCCGGCAGTTCCGAGAGTTTGTTAGTGTCGCCGTTCGCCCGCTCCAGCGCCTCGAAGATACGGATCGCGAGGGCCCGCACGCGCGGTTCATCGGCCAGGGTGGTAGCCAGCTTTTCCTGGTCCGTCGTCCAGATCTCCAATGCCGTCACGTTTGCATTAAGCGTGGCTGCCAAATCCTCTTTCAGTTCCTCTTCGATTGTCTGGCGGAGCCGGGCGTTGCCCCACCATCCGAAGATCGCCACCAGTACGGCGATTGCCAGCGGAACGATCCAAAGCGGTTGGCTTAAACGGCTGGTCATGGTGCGCTCACCCGAGTCAAAGAGACACTCCAGAAGGCGCCCGGGTTTCATCAACCTTGACCCGGTGAATTTGCGGTCGAAGAATTGTTCGGAAGCGGATCGGATCATCCGCAAACCGTATCGCAAGGACTGGGCGCTGTGAGTTAGGCTCCGGCTTGGCCTATCGCGCGATTCCGGTGTTCCGTCCAGGTGAAGCAGAGTTCCGTCAACGTCTTTGATTTCAGGTGCTTCTCGGCGAGCGGAAAGACGATGCGCTCCTCTTTATCGAAATGTTTGCGTGACGACACCACGGCGGCCAGGAGCTGATGGCGCGCCTGTTTCAGGTTGCGGACCGTCTGCGCCATTTTCAGATGGTCCTCAATCTCCTGGTGCTCTTGATGGAACGTCTCGCGATGGCCGATCTGTTCCAGGCAATGCTCCAGCGGCTCGACCAGCAGTTGTTCTTCCGTCTGCGAATGGGCCTGCAACAACGATTCGACCAAATGCGCCAACGACCTGACCTCCGCGACTGTCTTGAGCCTGGGCACGGTGCGCTCGGCATAGTCGAACAGGTTGTGGAAAACGGCGTGTTCCGCCAGCAATGCTTCGGTAATTTTCATAGGAACGGTCTCAATATGACGTTTCTGTCTTGCGAATCCTTCAGGAGCATTGACCTTGCCACTAATCGTTTTGCGGTTTTCTGAGAGCCTTTCCGGCGCAGTTCGGCCGTGACCGGTTTGTCAGGCGCGGTGCCGAGAAGAAGGAGTGCCAAACCCGGATTTGACGCGTTGAGGGTATCGGTGTGTCGCAAATTGGAATTCGGCGCTCCAACAGCAGGTTTCAGAATCGGGCAAAAACAGTTTGTCGGATTTTCCGTTGAGCGGCCATTCTTCAGTGAAGCCGGTTATGGATGACCTCGAATTGCTGCGGGAATATGCGGCGTCACGTTCCGAACAGGTGTTCGCAACGCTCGTGGCGCGGCATGTTGGTCTGGTCTATTCGGCGGCGCTGCGGCAAGTGCGCGATCCGCATCTGGCGGAAGAGGTGACACAGACGGTCTTTATTCGTCTCGCGCAGAAGGCGTGGACGTTTCGCGACGGCGTCATCCTGTCCGGTTGGCTGTTCCGAACGACACGGTTTGTGGCGTCGGAAACCATGCGGACGGAAAACCGCCGGCGACAGCGGGAGCAGAAAGCCATGGAAACTCTCTACGAATCACAAGGTGACGCGCCTTGGGCGCAGATCGCGCCGTTGCTCGACGAAGCAATGGCCGGATTAAGCGAAACGGATCGCAACGCAGTGCTGCTTCGTTTTTTTGAGCAGAAAAACCTCGCAGAGGTTGGGGAATCACTCGGAACGAATGAAGACGCGGCCCAGAAGCGGATCACGAGGGCGCTGGAGAAGCTGCGAAGTTTCTTCGCGCGGCGGGGCAAGGTGATCTCAGCCTCGGTTCTTGCGGGAGCGTTGACGACCTCGGCCGTACAGGCGGTGCCGACCGGTTTGGCGGCTTCTGTGACGGCGGCAGTGATGCTGTCGGGCGCGGCGGCGGGTTCAACTTTAACTATGGGAGCATTGAAATTTATGACGTGGATGAATCTGAAATCAGCAGTGGCAGTGGGTGTGTGCGCGGTGACGGCTGCAACGACCCTCGTCATTGAATCAAAAAACGTTTCAAAACTTCGGGCGGAAAATCAGCGATTGGCGGCACAAATGGGCGAGCTGCAAAGGTCCCACGCGGATGAAGTGGCTCGCTTTCAAGCGGGGAACGATGAGCTGGACCGGCTTCGACGCGAGGCGGCGGAGCTTTACAAACTGCGCGGGGAAGTCGCGCAACTGCGCCGCGAGCGGGCAGAATTGGCAAAGTTTGCGGAGGAGAATGCTAGGTTGCGGCAGCAAAAGAAGCCGGGTGTTTCTGAAAAATCTTCGGGAGAGCCGGAGGACATTGAAGCGAGAAAGGAGGTCGAAAAGCAGGTTTTTATCGCTAAGTTGAATTACAACAAAGGCTGGTTACTGGCGTTCATGTTGTATGCGGAGGCTCATGAAGGTCGGATGCCAAAGGATTTTGCCGAGGCGCAGTCCTATCTACCGGTTGAATTCAACAACCAGTATGATTCGGCTCAATTCGAGATCGTTTATCATGGGGCGCTGAAGGAGATTCAAAATCCCAACATGATCATTGTGATGAGGGAAAAGGAGCCGACGCAAGCCTTAGGTCCGCCAGCTCAGGTCACCTGGGCCAGAGCTTACGGATTTGCCGATGGGCACGCGGAAATCCATGTCGAATCGGCGCAGGATCGATTCGCGAATTGGGAAAAGGAGAGAATAGTTCCGAGTCAGTGACACGCGGCGTCTCGTTTTGGGTCAGGTTAGTCTAGAAGTTGTTGTCACCTTCGCCGGGCATCCCGGCAAGCGAAACGGACGAAACCATGCCCACAGGAATATTACGGTGAGTAACCTTCCATCCCGACGCAGGTGCAAACTGGATTTCGGTCGCCGTAAACGTTGTCAATGCGGCCGACGGCGGGCCAGAATTTGTGCTCCTTGAGCCAGGGCGCGGGGAAAGCGGCCTGTTCGCGGGAGTATGGATGATTCCAGTTTTCGGCGGCGATCATGTCCGCGGTGTGCGGCGCATTTTTGAGCGGATTGTTCTGCTTGTCAATCCGACCGGATTCGATGGCCATGATTTCGCTGTGAATGGCAATCATTGCGTCGCAGAAGCGGTCGAGTTCGGCCTTCGATTCGCTTTCGGTCGGTTCAACCATCAGTGTGCCGGCGACCGGCCAGCTCAAGGTCGGCGCGTGAAAGCCGTAATCCATGAGCCGTTTGGCGACGTCTTCGGCGGTCACGCTTTTGAAGTCGCGCAGATCGAGGATGCACTCGTGCGCGACGAGGCCGCCGTGGCCGCGGTAGAGCGTCGGGAAATATTTCTCCAGCCGCTTGGCGATGTAATTCGCATTGAGAATGGCGACCTTCGTGGCTTCAGCCAGTCCAGCGGCGCCCATCGCGGCGATGTAAACCCAGGAGATGGGCAGAATGCTCGCGCTGCCCCACGGCGCGGCGGCGACGGCGCCGATGGGATTTAGCCCGCCGAGCTTCACCACCGGATGGCCGGGCAAAAATTCAACGAGATGCTCGGCCACGCCGATCGGTCCCATCCCCGGGCCACCGCCGCCATGCGGGATGCAAAACGTTTTGTGCAGGTTCAAATGGCAGACATCCGCGCCGAGGTCGGCCGGGCGACAAAGGCCGACCTGCGCATTCATATTCGCGCCGTCCAGATAGACCTGTCCCCCGAACCCATGGATGATTTCACAAATCTGCTTGATGCTTTCCTCGAACACGCCGTGTGTGGACGGATAGGTGATCATCAGGCAGGCGAGGTCGTTGTGGTGCGTCCTGGCCTTGGCGCGCAAGTCGGCGAGGTCGATGTTGCCTTCCTTGTCGCAAGCGACGGCGACGACTTTCAGACCAGCCATCACCGCGCTGGCGGGATTGGTACCGTGGGCCGAGGTCGGGATGAGGCAGACGTTGCGATGCGTTTCGCCGCGGCTTTCGTGATAACCGCGGATCAGGAGGAGACCGGCGTATTCGCCTTGGGAACCGGCGTTAGGCTGCAGCGAAATGGCCGCGAAGCCGGTGATTTCCGCGAGCCATCCTTCGAGCTGCTTGAACAGAACCTGGTAACCTTGCGTCTGGCGCAACGGCGCGAACGGATGAATCCTGGCGAATTCCGGCCAGCTTACGGGGAGCATCTCGCAGGTCGCGTTCAGCTTCATCGTGCAGGAGCCGAGTGGAATCATCGAGGTCGTGAGCGACAGGTCGCGCGATTCGAGCCGCTTCAAATAACGGAGCATTTCCGTTTCCGAGTGGTAACGGTGGAAGACCGGGTGCGTGAGGAATTCGCCCGTCCGCTGGAGGGACGGTGGAATGCGAGACTCCAGGTCTTTGGCTCTCTCCAGAATTCGATCAGCCGGCGGCAAGAGCTTGTTGCAATCGACAGTCGAAAATAAGCGGAGCACGTCTTCAAATGAAGTCGTCTCGTCCAGCGCAATTCCGACGGTGGCGTCGTCGATGGGCCGGAGATTGATGCTCCAGTCTTCGCCGTGAGCCAGAACCTGCCTTGCAGTTTTCTTGTCGCCGCTTCGACTGGTTTTGACTGCAAGCATGTCGAAGAATGACTTGTTCACTATTTTGTAACCGACCCCTTCCAATTCTTCCGCCAACACACAGGCGAGCCTGTGAACCCGCTGCGCGATTCTCTTCAAACCTTCCGGCCCGTGATAGATCGCGTAAGCCGCCGCCAGGTTGGCGAGCAACGCCTGGGCCGTGCAGATGTTGCTGGTGGCTTTCTCGCGCCGAATGTGTTGTTCGCGCGTGCCGAGCGAGAGGCGCAACGCCGGTCGGCCGCGTGAATCCTTCGAGACGCCGACGAGCCGGCCGGGCATGTGACGTTTGAAGGCGTCGCGAGTCGCAAAGAACGCCGCGTGCGGCCCACCGTAGCCGAGCGGCACGCCGAAACGCTGCGCGCTCCCAACCGCGATGTCCGCGTCGAATTCACCGGGCGGCTTGAGCAACGTGAGGCTCAACAGGTCCGCCGCAACTACCACCAATGCGCCAGCCCCGTGCGCTCCTTCAATCAAGGACCGATAATCGTGAATCGCGCCGAACGTGTCGGGGTATTGAACCAGCGCGCCAAAAACCTTCGGGCCGAAAGCAAACGAGCTGTGGTTATCGACGACAACGTCGATGCCGAGCGCCCGGGCGCGGGTCTGGACGACTTCAATGTTTTGCGGATGACAGTTCTGCGAGACGAAGAAAACGTTGCGGCCTTCCTCGTGTTTGAGGCGGTGGCACATCATCATCGCTTCCGCCGCGGCGGTGGCTTCGTCGAGCAGCGAGGCGTTGGCGATTTCGAGGCCGGTGAGGTCGCAGATCATCGTCTGAAAATTGAGGAGCATTTCCAGGCGGCCCTGGGAAATTTCCGCCTGGTACGGCGTGTAGGGCGTGTACCAGCCTGGATTCTCCAGAATATTACGTTGAATGACCGGCGGTGTGATGCAGTCGTGGTAGCCCAGGCCGATGAACGAGCGGAAAACCTGGTTCTTCGCCGCCACCGACCGCAGTTCGTTCAGAATGCCAAACTCGCTGCGGCCGCCGGGAAGGTTCAGGGACCCGCGCAGGCGAATGTTCGCGGGCACGGCTGCTTCGGTCAGTGCCTCCAGAGTCTCGAACCCGAGCTCATTCAGCATCTGCCGGATGTCGCGACTGCGGGGCCCGATATGACGGTCAACAAAACGGTCGGTGTGTCTGAGCAATTCCATTGGACTGGCGTTGGCGGATCGCCCTTCGGATTGGAGCGGTAAATCTTCTGCCGTCGGTTCCGTGACAAGCATGGAAGGAAGTTAAGGACCGGTCGAGGCAAAGCAAGTGGCTTTTGTCAACAGTCCGAGAAATCGTGGGTAGGATAAGGAGGTATGCGGGTGTTGTTGCGGACTGGAAAGTTCGCGCGCCGGCCTGAATTCAGGGTGGCGAGCGGATGAAAATGCGTTACAGTCCGGGCATGGCCGGCCCTCGACAACGTCCGATCTGGATCGCCGCGATCATCATCGCGGCTGCGTGGGGATTTTCCACGGCGGGCTACCTGGCCGCGAAGAACTCGCGCATGACCGCCGAAAAGCTCCGGGCCTTTGCGCAGTCGGTAGAGCTGGGCAAACTGAGCGGCGAGGCGCGGGCGAAGGCGATTGGGGATTTGGCCGACAAATTAAATTCGCTGTCACCGGAAGAAAGGCGCCGTGCCCGGCTGGAGCGGATCTGGCAACGCTGGTTCGACGAAATGACCGAGGAGGAGAAAGCGACGTTCATCGACGCAACGATGCCGACCGGTTTCAAGCAAATGCTCGCCTCCTTTGAGCAAATGCCCGAAGAGCGCCGGCGTAGCGCCATCGGCGACGCTATGAGGCGGTTGAAGGAGGCGCAGGCGGAGGTGTCGCGGGAGGGCACCCCGCCGGCGGAAAGCGGCACCAATCAACCGCCGGCGTTGAGTCCGGAATTGCAACAGAAGATCACGAAGATCGGATTAAAGACCTTTTACGGCGAAAGT
>QHNT01000340.1 GCA_003218515.1 Verrucomicrobiota bacterium | reverse complement strand
CTTCCGCTCCATCTACCGTCAACCGCCCGGCCCCAGCAGGTTACTCCATCTCACATCCGCTGGACGAGTTTTACGCGCAGATGGGTTTGACCCTGCCGCCGTTGCAAGAGGTGGACGGCGAAGCTGTGCCGCAGCCCTACAGGCGGCTGCTCGTGCATAACAACGACATGACGCCGACACTAAAAAAATTTCACGAGCGCCACATTCATTTGCGCTTGTTGGGCCGTCGGCGGAAGCGTGACCAATATTTTCGCGAGGTCGTGTTGCTGCTCGACGGCACGGACGAGCCCGTGGAATTCGGCGCGATCAAGATTAATCTGAATCTGTTCACGCCGGAGGCGCGGGAGCAAATTTTGGAAGAGCGGCGCCCGCTGGGCCACATCATGCAGGAATGCGGCGTCAGGCACAGCAGTCGTCCGAAGGCATTTCTGCGGCTGGCCTCGGACCAATTCATTAATCAAGCGCTTCAGTTGAGTGGCGCGCACGTGTTGTATGGCCGGCGCAACACGCTGTTTGATCCCCAGGAGCGGGCGCTGGCGGAAATTGTGGAAATTTTGCCGCCAGCGCAGGAGTGATTTTAACCACGGATCAACACGGATGGACACGGATTGAAAACGGAAAAAAAGTCACGAATTGCGCGAATGATCACGAATTCGAAGCCACCCGATTTGTTCTCGGAATCTCCCGGTTTTGCGCAAATGCGTTCCTGTTTTCCGGCCTTCGTCGGTGTTCATCTGTGGTAATTTGAACGACGATCATGACTGAAAACTGCGATGTCCTCATCATCGGCGGCGGGCCGGCCGGCTCAGCTGCGGCTACAATGCTGGCCGGCCACGGCCACAAAGTCCTCCTGCTCGAACGCGAAAAATTTCCGCGCTACCACATCGGCGAATCGCTGCTGCCCTTCACCTTTCAACCGCTGCAACGGTTGGGACTCATCGAAAAGATGCGGAAGTCCGCATTCATCAAAAAATACAGCGTGCAATTCGTCTCGCCTTCGGGCAAAGCGTCGCAGCCGTTCTACTTTTTCACCCGATACGACCGCGACACCGTCGCTCAAACCTGGCAGGTGCTGCGTTCCGAATTCGACGTGATGTTACTCGATAACGCCCGCGAAAAGGGCGCGTCAGTGAAAGAGGAAACGACCGTCAAGGAACTCATGAAAGAAGGCGGACGCGTCGTAGGCGTTCGGGCGCAGGACAAGGGCGGGAAAATCACGGAATATCGCGCGCCCATCACACTGGATTGTTCCGGTCGCGAGGCCTTCTCCGCGGTGCGACACAACTGGCGCGTCGGCGACCCGGAATTGCACAAGGTCGCTGTCTGGACGTACTGTAAAGGTGCAAAGCGCGATGAAGGAATTGACGCTGGCACGACCACCGTGGCGTTCGTTCCGGAGAAAGGCTGGTTCTGGTACATCCCGCTGCATAACGACCTCGTCAGTGTCGGCGTCGTCGCCGAGGGCAAATACCTCACGCGTGAGGGCGTGAAGGAACCGGAGAAAATTTTTCAGCGCGAAATCGGGCAAAACCTCTGGATCAAGGAATACCTCTCCTGCGGCACGCAATTCGGTCCTTACTACATCACCGGCGAATTCTCATATCATTCGCGCTACTGCGGCGTCGAAGGTCTCTTGCTCGTGGGCGACGCGTATTGTTTTCTCGACCCGGTCTTTTCCTCCGGCGTCATGCTCGCGCTCAAGAGCGGGGTGATGGCCGGCGACGCGGTACACGCGGCGCTGCTCGCGCGCGATTTTTCGCCGCAGCGTTTTGCCGATTACGCCACGAAGCTGCGCGAAGGCATCGAGAACATGCGCAAGCTGGTGTACGCCTTCTACAACCCAAACTTCAGCTTCCGTGAATTGACCGACAAGCATCCCGACCTCGCAGGCGATGTCACGGATTGCCTGAGCGGCGACGTGAACAAGGACTTTTCGCGGCTGTGGAAGGCAATTGAGGAATTCGCGTCGGTGCCTGAGTCACTGCCGCTGGGCCAACCGCTCACCGATTCCAAAACGGGAATGCAATCACGAGTGGCGATAAAGAGTTAAAACGTTGAATCGTTAAAAACGTTACAACGTTGTAACGATGTGGCGTTTTAACGGTTCGACGACTGAGATGAACATCGTCCAGATCACCCCCGGCGCCGGCGGGATGTATTGCGGGAATTGTTTCCGTGACAACGCGCTCGTGGCCGCGCTGCGCCAGCAGGGCCACGAGGTGCTCATGGTGCCGCTGTATTTGCCGATGACCCTGGACGAAGAGGACCAAAGCGCCGGCACGCCGATTTTCTTCAGCGGCATCAATGTTTATCTCGAGCAAAAATCGTCCTTCTTTCGCCACGCGCCCGAATGGCTGCACCGTCTGCTGGAGTCACCCGCGCTGTTGAAATGGGCGGCGGGCAAGGCGGCCAGGACACGCGCGGAGGAACTCGGCGATCTCACCATTTCCATGCTCCGCGGGGAGGAAGGCAACCAGGCGCGCGAACTGGATGAGTTGATTGGCTGGCTCAAGCAGAAGCCGCACCCCGACGTGGTCTGCCTGTCGAACGCGCTGCTGGTCGGCCTGGTGCGCAAGCTCAAACAGGAACTGCGCTCGCCGGTCGTCTGCATGTTGCAAGGCGAGGATTACTTTCTCGACTCACTGCCGCAGGCGCAACGCGATGAGGCCTGGAAAACGTTGGCCGCGCGCGCGGCAGAAGCCGACCTGTTCCTCGCGCCGAGCCGTTACTTCGGCGATCTCATGTGCCGACGACTCAATCTGCCCGCCGACCGCGTGCGCGTCGTCTTCAACGGGATCAATCTTGAAGGCTACGACAAAAACGCGGAACGCGGAACGCGGAACACGGAACAGGGCGGCGCGCCGGTCCTCGGCTTTTTCGCCCGCATGTGCCGCGAGAAGGGTTTGGACCGACTGGTTGAAGCATTCATCCTGCTGAAACGCCACGAGCGGACCAAGGATCTGAAGTTGCGCGTGGGTGGCAGCTGCGGCCCGTCAGAGGAACCTTTCGTCAATGCGTTGCGCGAACGATTGAAAACAAACGGCGTTTTGCACGACGTGGAGTTCCATCCTAATATCGACCGGGCGGCAAAGTTGGATTTCCTTCGGTCGCTGACCGTTTTCTCCGTCCCCGCCCTTTACGGCGAAGCGTTCGGTTTGTACGTTGCCGAAGCGCTCGCGGCCGGCGTGCCGGTCGTGCAACCACGCGCGGCTTCGTTTCCCGAACTGATCGAAGGGACCGGCGGCGGCGTGCTCTACGAACCCGGCGACGTGAAAGCGCTGGCCGACGCAGTCGAGAGTCTGCTCGCGGACCCCGAAAAGCTGCGCGCGCTCAGCGAGGCGGGGCGCAAAGCGGTCTTGCAGGATTTCAGCGCCGACCGGATGGCGGAAAATATCGCCCGCGTTTTCCGGGAGTTTTCTTCAAAACGTCCGGCGTTCAATGAGACCGAAGGGGTTTTTCAATTCGCAAATCGCAAATCGCAAATCTAAAATCCGCCCATGTCCTACGAATTCAAAGCTGTCCGCCGGGTGGAATTTTCAGAGACCGACATGGCTGGCATCGTCCACTACGCGAATTTTTTCCGTTACATGGAAACGGCGGAGCATGGCCTTTTCCGGTCGCTGGGGTTCTCGGTGGTGATGAACAAATTTGACCCCCCAGTCGGCTGGCCGCGCGTGCACGCCGCGTGCGATTACCTCCAGCCGCTCCGTTTCGAGGATGAAATCGAGATTCACATTCTCGTCAGCGAAAAAAAATCGAAGTCGCTCAGCTACGTCTTTCGTTTTCGCAAATTGAATGCCTCACCGCCGGTGGAAGTGGCGCGCGGCAGTCTGACGGTCGTGTGCGTTACGCACGACAAAGACGGCAGGATGAAAGCCGCGCCGATTCCCAAAGCCGTCGCGGACAGAATCGAAGTCGCGCCACCCCAGTTGTTGAAGTGACGTGGTTCGTTAAAGCGTTAAAGGGTTGAAGCGTTAAAACGTTCAACAGTTGAATGGCTAACTCCGAAAACTCTCACCGCTGTAACGAATCAATACGTTGGCCGTGGCAGCGTCCGCCAACTCGCGACCTTGCCGCCGACAAACACAATCTCCGCGCTGACGTAACCGCGAGGGTCATAATCGCGATCAAGATAACGCTCCAGAAAGAGGTGGCCCCGATAAGGCACTTCGCGGAACGTCCAATAGCGCGTCTCTTGCATCGTGGTACCTTCGTAAAGCCAGACCGTTTGCACGCCGCCGTTGCCGGTTTGGTTTTGTAGAATTTGAGCCGGCGCACCCCAGGCGATGTACACCGCATCCTGGCTCATCCCGCTCTGAATCTGACCTTTGTCCACCAGTTCCTTTTCCTCGGGCGACAGAGCGTTGTAAGCCGCGAGCTTTTCTTTCCTGCGCGATTCGACCGTGCTCGTGGCACAGCCGGCCAACAACAGGAACCCGAGCAAAAGTGCGATGGAAGGTTTCACAGTGTTTGAGACGGCCCGTGGTCCGGGTTATTCAGTTCGTGGATAATCTAATTCGATTCCATTTGAAGTAAAGCCGCGACGGCGATAAGCTCCGCACACGTATGATTAATGCCAACTCTGATTCGCCGGGCCTGACCTGGCTGGCCTTCGCATTTTTAACCGTTTTTTCGTGGGGCGTTTACGGCGTTTTCCTGCATTCGGGCCAGACACTCATGAAGCCGCCGGGCGCGGTCGATGTCGATCCGTCGCTCTGGCGTTACAAAGCGTTCCTGTTTGTTGGGGTGGCCTATTTCCTGGTCGCGGTGCTCGCGCCGCTGGCGATATTGCTGGCCAAAGGCGCGGCGTTCAGCGGCTACACTGGACGAGGAATGGGGTGGTCGTTGGTCGCAGGAATCGTCGGCGCCATCGGCGCGTTTGGTGTGCTGCTCGCGTTCGGAGCCAAAGGGAAACCGCCTGAAGTCATGGCCATTGTTTTCGCCGGAGCACCAGTCGTGAACGCAGTGGTTTCTATTGGGTTGGTTCGCCATGAAATAGACTGGGGCAAGGTCAATCCGCTGTTTTATATCGGAATGATCCTCGCTCTCGTGGGTGGCGGGCTGGTCACGCTTCACAAGCCGAACCCAACGCCCAGGCCGAAGCAGGCCGCCATCCAACCCGCTCCGGGATCGCCATCGGCTGCCAAACAGTGAACCGTTCGATGGCCGACGATTCTTTTCCCGCTCGCCCGGCAATCGCCGCTTCACAACTGAACCAATTGCGCCGACTGCTCACGGAGCTGCTCCCAGCGAACGCGTTTTACACAAAAAAAATTTCGCAAGCGGGGGTGCCGGCGACAGTCGCGAGTCTGCACGAATTCTCTGAGAAGTTTCCGTTCACCACGAAGCAGGAAATCGACGAAGACCAGCGCGCCCATCCGCCTTACGGCACGAACCTGACCTTCCCGCTCGATCGTTACACCCGTTTTCACCAAACCAGCGGCACCACCGGCGCGCCGCTCCGCTGGCTCGACACGCCGGAAAGCTGGAACTGGATGGTCGAAAGCTGGACGGAGGTCTTTCGCGCGGCGGGCGCGACGGCGAGCGACCGCGTTTTCTTCGCCTTTTCTTTCGGGCCGTTCATCGGATTCTGGCTCGCGTTTGAAGCCGCGCAACGCATCGGCTGCCTCTGCATCCCGGGCGGCGGTCTGAGCAGCACGGCGCGTCTGCGCGTGATGATTGACAACGGCGCGACCATCCTCTGCTGCACCCCTACCTACGCCCTGCGACTCACCGAGGTCGCTGCCGAAGAAAACATCGATCTGCGCGCGGCTTGCGTGAAAACGATCATCGTCGCCGGCGAACCGGGCGGGAGCATTCCCGCGCTCCGGGCGCGATTGGAAAAGCTGTGGCGCGGCGCCCGAATCTTCGATCATCACGGCATGACGGAGACTGGACCCGTCACTCACGAATGCCCGAGGCAGCCCGGCGTGTTGCACGTGCTTGAGCCGGCTTATTTCGCTGAAGTCATCGAGCCGGCATCCGGCAAGCCGCTTGCCGCCGGCCAAACGGGCGAACTCGTGCTGACCACCCTCGGCCGCATCGGTTCGCCGCTGCTCCGCTATCGCACCGGCGACCTCGTCAAACCAATCCATCAACCATCGACCATCAACCATCAACCGTGTCCATGCGGTCGCCACACTCTGGCGCTGGAAGGCGGCGTCCTCGGACGCGTGGACGACCTGATCATCGCGCGCGGTGTGAACATCTTCCCCAGCGCGGTCGAAGACATCATCCGCGCCTGCGGCGACGTGGCGGAATACCAGGTCACCGTGAGCGACGCGCGTTCGCTGACCGAACTCAGCGTCCAGATTGAGCCGACGACAAGCTGCGCCGATCCGTCAGGCGTTGTGAAGCGATTGGAAAAGGCATTTGAAGTTGCGTTCACCTTGCGCGTGCCGGTGACGGCTGTCGCGCACGGAACACTGCCGCGATTTGAAATGAAGGCAAAGCGGTGGTCGAAGCGAGGCTAGGACAGGTTTCCGGCCTGTCCAGCCAGGCACGCTGCCCGTCACATTAAATAAATGTTCAAACTTCTCTACGACTCTCTCGCCGTTTTCGTCTAAAACTGCATCATGCCATCGGCATTGCTGAGATTGACTGAGGTGAGCAAGCGTTACGAATCGCCCACGGGCGCGGAGGCGGTTTCGGTTTTGCGGGACATCTCGATTGAAATCGGGCGCACCGAATCGGTCGCCGTCGTCGGGCCGTCCGGTTCGGGCAAGAGCACGCTGCTGAACATTATCGGCACACTCGACCGACCCACCAGCGGCCAGGTGTTGCTCGACGGCCAGGATTTGAGCCGGATCGATGATATCAAGATCGCCGCGGTGCGTAACCGTCAAATCGGTTTCGTTTTCCAGGCGCATCACCTCCTGCCGCAATGCACCGTGTTGGAAAATGTTTTGGTGCCGACGCTTGCGAACAACGACGCCGCGCTGCGCAACGGCGCTGGCGAGCGTGCGAAACGGCTGCTTGACAAGGTCGGCCTCGGCGCCCGGCTCACGCATCGGCCAGGACAACTCTCCGGTGGCGAACGCCAGCGCGTGGCCGTCGTCCGCGCGTTGATCAATCAGCCCAAACTGCTGCTGGCCGACGAGCCGACGGGCGCGCTCGACCGCGCCTCGGCCCAGAACCTCGCCGACCTGCTCGTTCAGTTGAACCGGGAAGAGGGCGTAACGTTGGTCGTCGTGACTCACGCGCTCGATCTGGCAAAGCGAATGGGAAGGGTGCTCGAGTTACGAGATGGGCGACTGGCGTCCGAAAATGGCAAATGACGAATTTCCAATGACCAAGCTCCAAAGACCAGAGAAGCTCCAAGCTTCAAGCGCAAAAGCCGCGGCCACCACACCATGTCTGGGGGTTGAGCCTCGGAACCTGGGATTTCATTGGAGCTTGGCGCTTGGGATTTGGAGCTTATGACCCTCTTGACCCTCATCTTCCGCAGTCTGCACTTTCACGCCCGGGCGCACTTGGGCGCGCTGGTCGGCGCGGCCGTCGGCAGCGCCGTATTGATTGGCGCCTTGGTGGTAGGTGATTCGGTACGCGGCAGTTTGCGCGACATGGCGCTCGCGCGGCTGGGCAGGGTTCAAATCGCGCTGGCTGCCAATGACCGTTTTTTCCGCGCGGCGCTTTCGGACGAGCTTGCACACAAGGGACTCATTGAGGGAACGGTTGCTTCCGCCATCGCGTTACCAGCGACTGCGAGCAGGCCTGACGACTCGGCCCGCGCCAACCGCGCGCAAGTGCTCGGCGTCGATGACCGTTTCTGGCGGCTTAGCGAAGAACAGCCGGCGTTCAAATCGCCTTCCGCCGACGAAGTGATCCTCAACCAACCGCTCGCCAGGCAGCTCAAAGCGACCACTGGCGATAGCGTCGTGCTGCGCGTCGCCAAACCGGGCAAGCTTTCCCGCGAAGCGCCCATTTCGCCGCAGGAGGATTCCTCTGTGTCGCTGCGACTCAAAGTCACCGCCGTAGCGTCGGACGCGGAGTTTGGCAGGTTCGGTTTGCGGGCCAGCCAAGTCGCGCCGTTCAACGCGTTCGTTTCTCTGGCCGCATTGCAGGAGCAATTGAAACTGCCGGGCCGCGCCAATCTGCTGCTGGCCAGCACCGACGAAGACCCCTGGGCTGTCCTTCAAGCCAACGTCGCTTTGCATCAGACCTGGAAACTGGCCGATGCCGAACTCGAATTACGGGCCTTACCCGATGTCAACGCGCTCGAACTGCGCACGAGTCGCGTGTTTCTCGACCCCCCGGTTGCCGACACCGCGCTCAGGGCAGCGACGAATGCAACGGGCGTTCTCACTTATTTTGTGAACGAACTGCGCCTGGGCGACCGCGCCGCGCCGTATTCGATGGTGACCGCGATGGGCGCGCCGGTGGTTCCGCCGGATATGCGCGACGACGACATCCTCATCAACCAGTGGCTTGCGGACGACCTGAACGCGAAACCGGGCGACCAACTCGCATTGAGCTACTACGTCATCGGCCTTTCACGGCGGCTCGAAGAACGAACCAACCAATTCACCGTGCGCGCTGTCGTGCCCTTGTCTGGCGCGGCGGCGGACCGCAATCTGATGCCCGAATTTCCAGGTATCGAAAAGGCAGAGAGCACGCGCGACTGGGACCCCAGTCTGCCGGTCAAACTCGAACGCATCCGGCCCAAAGACGAGGATTACTGGAAGAACTATCGCGGCACGCCGAAGGCGTTCATAACTCTCGCCGCCGGACAATCGTTGTGGGCTAACCGATTCGGCAACCTGACTGCGGTGAGGTATCGGTTCCCCGCGCACCTGTTCTTTCGCGGTTTGCGCTCGACAATGCCGATTGAACTCTCTCCCGACGCCAAGCCAGTCCCGGCGGCGTCGGCGCCACCGAAAGAACCGACCGCCGCTGCCATGATTGTAGATTCCATCCAGCAGACCAGGGCGGAACTTGAAAAAAAACATGTCACTGCGCTTAACCCGGCTTCGATCGGCCTGAGCTTCGAGCCGGTACGGCAACAAGCGCTCGCAGCCGCCGAACAATCGCAGGATTTCGGCGGGCTGTTTCTCGGCTTCAGCTTCTTCCTCATCGCCGCCGCGTTGTTGTTGATGGCGCTGCTGTTTCAGTTCGGCATCGAACAGCGCGCGACGGAAGTCGGCACGCTGCTCGCGCTCGGCTTCACGCCGCGGCAGGTGCGACGGCTGTTGCTGCTCGAAGGTGGCGCGCTGGCGCTGGTCGGCGGGCTCATCGGTGTCATCGGCGGCATCGGGTATGCGCGGGCAATGCTGCTGGGGCTTTCAACCATTTGGCGCGATGCGGTGCAAACCTCGACGCTCCGTTACCATGCCGAGCCGCAGACACTGGCCATCGGCGCTGTGGCAGCGGTGTTGGTCGCGTGGCTGACGATCTGGCTTGCACTGCGCAAGCAGGCGCAGCAGCCCGCGCGCGAGTTGCTGGCTGAAGGCGCGAATCCTGAGTTTCAGATTTCAGATCGAAAGTCGGGGAAGAAAAGTCGGGGCAATTTCACCGGCATCGTCAGCGGCCTGGTGGGACTGGCCATGATCGCCTGGGCGCTGTGGCGCGGCGAGACGGCGGACGCAGAAATTTTCTTCAGCGCGGGGGCGTTGCTGTTAATCGCGGAAATAGCGTTCGCCACAGCTTTTTTGGCTTCGCTCAGTGGCGCACCCGGCGCCGACGCCGCGAAATTCACCTTGAGCGGAATGGGCGTGCGCAACTGCGCGCGGCGGCGCAAACGCAGTCTGGCAACAGTCGGCTTGCTCGCGTGCGGCAGCTTTTTGATCGCGAGCATCGGCGTTTTTCACCTCGAGGCGGTCCAGGGCGCCGAACAACGCTCATCAGGCACCGGCGGCTTCCCGCTCGTCGGCGAAACGACGCTGCCGGTGGTGCAGGACTTGAACAGCAAGGCCGGACGCGATTTCTTCGGATTGACCGACCAAGCGCTGACCAATGTGGCGTTCGTTCCATTCCGCGTCCGCGAGGGCGACGACGCCAGTTGCTTGAACTTAAATCGCGCGCAAAAGCCGAGGTTGCTCGGAGTGAAACCGGAACAGCTCGCGGGGCGCAAGGCGTTGACGTTCGCGAAAGTGGCGAAAGGCTTGCCCGAAGGAAATCCGTGGTTGCTTCTCGATAGTAGCCGCCGAGGTAACGAGGCGGACTCGACGGAATCACGAAATCCGCCTCCTCACGTCGGCGGCTACGAGCCAAATGTAGTCCCCGCCATCGGCGATGAGGCGTCGATTGTCTGGGCGATGAGAAAAAAGGTCGGCGACACGGTGGATTACACGGATGAACGCGGCCGCACCTTCAAAGTCCGGCTCGTCGGCGCGCTGGCGAATTCGATTTTGCAAGGCAATCTGGTCATCGCCGAGGACGAGTTCGTCGCGCGCTTTCCGTCTGAGGCCGGCTACCGAATGTTCCTCATCGACGCGCCGCCAAAGGAGGTGAATGAAGTTTCCAAAACGCTTTCGCGCGCCTTGCGCGACGTGGGACTGGAACTCACGCCGACCACGCAGCGATTGGCCGCATTCAATGCCGTGCAAAACACGTATCTCTCCACCTTCCAGGTTCTGGGCGGGCTGGGCTTGCTGCTTGGCAGCGTGGGACTCGGCGTCGTGGTGATGCGCAATGTTTTGGAGCGTCGCAGCGAACTGGCACTGCTGATCGCCGTTGGTTTTCGTCCGCGCGCGTTGAAATGGCTGGTGCTGAGCGAGCACGGCGCGCTGTTGCTGCTCGGACTGGCGGTCGGCATCATTGCCGCGCTGGTGGCGGTGTTGCCGGCATTAATTTCGCCGCGTGCGGGTGTGCCCTATCTTTCGCTGGCGCTGACGCTTGGTGCAGTCTTCCTCAGCGGCGCAGTCTGGACCTGGATTGCCACTGCGCTCGCCCTGCGCGGAAGATTGCTGGACGCACTGAGAAATGAGTGAATCGTTAAGAACGTTGATTCGTTGAATCGTTAAATCGTTGAATTGGCAATGAACAAGTTGCTCAGAAAATTGGGAGCCTTTGCTTGGGTTGTAGGTTTGGCCTGCAGTGCCGTTGGGCAGTCGGCAAAGGCAATTTACGAAAACGATTTCGAAAAGGCCGAACTGAATAAGGTGCCCGACGATTTTCTGGTTCTCGACGGCCAGTTCGCGGTGAAGGAAGAAGGCGGGAACAAATTCCTCGAACTGCCCGGCGCGCCGCTGGATACCTTCGGCGCCTTATTCGGCCCGACCGAGAAGGAAGGCAATGCCGTTTCCGCGCGCATGTCGGGAACCGGCAAAGGCCGCCGCTATCCAACTTTCGCCGTTGGATTGAATGGTCAGGGAACGTCTGCCTACAAATTGCAGGTGACACCCGCCAAAAAAGCCCTCGAACTTTTCAAAGGTGATGAGGTCAAAGCCCGGATGCCGTATGAATGGCAATCGGGCGCTTGGACCCGGCTGTGCCTGCAAGTCCGCAAGGTGAAAGACGGCGGATGGAAAGTGGAAGGCAAAGCGTGGAAGGATGGCGAGAAGGAACCGTCCGCCTGGATGATCTCGTACGATGAAAAGGAGCAGCCGGTGGCTGGAAGAGCGTCGATCTGGGGCAGCCCGTACGCGACGACGCCGATTCGTTTTGACGATTTGCTGGTCATGCCCACGAGCGATACCACTTCCCGCTAATCATCCCGCGAAGATGAATGCGCCGTAACCGACGACGCGGTCGCGCCGTCCAGCAGTGTCGCCAGAATTGCGGAGATCAACGCAGCTCGGTCTCAGGCCCCGCAGCCGCGCCAGGTGCAACAGGCCGCGAATCGGGCGAAAGCCGCAGGCCTGGTTGTCATCCAATCGCTCGGCGCGCAGCGCTTCAATGTTTTGGGCCGTTGCCTGATCCATCGTTTTGGCGGCGGCGTAATCGTGGCAATGGCTCAAGTCCGAACTGACCACGATGCGGGTTTCCGGGCCGTTCCAGAGCGCTACGAGCACTTCCACGATTTCCTCATCAGACGCGTTACCGGCGAGCAACGGAACGATGGTGAACTCGCCGAGAACCGATTGGAGAAATGGCAATTGGACTTCGAGACAATGTTCCGGCTCGTGCGCTTCGTCGAAGACAATCATCTGCGGCAGTAAGCGGATTTGAGCCAGCGCCTCCTTGTCCAACGGCACCAAACCGAGAGGCGTGACAAAAGCATCGGCTGAACTCATAGCCAGGCCGGAGAACTCCGCATGGTGCGACGGGCCGACTAAAATCACGCGCTTGATAAGGTCACGCGCCGGCTGAAATCGGGCGTAGGCCGAAGCAGCGACCGGCCCGGAATAAGCGTAACCGGCGTGCGGTGCGATGATGGCTTTCGGCGCTGAGCCGCAGGTTTCTGCTGCCACCAGAAAGCTTTTCATCACCCCGCGCAGTTCATTCGGATCCGCCGGATAGAAACGTCCGCCACAGGCGGACCGGCGGATTTTCTGCATCGTAAGACCTGCGGCTTTCATGGCCAACGGGTTCGTTGAATCGTTAAATATTGCAGAGTAAATCAGTTCAACCGGACGCCGCGCGGCAGCCGGCGGTGATACGCGGCCATGCCGTCGCCGGTGCGAACCTCCGCAGCGCCGGCTGCGGGCCAGATTCCTGGCACTGAGACCCGGCAAGAGGGGCATTTGCCGTCAGCCGTGATTTTGTAGTCGCGGACAAGGTAGCCGTAGCGCTCGATCAGCGTCTCCCCGCCACGGAATGTCGCGGCCCACCGAAGCAACAAACTTTGCGATAGCCCGGAGTTCCTCCTCGCGGTCGTTGAAGCCGGGCACGACCAGCGTGACCACTTCGAGCCACAGCCTGCGCTCGCGGACCAGGCGAATCGTTTCGGTCACCTGAGCGAGCGTGCCCCCGAGTTGGCGGTAGTGTTTGTCCTCGAAACTTTTCAAGTCCACTTTGTAGGCGACGATCCACGGACGCAAAAAATCGAGCGCTTCAGGCGTCGCGTTGCCGTTGGAAACGAAGGCGCACAGGAAACCGGCTTCCTTTGCCTTCTGAAACACGGCCACGGCCCACTCGGCGGTGATGAGCGGTTCGTTGTAGCTGGAAACGACGACGCGCGCGTCCGATTCGCGGGCGGCATTCACCAGTTCTTCCGGCGTGACTTCCTGGATCGGCGCGACCGACCCCTCATCACGCAGCGCCTGGCTCGTGACCCAGTTCTGGCAATAGGGACAATGGAAATCGCAGCCCATCATGCCGAAGGTCAACGCGTCGCTGCCGGGATGAACATGGAAGAACGGCTTCTTCTCCACCGGGTCGCACTGCAGCGCGGCCACGTAACCAAACGGCACGCGCAAGAAGCCGCCTTGATGGAAACGAACTTTGCACACGCCGCGGAGCCCCTCGCCGATCAAACAGCGATGTCCGCACGCGAAACAGCGAATGCGATCCCCCTCCATTTTCCAGAGCGAACCGACCGTGGTGTGGCGATCCAGGCCTTCGGCCAGCGCTTCATTGGCCACACGCGATTTCGCCGGGCCTGGCGCCGACGCGACGGTCACAAGATCGCTTCTCAAGCTGTTGGTCCGCTCGTCGGCGTTCATGGTTTCTTTACGTAAGGTGCCGATTAAATCTGCCTGCCCGCAGGCCGTTGTCAACGAGGGCGGGCGGTTGTTCAGAATTCTCGTTGACGGTCGGGGCTTCCGCATTAACATGCAACGCTTGGTTGTCGGTTTAACTTGTCTGGAGAAAGAGAGATTATGGCCGTCAAAGTTGCGATTAACGGATTTGGGCGGATAGGCCGGTTGGTCTTTCGCGCCATGGTGGAACAAGGCTTGGTCGGCAAAAATATTGGCGCCACCGGAGGCAAAGAAGTCGAGGTGCTCGCCGTAGGCGATATTGTGCCGGCGGACAATCTGGCCTATCTGCTGAAGTATGACTCGACGCAGGGCCGCTTCGACGGCACGGTCGGCTCGAAGAAATCTTCCCCCGACAAACCCGAAGACGACATCCTGATTGTCAACGGCGCGGAGATCAGAGTGGTCAGCGCGAAGACGCCGGCGGAACTGCCCTGGAAGGAACTGGGAGTGGCCGTGGTCATCGAATCTACGGGCTTGTTTACGGAGGCAGAAAAGGCCAAGGGCCATCTCGCTGCCGGCGCGAAGAAAGTCATCATTTCGGCACCCGCAAAAAACGAGGACATCACCATCGTGATGGGTGTGAATCACGAGAAATATGACCCAACCCGGCACCACATAATTTCCAATGCATCCTGCACAACGAACTGCCTCGCGCCGCTGGTGCACGTGTTGTTGCAGGAGGGCTTCGGAATTGAAGAAGGTTTGATGACGACCATCCATGCTTACACCGCGACGCAGAAGACGGTGGACGGGCCGAGCAAGAAGGATTGGAAGGGCGGTCGCGCGGCAGCGATCAATATCATTCCTTCGACGACCGGCGCGGCCAGGGCGGTCGGTCTGGTTTGTCCCGAAGTCAAAGGCAAGCTGACCGGCATGGCTTTCCGCGTGCCCACGCCAACTTCGTCCTGCGTGGACCTCACAGTTCGCACGGCCAAGGACACGAACTACGCGGAAATCTCGGCGGCGATGAAGAAAGCCAGCGAGACTTATCTCAAAGGCCTCCTCGATTATACCGAGGACGAAGTTGTCAGCACGGATTTCATCCACTCCCAGGCGTCGTCAATTTTCGACCAGCGCGCCGGCCTCGAACTGAACAAACGCTTCTTCAAGCTCGTGAGTTGGTACGACAACGAGTGGGGTTACAGCAACCGCGTGGCTGATTTGTTGAAATACATGATCAAAAAGGGTCTGTAATCCGACAGCCCAAGGTTTCACGGACGGGCGACTGGACCAAACAGACCGACGTTTTTCCGCAATGAGACCCACCGCTTTGCTGCCTGACGTTAGCGACAGTGAAATGTCCTGCAAAGCGCCACGGCCGCCAAACACTGTCTCAAAGGTGGTCAAAACTGATGCGGAAACCGGCCGGAACGTGCGGCGAAAATGGGAGACCAAGGGTGCGCGCGGCGCTGTTCATTTGAATTTACCGGCGAAAACAACACGGATGAGCGGAATTAGCGGGTTCCTGTTGCTTTGGCGTGAGAATTGCGGCTTGCCAGCGGCGAGAGTGAGGTTGGACTTGCAATTTGGAACGCAGCACGATAATCAATCATAAATATGCCTTCCTACACATATCTGGCGAGGGAAGCGGGATCCGGACGGGAAATTCGCAGCAATATTGACGCTGCTTCGGAACAAGCCGCTGTTGCGGCGTTGCTAAATCGCAACCTCCTGGTCGTTTCCATTCAGGAAAAAATCGGTAAGAAAGGAAGAACCAGCGGCGGCAAAGTCGGGCTGGCGGACCTGGTCGTTTTCACCCGGCAGTTGGCGACGATGATCGATGCCGGGCTGGCCATGGTTCAATCCCTGCAGGCATTGGCGGAGCAGACGACGAACAAGGTGATGCGGGATGTCCTCCGGGACGTTTGCACGCGCGTGGAGGGCGGTGACAGCTTTTCGCAGGCGCTCATGAAACATCCCAAAGTGTTCATCAAACTTTATGTCAGCATGGTGGACGCGGGGGAGAAAGGCGGCCTGCTGGCCGAGGTGCTGTCACGGCTGGCGACATACCTGGAAAGCACAGCCCGGCTTCGGAAAAAAGTGAAATCTGCCATGATGTACCCGACGGCGGTCACGGTCATCGCCATCGGTGTTACCATCTTTCTGTTGGTTAAGGTCGTGCCGGTTTTCGGCGAAATTTACAGCGGGTTTGGCGCGAAGCTTCCGGGCCCCACGCAGTTTCTCATCAGCATTAGCAACGTCCTCAAGTCTTACATCCTGTTCATCCTGCCAGCAATGGGCCTGGCGGTGTACGGGTGGTTTTTCTACATCAAGACCAAACCCGGCCGTGAGTTCTGGGACCGAACCAGAATCAGACTGCCGATCTTCGGGCCTATTGCGCATAAAATCTGCCTGGCGCGTTTCACCCGCACCCTCGCCTCGTTGATCCGCAGCGGCGTGCCGATTCTGGAGGTGCTCAACATCGTCGCGAATACTTGCGGCAATGTGGTCATGGAAAAAGCGGTCCGCGTGGCGGCTTCTGATATTGAGCGCGGCGAGGGTATTTCAACGGCCATCGGCAAGCACCCCATCTTCCCGTCCATGATTATCCGCATGATGACCGCCGGCGAACAAACCGGCAAAATTGACGCGATGCTCGAGCGGGTGGCAGACTTTCTTGACGAGGAAATCGAAACGACACTCTCCGGTTTGACTTCGCTCATTGAGCCGTTGTTGATCGTTTTCCTGGGCGTGGTCGTGGGCGGCATCGTCATCTGCATGTTTCTGCCCATCTTCAAGATGTCTGAAATCATCAATCCGCCCAGGAAATAGCGGTGCGTTTCGTCACCAACCGGGGCGCGAATCTGACTTGCTCCGCATAGCCGCTTCGATTTAGCTTCTGGCTATGGCCAAAGTGTTGCTTGCCGATGACGAGGTGACCATGGTCCAGATGGTCACCGAACTGCTCCGCGCCGAAGGGCACGAGGTTGTGCCATTTACCAATGGCAACGCTGCCTCGGAAGCGATCGAGACAGTCGCTCCCGAGCTCGTCATCACCGACCTTTATCTCGATAAAACAAGAGCGCAGGGACTTGATATTCTCCACAAAGCCCGCGGGCTGAACCCGCCGGCGGTAGTCATTGTCATCACGGGGTTCGGCACGATCGAAACGGCCGTGGAGGCCATGAAAAAGGGCGCCTATGACTATCTGGAGAAACCGTTCAAACTGGACGAACTCAAACTGTGCATTCAACGGGCTCTTTCCTACAATACGGCCATCTCCGAAAACGTTTATCTCCGCAAGCAGCTCAAAAAGAAATACCAGTTCAGCCAGATCGTCGGGAGTTCTGCCAGAATGCACGAGGTGTTCAAAATGATTGAGCGCCTGGCGGACACCGACAGCACGATTCTTATTCTCGGCGAAAGCGGCACGGGCAAGGAGCTGGTCGCCAAGGCGCTCCATTTCAACAGTCGGCGCCAGTTTTCTCCTTTTGTTCCCGTAAATTGCAGCGCGCTACCGGAGAATCTTCTGGAATCCGAGTTGTTCGGCCATCGCAAAGGAGCCTTCACCGGGGCCATCAATGACAAGAAAGGCCTTTTTCAAGAGGCCGATGGCGGCACGATTTTTCTGGATGAAGTCGGGTCCATGTCCGCGATGCTGCAGAGCAGACTCTTGCGCGTTCTCCAGGAACGCGAAGTCCGCCGAGTGGGCGACAACATCCCGATTTACGTAAACGTCCGCGTTGTCGCGGCGAGCAACGAACCGCTCGAAAAAAGAATCAAGGACGGCACTTTCCGGGAAGACCTCTACTATCGGCTCAATGTTATTCCCATTCACCTCCCAGGCCTCCGCGAACGTCGTGACGATGTTCCACTCCTGGTCAGCCATTTTCTCCGAGACAAGGTCCATGCTCGCACGGGAAAGCCTTTCCAGATAACCCGGCAGGCCATGGAAACTTTGTGCGCCCATCACTGGCCGGGTAACGTGCGCGAGTTGGAAAACGCCATCGAACGGGCCTGCGCGCTTTGCGAGGACGGTTTCATCCGTGTCACCGATCTGCCACCCGTCTTGCACCAGTATTTCAAGGAAAGCCCCTCCGACACAGTTTTCGAGGTTCCCTCCGTGCCGTCATCATCCTCACCCTCGCGCAAGAATGCGGATCAAGCCCTCTACCCGGTTGGCGCAATGCCGGCCGGACAATCAGCCGCAGATGCGGGTTCCAATCGTCCGCTGGGACAGCTTAAAACGTTCTTGCGCGAACAGGAGTTGGCCTACTTGAACCAGGCCCTGGCACACACCGGGGGCGACAAAGAGAAAGCGGCGGAACTGCTCAACATCAGTCTTGCGACGCTGTACCGGAAATTGTCGGAAGACGAAGAAGGTTGAGCCGGGGACCAGCGCCGCTTTCGGACGGTGTTTCACCAGCGCGTAAACCTGCCATACGGAGCAACCTAAATCATGATTCGGCCCACAAAGCGTGTGGGATTCTGCCGTCTGGGAATTCGGAGCCGCCAGAAATGGGCCACTCTCCCGGTCCGGGTTGATGCGGTTTCGTTCCCTTTTCCCGGATTGCCAATGGTCCCGCAGAACCGCTATAAAACGGCGGTTCATGCTCACAGTGGCCGAACAACTCCGCACGGCGCGCGAGGCTCAGGGCCTCACCGTTTATCAGGTCGCCGAGATCACCAAGATCAAGACCGACCACGTCCGCGCGCTTGAGGAAGGAGACTACGCCACCTTTGCCGCGCCGGTCTATATCCGAGGATTCGTGCGCACGTATGGCACGCTGCTCAGGCTCGATGTGGCGACGCTGCTGACCGCGCTCGAAACGGAACTCGATCAAACGGAGAAATTCCACGAACCGCCGCCGTTGAGTGATGAGTCCGGCCGTTTTCTCGACGTGGTCATGCTGCAATTGTCGAAGGTCAACTGGCGCGTGGCGCTGCCTTCACTCGGCGTGGCGCTGGCCTTGCTGGTGTTGATCCTCGGCTATCGCGCCTGGCGCGTCCACCAGTCCAAAGACCCGTTGAGCAGCCTCGGCCCTGGACTGTACCAACCGCCGCAAAAACAGCCGGGCGAGACACTACCCCTCCCGCCGGCGCAGCCGAAGAAGTAGTTTCTTAAGTGGCGATTCACCGGGGCGCTCGCGCTCCCGCCAAGCATTTTTCCATGGTTGCTTTGCCGCATTCCGTTCGCTTAACTTTGCCGCCTTGTGAAAAACGGCCAAACTGCGGAGGGCCCGGTGCGCGTCAGCCTGATCTCGCTCGGCTGCGCTAAAAATCTGGTGGACACCGAGATCATGCTCGGCTCGTTGCTGAAGGATGGCCTGGAGATCGTCAACGACGCGGCCAGGGCTGACGCGGTGATCGTCAACACGTGCGCGTTCATCGACGCGGCCCAGGAGGAGAGTATTGACACTATCCTGGAATCGGCGCAGGTGCGCGAGGCGCAAAACCGCGGCCAGGCGTTGATTGTTTCAGGCTGTTTGCCGCAGCGGTTTCGCGGCGAATTGCCGAGGCTTCTGCCGGAAGTGGACGCGTTCATGGGCATCGACCAGGTGGCGCAGGTCTCCAGCATTGTTCAACAGGCCCTACAACAGAGAGCGCAACGAATGCGGAATGCGGAACGCAAAAAGCGGAATTCCAAATCCAGCGCGGCCGCCCGCCTCGCCGAGCTCAACCAACATCTCGCGGCCACGACGCACGATCAGGAAGAGCACCCTAGCGGCTCCGAAAAATTTGACAAAACCAAAGCCGCCATCACTCAACCTGCGCCGCGCGGCGCGCGCCCCGCGCGCGTTGACCTGCCAGCATCCGGCCTTCGGCATCCAGCGCCGCCGCTGGTTAATGTTCATGTTCGCCCCAGTTACATCCCCGACTACGCCACCCCGCGTTTCCGCCTCACGCCGCGGCACTTTGCCTACCTGAAAATTGCCGAGGGCTGCAATCATCCCTGCAGTTTCTGCGTTATCCCGCGCATGCGCGGCGGCCATCGGAGCCGCCCGCAAGCCGACATCATCGCGGAAGCGCGGCAGCTCATCGCCGACGGCGTCAAGGAATTGAATCTGATTTCGCAGGACTCGACTTATTACGGTTTTGATTTGCGGCCGAATCGCGCCGCTTCCATCGCGTCGCCGGAAAAATTCAGCGCCGCCGCCAAAAATTTGCCTGCCACCGCGCCGACGCTTTGTACGCTGTTGCGTGAACTCAACGCGCTGCCCGGCCATTTCTGGATTCGCTTGCTCTACACGCATCCGGCGCATTGGACGGATGAATTGATTCAAACCATCGCAAAATGCCCCAAGGTGGCGCGCTACGTGGACATGCCGCTGCAACACATTCACGAGAACATGTTGGAGCGAATGCGGCGCGAAACGTCGCGGCAATATATCGTTGATTTGATCCGCAAAATCCGCGCGGACATTCCGGGCATCGCGATCCGCACCACCTTCATCGTCGGGTTTCCCGGCGAAACCGAAGCTTGCTTCCAGGCGCTGCTCGAGTTCATCCGCGAAACGCAGTTCGAGCGGCTGGGGGTGTTCACTTACTCGCAGGAGGCAGGAACCCGCGCGGCGAAAATGGACGACCAGATTCCTGACGGCGTAAAAAGACGGCGCCGGGATCAGGCGATGGCTGAACAACTCCAGGTCGCCCGACGGATTTGCACATCGTTTGTCGGCCGGACCATTAAAGTTCTGATCGAGCAGGATACCAGCGCGGACGAACTCCGCAATGCCAACGTGTTTTCCTGGGAACACAGCTTGATTCGCGAAACCAGCGCTGGACGTTCGGCCCTCGACCCTCGACGTTATTTCGTGGCCCGCGGCGAAGCGGACGCGCCGGACATTGACGGCCGCGTTTATGTGCGCGGGGAGCAGCCGCTGGGTGAATTTGCCTTTGTCAAAATCATCGGCCACACGGATTACGACTTGACCGCTGAGCCGCCTTGATGGAGTTGCGCGTCCGCGGGTCGCGGGCAGCGGCCTGCAAATCCAGATGTCCTTTGCCTTGCAATCCGTATCGCGCAACTGGAAAACCTGCGAATGAACTTGCCAAATCGGCTGACGCTGACCCGCCTTGTGCTGACACTCTTTTTTCTGGCCGCCGTCTTCTGGCGGACGCGTTTCAATGACACCATCGCGCTGGTTTTGTTCTCGCTGGCCGGTCTGACGGACTACTACGACGGCAAGATCGCCCGGCGCGACAAGCTCATCACCAACTTCGGCACGCTCATGGATCCGCTGGCGGACAAAATTCTGACCTGCTCGGCGTTCATCGCGTTTGTCGGGCGGGGCACCGTGCCGGCCTGGATGGTCGTCATCATCGTCACGCGCGAACTGGCCATCACCGGACTGCGCCTGCTGGCCGCGACCAAGAACGTCGTGTTGGCGGCGGAAGGCTATGGCAAACACAAGACCGTTTCGCAAATCGCCGCGATCATCACACTGCTGGTGGCCGACAGTTACGATGAATGGGGGCATTGGGCCGACGTGGTATTGAAACCATGGGTGCCAACGCTGGCGCGGATTTCCCTCTGGGTGACGGTCGTGCTGACTTTCACGTCCGGCGCGCTCTACTTGTGGCGAAATCGCGCGTTGTATCTGGACGATCTGTGAGTTAGCGTTGCGCGCATGGAAATCTCGGCGTCTGCGGAAGCAATGCTGGGCCTTCTCGGTTTGAGCGGCGGAGAGTGGGTGCTGCTCATGGTGATCCTCGTGATCCTGTTCGGCGCAAACAGGATTCCCCCTTTCGCGCGCGGTTTGGGGCTGGGCATCACAGAATTCCTCCGGGAAAGCCGCCGATCAGGCCAGGAGATTGGTGAATCCCTGGGCGCCGGGCTGGGCAAGCCGGTTGCGGATGCGCTGACGCATTCAAACCAGACCTGCGAGTTTCAAGACCCACCCGCGCTGCGGCTGCGGCAAATCAGGAAGCAAATGAAAAACCAGCTCATCCTCTGGATCGCCCAGGGGTTCGGCGCGGGACGGATTCCATTCGCGCCCGGCACGTTTGGCTCGCTCCTTGGGTTGGTTTGGTTCGTGGTTTTGCTGTTGCCGGGGAATTTCTGGGTTTACCTCGGCGGGATGGTCACAGGAATATTTCTGTCCGTCCCGCTTTGCGGCGCGGCGGAAAAGATTTTGAACCAGCCGGACCCCGGTTCCGTCGTGCTGGATGAAATCATCGCCGTGCCCATTTGTTTCGGCGCGTGGGTTGGTGCCTTCCTTTTCAAGAACGGCGGCATGCCGCCGCCAGAATATTTTTTCAGTCGCGACACCTGGCTGCTGACGCTCGTTGTTTGCACGGCGTTTCGCCTGTTTGACATCACCAAGCCGTGGCCCGTGCGCCAGAGCCAGAAGTTGCCCGGTGGCTGGGGCGTGACGTTGGACGACGTGCTGGCGGCGCTCTACGTGAATGCCGTGGTGGCCCTCGCGTTGCTTGTGTCTGCCGGCAGGTGAAATCCAGGCTGCGCAGGTAACGCCTTCGGCGACACAGCGGCTGCACGCCGGGCGCGTCATCGTCCTGCCGGAAAATTTCCACCCCCTCACCCGACCTCCGGCCACCCTCTCCCCCATCGGGGGAGAGGGAAGGGGTGAGGGGGCTGCTTCATGGGAAGTCCCCTTTCGTTTTTCGCATGCATTGGGACCATGAACCAAATTGGCACCCCTCTCCCTGCCCTCTCCCCGCAAGGCGGGGAGAGGGTGGCCGCAGGCCGGGAGAGGGGCCGGTTCATGGAGGGAACAGTTGCCGACAACTTCTACGCTTCCGAGGTTTCGTTGGCCTTCGTCGCTTCGGCGTTTTGATGCTTCCTTCGATGCCGAAGCACAACACTTCTGGTGATCCAGAACGCGAACAGAGCCACCGGCGCGCTGACCACCACTGACCCCAAAAGCAACGGCCGTCCAATCGACAAAAACGTCGTCCAGCTTCGCCAGGTGTTCGCACTCCAACGAATGTCCCTCAGCCGGGCGGGCCATTGATGCGGGTCGCTCAGGAGCCAGTAGCCGATTCGATATTCCCAACGAAAAAGCACCGGCATGAAGGGCAGCGCGACGTCGTGCAGCGTGACAGCGATGGCAGCCGCGATGATGTTGCTCCGCGTCAGCCATGCAAAAAAGATCGAAAGCAGAGTCTTCAGGCCGACCAACGGGGTGAAGCCAAAGAAAATCCCGATCGCCACGCCGCCGGCGATGGCGTTCGGAGTGTCGCGGATCGCCAGCAGTTTCAGTGAATGTTCCTTAAGCCATTTGCGCACGTTCATCGGAAGCGAGGGTAGCCGCAACCTTCAGGTTGCGCGAGCCCAAGCCGCCTGCCGGACGGCGCAAACCGAAGCGTGTTGCTGCGGCGTCTGGCGTCCGCGCCGGTCATTGCCTTTTTTCCACGGCCAGCTTGCGGTTGAACTCAACCACGTCCGCATAACGCACGCCTTTGCCGCCAAAAATATCAAGCGCCGAGCCAATGGTCAGATCAATTCG
>QHNT01000339.1 GCA_003218515.1 Verrucomicrobiota bacterium | reverse complement strand
CTTTCTCGACAACGCTTCACCCAATGGATCGCGATCACAACTGGAGAAACCCAGGTGCAGATGACGGCGCCAGCCCTCGGCGTGTTTGAAGCGGCGTGACATCCTGCCAACCGCCAGCGACATCTCATCCATCGATTTCAAATAGGAATCCATTCCCTGACTGACATCCAGCCATTCCTTTTGACTGCGGTGACAGGCCAAAGCCAGGAGCTTCATTTCGTGGACAGAAGTCGTGTTCACGAAGGCCCCAGGAACGATTCTTTGACGGAGGCCGTCGCACAAGCCGTGGGGCATGGCGTGATAAACCGCAACGTCGCTTTCAACGTGCTTCCGCGTCGGCCTCGTTCTGAAATTCGGCATTCCACGGGCGAACGCCGCGGTGACCGCCAGCCGACAGGTATTCGTGTGGTCTTCCATGTAGTCCTGGGGCGAATGAGTCAAGACAACCGTCGGCTTCACTTCGCGAAAAGTTGCTGCCAGGCAACGCAGCAAATTTATGTCATAGAAAATCTCCAGGTCATCGCAGAGCGGCGGATGCCAATGCGCGCCGAGGATTTTGCCAGCCTGCTGGGCTTCGCGTCGACGAATGGCGCGGGTTTTTGCTGCATTCCAATACGCGCTGCCGCAATTACCACTTGCCACGTTCAAGTAATGAATCTCCCAGCCGGCCCTTTTGAGCAGCAACAGTGTTCCGGCCATGTAGAATTCGATGTCGTCCGGGTGCGCGCCGATGGCGATGGCGACTGCCGATTTCATTCAAGCGGCCACTGGAGATTGCAAGGATGGCCAGTGTTCCTGATTGGAAGTCTTTTGTTTTTTCTGTGCCAATTGTCCATAACGCAGTTGCGAGGCAACGCCTGGTGTAGCGCAGGTTTCCAAACCTGCCGTATCGCCGATTCCCAAATCGGCGGGGCATGCGACGGCGCGCGGTTGGCGGGTTTGGAAACCCACGACACAGCAGACTTGGAAGTCTGCGCTACTTCGGTTGCGGCCTGGCCGCTCTCAGTACTTTTTCGCGGCTATAATTTCACAGGTTTTCCGGTTTCCGCCGATTTGTCAGCGGCGAAAATGACCTCGTGACTGCGAAGGGCGTCCTCTAAACTTGTCAGGGGCATTTCCTTCCCCGCCTCGAGCGCGTCGAAGAACGCCTGGAACTGGGTCAAATAGGGATGATCGGACACGTCGCCGGAATCGAGCATCTTCATCGAAAGTTCGCTCCATTTGTTTTTGTTCAGTCCGCTGAACTTCATCGAGTGAAATTTGTTGTCGAGCAGGCTGCCTTCGCTCCCCACCAAATGCGTATGGAAGTAATAAGGCTGCAAACAGTCCACCACCGCCGCGCATTTGCCCAGCGCGCCGTTCTTGAACTTCAGGATCGTCACACTCGTCGTAGTGTATTCGTAAGGCGCGAAGATTTTGCTCCGTGATTTTGTGTCGTAGCTGGTGACCTCGGCCACTTCGCCGCCCAGGCAAAGCAACAGGGCGTCGAGCGCGTGGCAACCGGCCGTGAGCAGCGCGCTGCCGCCGGCGTCTTTTCGTGTATTCCACCGGAACTGGCCATACCACGGCCCGATCCCGTGGTAATAATCCACTTCGCCGTAATGCAATTTGCCGAGCAGGCCATGATCAATGGCCGCCTTGGTAGCGAGGAGCTGGCTCGAATAGCGGCACTCGAAACAGACGCAGGATTTCACCTTGGTTTTCTTCACGGCTGCTTCGATGGCCTGGCAATCCTTCCAGGACAGAGCGAGTGGCTTTTCAATGATGAGGTGTTTGCCGGCTTTGGCCGCGGCCACTGCCTGCTTCGCGTGGTCGTAGGGATAGCTGCAAATCGAAACGGCGTGAATGCTCTTGTCTAGCAGCAGTGCGTTGAGGTCGTTGTAAGCGGTGATATCTCCGCCGTGCCTGGCGCTGAGTTCGCTAACATCGAGTTTGCGCGAAGAATAAACCGCGGTGACCTGCGCCTGACCGGTTGCGTTGATGGCCGGGATGTGCGCCGTCGCGACCCAGCCGTAACCAATGATGCCGACGTTGTATTTTTTCATGGAAAATCCGAATCCGGCCTCAATGGCATCGTGTTGGATTGCCGATGTCAAAGGAAAAGAGCGTCGTCGGAATCCAAATTAAATTTTTCCGGATGGACACAGATAAACACAGATGCAGCGACACGAACCACGCTAATCTGCACGAATTGTTGCCTCTTTAATGGTAATTCGTGGAATTCGTGTCTTTGTCCCCATCCATACTACAATCATTCAAATCTTATTTTCTTCCGAACCAAATTCATTCGCCGGGCGTTTAACTCTTGAAACGAATGCGAAGGCGAGTGGTCAAAAATGCAATGGCATGACTATCGGACACGCAGTCAACCACACCTCTCACGGGCCCGGACTGGGATAGTTGTATGCGGACCGCTCCCTTTGCCTCGCTCCGTTCGCTCTTTGTCATTACCGATGAGCAGGCCATGTGGCGCGTCCAGACGCAGGACGACGAGACCGCGTTCGCGCAACTGGTCCGCCGCTGGGAAGGTCCGATTCAACGGCTTTGCCTGCGAATGACGGGCGACCTGCATCGCGGCGAAGACCTGGCGCAGGAAGCCTTCACCCGCGTGTTCGCGAAGCGGAAGGAATACCAGCCGAGCGGGAAGTTCTCGACCTGGCTGTGGCGGATCGCGTTGAACCTTTGCTACGACGAGTTGCGCCGGCGACAGCGTCGGGAGGAAACGTCGCTGGACGGCATGTGCGGGGAAGCCATGGCCGCACTGGAAGCGTTCGTCGCGCCGGAACCCGCGCCGGACAAATCGTTGGTGGAACAGGAACGGAGTGAACTCGTGCGAAAGGCATTGATGCAATTGACCGAAACGTATCGAACCGTGCTCGTCATGCGTCATTACGAGGATTTGAAGTTTCGCGAGATCGCCGACGTGCTGGACGTGCCGGAAGGAACGGTGAAGTCGCGCATGGCCGAGGCGCTGACTCAAATGAACAGGATTTTGAAGCCGATACTGGCAGTCGAATCAGCTAAGAATTCAATGAAGTCCGACGGACAAACGGTAGAAAGCGTGATGTTATGAACCACCCAAGTCGTGAAGAATGGATGTCGTATCTCTACGACGAATTGAATGCCGACCAAAGCGCGAACCTCCAGGCGCATCTGCACACCTGCCCGGATTGCAAATCCAAGGTCAACGAGTGGCAGGCCGCGCGGAGCGGGCTCGATGAATGGCGAGTGCCGAAGAGACGCGGGCGCGTCGTGCTCGCACAACCGATGGTCAAATGGGCTGCCGCGGCGGCGATTGTGCTGAGCATCGGTGTCGGCATTGGGCGGCTTACTTCCGCGCCTCTGGATGTTCAGCAGGTGCGGGCGGCGATCGAGCCGGAGATGCGCCAGGAGCTGCGGCGTGAATTTGCGCAATTGTTCCGCGACCAATTGGACAAGTCGGCGTCCACAACACTGGCGGCGTCCACGGAGCAAACCAGACAGTTGCTCGCCGAGTTTGCCAGGGCGGTGGAGGCAAAACGAACCGAGGACTACCAGGCGATCAACGCCGCGTTGGACAAGCTGCAGTCACAACGTCTCGCGGACTTCTTCTCGCTGAAGAAGGACGTGGACACTATGGCGGTGCTGACCGAAAGCGGCTTCCGCCGCGCCCAGCAACAACTGGTTCAGTTGGCCGACTATACCCAACCCGCGAACTCGTCGAATTCACCGCAACATTAAAAGGAAACAAAATGAAAGCATTCATCACAACCATCGTTGCCACCGCCGCGATAACGTGGCCTGGCGCAATGTCTGCGCGCGGCAAGGAACCGCCCACTTCGTCCACTCCGGCTGCGTTAGCGGCCTTTGAACGGGACGAACAGGAACTGGACCGGGTGTTGGCTGAAGTTCGACAACAGGTTGAAGTCGAGCTGACGCCGAAGCTGGAAGCGGTCCCTGCCCAGGCGGGCGCGAAGGTCCAGGAAGCCCAAGGAAGAATCGACCAGCAGATGGCCAAGGCCCAAAAGGCGATCGAACTGGCGCAAGCCGCCGTGCCAGTGGCGCCTGTTGCGCCGCCGGCATTAGCGGGCGTTCCAGCAGCGCCCTTGCGTACGGTGCCAACCAGGCTGGAGCGCATGGTTTACAGAGGGTCCGGCGGCCCTGGAAAAGCGCTCGTCATTCGCACTTCCGACGCGGACGCCAAAGCGCAAGGCAATCTGGAAGAGGATCTGGCGGTGATGTCGCGGATTTTTGACAAGACGCTGGCACAGAAGCTGGATGAAGACCGGCAAAACCGGTTCATGGGGATCAACGTGCTTTTCGGGCCCGGTTCGAGCCCCATTCGCAGCATTTATCTTGACGGTTATGGAGCGCTGTTCCTGTTGAATGTCAACTTCCCACTGTTGCCCCCGTCGGAGAAAGCGCAAGAAACAAAAGAGAAATCTGAGACGGATTCGACGTGGGAGGAGGCGAAGCGGGAGATCTACGGACAGCATGACGCGTGGGGCCAGGTCGGCAAAGCATTCAAATTCAGCAAGGCCGGCGGGCCGGAACAGGAATACGACGAGAAGAAAGTTGAAGACCTGAAAGAGGGTCTGCTCGAAGCTCTCAAGAACGCGACGAACATCCGCAATTTGAAATCGGAGGAGACCATCACCGTCTGTGTTTTCGGCGGCGCGAGCGCGGGTGCGAGAAAAGCAAGGACGGTCAGGGCGTTGCCGAAGCCGGAGCCGGACGCCCCGGAGGAGGAGCTTTTTGTCTCGATTCGTGACGATGGCGTATCCGCGCGCGGAACGATTATGACTATTCGCGTGAAAAAGTCGGACGCGGATGCGTTTGCCAAAGGCGAGCTGAATGCCGACGAGTTCCGCAAGCGGGCGAGTATTACGACCTACGCAGGCGATACCAGTGGCTGGGGTGGGGCGAGGAGTGGCGCGCCGAACGGATGGCGCCGGCCAGGCGTTGTTCGACGCGAGGGCGCGTCGAACTGCGGGCGGGGCGCCCGCGCTCCCCACTCCTAACTGCATCGTTCGACCTAAGACCGGAAGCAGAGTCCGTTTTGTCTTTTTGTTTGCAGCCCTCGCGTGACACCGGGCATCTTCGGTCCATGCGGCATGGTCTGATTCTCTTCTGTGCAACGCTCCTTTTGCTCAGCGGTTCCGTCCGCGCGACATCGCTGACCCTTTATGTCGCCACGAACGGAAATGACCATTGGTCCGGACGGCTGGAAGAACCGGCGCGCGATGGCAAGGATGGCCCCTTGGCATCGCTGCCCGCGGCGTTGGCAAAGACGCGCGCTGCTCGTCAAGATTCCGCCAAAACGTCCGATGACATTTCTATTCTGTTGCGCGGCGGCACCTATTCCCTCGCGCAACCTGTCGTGTTGGCGCCGGGAGATTCCGGTTCTGACGCGAACCATCCTTTCACCATCGCCACGTTTCCGAACGAAAATCCAGTCTTGAGCGGTGGCCGACGAATCAGCGGTTGGAAGAAGGTCGAAGGCAAATCCGGTTTATGGCAGACCACGATTCCCGAAGTCCGCGATGGGAAATGGTATTTTCGCCAATTGTTCACCAACGATCAACGCAAGCAACGGGCGCGCGCGCCGAACGCCGGCTATTTCCAGGCCGTCGGCGATTATCTGGCGGAGAACCCGGTCAGGTTCAAATATCGCGACGGTGACATCAAAAAGGCGTGGGTGGGCACCGATGCCGAGTTGATCGCGCTACACAAGTGGATCGATCTCCGCCAGTTTATTCGTGCGGTGGACGAAACCAATCGCATCGCCACTCTTTCCGCCAACATTGCGCAGCACGTCAAAGAACCTGACGCCCGCTACCACGTCGAGAACGCTTCGGACGCGCTCGATTCGCCGGGCGAATGGTATCTCGACCGCAAGACCGGCGTGCTGAGTTATCAGTCCGAAGCAGACGAAGATTTGAACAACGCTGAAGTCATCGCGCCGTTCATCCAATCAGCATTGTTGAAAGCCGAAGGCAATTTCGAAGCCGGGAAACGGGTCCAGCACGTCGTTTTGCGGGGGCTGGCCTTCGCGCACACGGATTGGACGCTGCCTGCAAAAGGCTATTTGGACACCCAGGCCGCGGTCCACGTGCGAGGGGATATTTTGTTGGAAGGCGCGGAAGACTGCCGGATTGAAGGCTGCACCTTCGCGCACCTCGGCGGCTACGCGCTGGAACTGGGCAAAGGCTCTCAGCGTTGCCAGGTCGTCGCGAACGAGATCTACGACATCGCGGCGGGCGGCATCCGCGTCGGCGAAACGACGAGGCGGCAGGACCCGTTTGAAAAGAACTTCGGCCAGGTCATCGCTGACAACCATCTGCATCAGCTCGGGCGCGTCTTCGCGCCGGCAGTCGGCGTCATCATTTTCCAAAGCGGCCAGAATCACGTCGTGCACAATCACATTCACGACCTTTACTACACCGCCATCTCCGTCGGATGGAACTGGGGTTATCAGGAAACGCCCTGCCGTGAAAACATCATCGAGTTCAATCATCTCCACGACGTCGGCCAGGGCGTGTTGAGCGATATGGGCGGCATTTACACGCTGGGCATCCAGAAAGGAACAATCCTGCGCAACAACCTGATCCATGACGTGAACTCGTATTCCTACGGCGGCTGGGGACTATACACCGATGAAGGCAGCACCGACATCCTGATGGAGAATAATGTCGTTTATCGTTGCAAGAGCGCCGGTTTTCACCAGCATTACGGGCGGGACAACGTTCTTCGCAACAACATCTTCGCCTTCGGCAAAGAGCACCAGCTTATGCGCACGCGCGAGGAGGAGCACAATTCCTTTATCTTCACCAACAACATTGTCTATTTCGATTCCGGCGATCTGCTGGGCAGCAATTGGAAGAACGAACATTACCGGATGGATTACAACCTTTATTTTGACGCGCGGCCTGATGCCTCGGCGGACCTGATGAAATTCGCCGGCGCCAGCCTCGCCGATTGGCGGCAGCGCGGGCACGATGTCCGATCCATCATTGCCGACCCGCTGTTGGTTGACCCAAAGAACGCCGATTTCCGATTGAAACCCGACTCCCCTGCCCTGCGGCTCGGGTTCAAGCCTGTTGATTTAAGCGAGGTCGGCGTCCGCAAGAAGTTCAGGAAACAGGTGCGCGACACGGACTGAAAATCATCTTATGAACCGGGTGGGGCGAGACTCCGTCGAGCCCTAATTTTTATCTATTGGAGATCAGGGCTCGACGGAGTCTCGCCCCACCGTTCTTTCATTGCGGCGTTGCCGCGCCAAGTTCATTCGTGGTTAAATCACAGCAATGAAAGTTGAAGCACTGTATATCGGCCAAAAGATCAGGCACCCGCAGTACGGCACCGGCATTGTGACGGCGATCACCGAGCAAAGCGTTGACATCCAATTCAACGACCTCAAGCGCACCCTGGCGCCGCAAACCAGCGAGATTCAACCCGCTGAAGCGCAGGCGACGTTCACCGGCCTGGATATTCCCCTCGCTCAGTTCGTCGAACAAATCGTCACCAGCGTTGTTGACAAGCTCGGACTGGACAAACCTGATTCCGTCGTCCGGGAACTTGCGGCGCGCTGGCGCGGCGGCAAACTGGTTCTGAAACCGTCGGACCAAAATCTTCAGGAAAAGGAAGTCGAGTTGGAGGTCTTCTTCCATAAGATTGTCATGATACGAAACAATCTTCGGGTGCTGGAGCAGAAGATTAACGGCAGCGAAACGCTTTCCTCCGCAGACAAATTCGACTGGCAGCAGTACATCACCCGTTGTTACGGCTCGATGACGACGTTCAACGTGCTTTTCAAGGAAAAGGAAGACCAGTTCTCTACGAAAGCGGAATAAAGAGATCGGAACAGATTCCATTGTGATAGGATGGCCGCGTGCGTTCCCTCGTTCAGCCACGCGTTCTGAAGGCGGCTGCCGTCGGAGCCGCAGTGACATCGCTGGCGAGTTATCCGCGACTGGTTTTGTGGACGGAGCGGCCGTACCAGCTTTGGTTCCTGACACTGACGCTTGCCTGGGCGTCGTTTATCCTGTGGAGCTTTGTTTTTGCCTGGCACTCGAAGTACACGCACCGGCCTGTCCTCGTCGTCAGAACCAATCTCCGGCTTTGGGGCTTTGCCACCGTCGCCGGCCTGATCGGCGCATCAGTCCTCGCAAGGTACATTGACCCTGTCCTGCGGCCGCTCGTTCCAGACGATTACCCGGCCACCGTTGAATCGTGGTTGGCGATGACACTTTTCCTGTTGGCCTTTGACCAGCTCTTCCTATGCCTTGCGCCGTTCGCCTTCTTTCTGCGGCTCAGTCACCGCCCGAGCATCGCGGCCAGCCTGACAGTGTTGTTCGGAGTTTTCCTGGTTTATTTGAAGGCGCGGGCGTGGCCCGGCGAGTTTTCACCGGCCTTTATCCTTGAGTTGTTCGCCTGGCGGGTGGTCGCCGGTTTTCTGTCGGTTTCGTTCTTTCTCCAAGGCGGCGCGCTCTTAACTATGTGCTGGATTTTCCTTTTGCAGCTTCGTCACCTGATTTATATCTGGACGGTGGTGAACTGACCCGAAGCGGTCGAGGGTTCAAGGGTTTCGTCGCAAACCGGATCGCACCCATTACTCCGCCAACAAGCTGTTTACCATCGCCAGCAATGAGTTTGTCGTGTAGGGCTTCGGCAGAATTCTATCAGGACGAAACGGGTACTTTTCGATCTCCTCGTCCAGAACGTTGGCGCTCGCGGCGATGACTTTGAGGGTGGGAAGGATCAATTTGCATCGGTGAATCAACTCCAGCCCGTTGATGCCGGGCATTTGAAAGTCACTGATCAAGAGGCGGGGCTGCGCCTGGCCGGATTCCAGAGCCGAGAGGGCTTTCAATGGATCGGAAAACACGTGCGTCTGATACCCTGCCTTGGTCAGAAAAATGCTGATCATTTCCGCCAGCTCGACTGAATCGTCCACGACGAAAACCACCGGCGGCAGCTTTGCTCCTGTCGCCGTCTGCTCAGAAGCTGGATCATTCATAGCACCGTAAGATGCCAGCATTTCCACGTTTCACCTGGCGAACCCGTAAGAGCAGACCATACGCGAACGCCACCGTCAATGGCAAACGATCTAATAGGGCGTTTTGAGTGGACAGAGCACGGGTCGCTTTGATTACTTCAATGCCGAAACTCTCAAACCAAACCAATGCTATGTCCCTTTTTCTGGCGGAACTCGTCGGCACCATGATCCTGATCATTCTTGGCGATGGCGTTGTCGCCAACGTGGTGTTGAACAAATCGAAGGGCCAGAACTCCGGCTGGATCGTGATCACCACGGGCTGGGCGCTCGGAGTAGCGGTGGCCGTTTACTGCGTCGTTTCGATCAGCGGCGCGCACCTCAATCCCGCGGTCACCCTTGGCCTGGCGGCGATTGGAAAATTCTCGTGGGGCCTCGTGCCGACTTATATTCTTGCCCAGGTCACAGGCGCGGTGATCGGCGCCATCGTGGTGTGGCTCGCCTACTTTCCGCACTGGAAGGAAACCGATAACGCCGGCTCGAAGCTGGCTGTCTTCTGCACCAGCCCGGCGATTCGATTGACGCCGATGAACCTGATCACCGAGATCATCGGCACGTTCGTGTTGGTGTTGGGCGTGCTGGCAATCCTTTCCCCCGACAATCTGGCGCCCAATTCCGGTTTCGACAAAGGCTTCGGTCCCTTCCTCGTGGGCGTGCTGGTCTGGTCGATTGGACTCTCGCTCGGCGGCCCAACCGGTTACGCGATCAATCCCGCCCGCGACTTCGGCCCGCGCCTGGCCCATTTCTGTTTGCCGATTGACGGCAAAGGCGACTCCGATTGGAACTATGCCTGGGTGCCGATTGTCGGCCCGATCATCGGCGGCATTGCGGGCGCGTGGTTTTACAAGCTGCTGTGGAACCCCGCGTAAGCCGGGAATGAAAAATGTCGCGCGGTAAATTGATTGTCCGAAACCTAGACTTTCTTTCGAAAGGACAGCTCAATGAAATATATTCTGGCCCTGGATCAGGGAACCACCAGTTCGCGCGCCATCATTTTTGATCACGCCGGTTCCAACAAAGCGGTGGCGCAAAAGGAGTTTCCACAAATTTTTCCGCAGCCCGGTTGGGTCGAACACAACGCCAACGACATCTGGTCTGCGCAGGCCGGTGTCGCCGCGCAAGCGCTCGCCCAGGCCGCCCTGACACCGGCTGATATCGCAGCCATCGGCATTACGAATCAACGTGAGACCACGGTGGTCTGGGACCGAAAAACGGGGAAACCGATCTGCAACGCCATCGTCTGGCAGGACCGGCGCACAGCCGCCGTGTGCGATCGACTCAAAGCCCGTGGGCTGGAAAAGTTGATCCGCAAAAAGACCGGGTTGGTAGTGGACGCCTATTTCTCCGGCACCAAACTCCAGTGGATCCTGCAACACGTGCCCGGCGCCCGTGCCAGGGCCAACGCGGGCGAACTGGCTTTTGGCACCGTTGACTCCTGGCTGGTCTGGAATCTGACCGGCGGCAAGAAGCACGTGACCGACGCGAGCAATGCCTCCCGCACGTTGCTGCTCAACATCAAGACCGGCGATTGGGATGACGAATTGCTCGAGATCTTCGAAGTGCCGCGTTCGGTCCTGTCGGAAGTTCGTTCGTCTAGCGAGGTGTATGGACAGGCGTCTCATTTTTCCCCGTCGATTCCCATCGCCGGGATCGCTGGAGATCAGCAGGCGGCGCTCTTCGGGCAGGTTTGCAATCGGCCCGGCATGGTGAAGAACACTTACGGCACCGGCTGCTTCATGTTGATGAACACCGGCAGCAAACCCATCCCGTCGAAAAACAATCTGCTCACCACCATCGCCTGGCGGATCGGCGACCGCACTGAATACGCCTTGGAAGGAAGCATCTTCATCGCCGGCGCGGTGGTCCAATGGCTGCGGGATGGCCTCGGCATCATCAAATCGTCCGCTGAAGTCGAAGCGCTCGCGGCGCAGGTGACCGATACCGGGGGAGTTTATCTGGTGCCGGCCTTTGCTGGATTGGGCGCGCCACATTGGGACCAATATGCTCGCGGAGTCATCGCCGGCATCACGCGCGGCACCAAAGCTGCCCATATCGCCCGCGCCGCTCTTGAAGGTATCGCTTACCAGGTGATGGATGTCCTCCACGCGATGGAGGCGGACGCCGGCCTTCGATTAAAGGAACTGCGCGTGGATGGCGGCGCCTGCGCCGACAACCTCCTCATGCAATTCCAATCCGACCTGCTCGGTGTTCCGGTCGTGCGTCCCAAGGTTTCGGAAACGACGGCCCTCGGCGCCGCCTATCTGGCGGGATTGGCGGTCGGCTTCTGGAAAGATGAGAAGGAGATTGCGAGACAATGGCAGGCCGATCGCCGCTTTGTTCCCGCCATGAAACCCGCCACGCGAAAACAGCTCTGTGCCGGCTGGACGAAGGCTCTGGCGCGCGCCAAAGCGTGGGACCTGTGAGGAATCACGAAATCCGAATGCCCAATGCCGAAGGAATGCCAAAATTCAAACGTCGAATGGAATGCAGCGGGCGACAAGGTCTTGATTGCCAGAGGTCATTTCCAATTCGCGGTAGGGTCGGCGCGCTGCGCCGACCGGACGCCGCAGCGCGGCGTCCCTACCATTTCGGGAATGTAATTTGGCAATTGCTCTAGCACACCTATTCAGCGGTTCCCAACTCGTTGCTTGGAGTTTCGGCAATTGGGATTTCATTTGTCATTCGGATTTCGGCCTTGAACCTTTCGGTGCCCCTCTCGCGCGCGGCGAAAATCGGTCCGCGCGGGCCCGCTGTCACCCTAAGCCACGACCTCCATCACTGGATTGCCTTCTGAAATGAGCACCGGCCTGTCGCCCGCGCCGCGAACCTCGGTGTGCGGGTCGATCCCCAGCAGGTAATAAATCGTCGCAGCCAGATCGTCCGGGCGGACCGGGTCTTTGGTCGGATACGAGGCTGTCTTGTCCGATTCGCCATAGACGAAGCCGCGCTTCACGCCGCCTCCCGCCAGCAAAACCGTGTAACAGTCCGGCCAATGATCGCGGCTCGCTTTCTCGTTGATCTTCGGCGTGCGACCGAACTCGCCCATCCACACCACGAGCGTGGTGTCCAAAAGCCCGCGCTGATCCAGCTCTTCCAACAGCGTCGGCAAGGTCTGATCGGTCATGGGCAGGTGATACTTCTCCAGCACCGGAAACATTTTTTTGTCGTTGTTCCCGTGTGTGTCCCAGCCGCTGCCCACGTCCCCGCCGATGTTCGGCGAAAAATAGGCCGTGACGAACTTCGTCCCCGCTTCCACCAGCCGTCGGGCGAGCAGACAGCTTTGCCCATAGGTCGTGCGCCCGTAGCTGTCGCGCACCGCATCCGATTCGGCAGAGAGGTTGAAGGCCTCGCGCAGTTTCGGCGAATCGAGCATCGCCAGCGCCTTTTCATAATAGGCATCCATCCCGCGCGCCTGCGCCGAATGCTCGAGCAGGCTCGATTGCCTATCGATGATCCTTTGGATCGAGCGCCGGTGCATGAGCCGTTCATAGGTGATACCGGCGGGCAGGTTCAGCTCCGGCAGTTTGAAATCCGGTTTGTTCGGATCGCGCGTGACCAGGAGCGGGTCGTGCACCTTGCCCAGGAAACTCGCGGCTTGACCCGGCGTGATGGTGCCATCGCCGATGACCCACGGCAGCGCCACAAACGTCGGCATCGCCCCGCTGACCGGGGCCAGATCATCCACCACCGACCCATAAGCGGGGAACAGTTCCGGCGAATCGCGCAACGTGATGTCGTCCACCGGCGGCGCGTGGCCCGTGAGCGCGTAGTAGGACGCCGGGTTGTGATTGTGCATGTGATGGCGCATGGACCGAATGAGCGTCACCTTGTCCATCACCTTCGCCAGCCGCGGCAGATGCTCGCTGATGGCTATGCCGTCCGCCTTGGTCGCAGCAGGCTTGTGCAAGCCGCGGATGCCTTCGGGCGCTTCGGGCTTCATGTCGAACATGTCGATGTGGCTCGGCCCGCCGAACTGGTAGAGGAAAATCACCGATTTCGCTTGCGGCTTTGGAGAATTTCGGATTTCGGATTTCGGATTTCGGGTTTCGGCCAGCGCTTTCGCCTCGAGCAACTTTGGAAGGCTCAACCCCAGCAAACCCAGGCCGCCCACCTTCAGCGCGTGGCGGCGGGAAAAGCGCGTCTCGTGGAATCCCGCGCAGGCGAAGGACTGTTTCGGCGGAGTCATAGCGGTTTTCAGGCCGGCAAGTTACCAAATCGTGCTGACGCAATAAAGGCTAAAGTCATTCAAAAGCAGCGCAGCTACAAGTCAGCCTTTGGAAGTGAACCGTGAGGCCAGCCACGGAGTGGCGGAAAGACGATAGCCCACGGCGCAGTATGTGTTTTAGCGTAGCGGCGGGCGTCTCGCCTGCCGTAGAGCCGGGCATCCTGCCCGGCGGAACAAGCCCGCGCATTCCTCAAAACGTCGCCTATTTCCAGATCGCAGAACAACCGGGCGTTGTTTCCGGGCGGCAAGATGCCGCCCTCTACGGCAGCCAGGATGGCCGCCGCTACGCCACTAAACACGTACGGCGAAGGACGATAGCCCACGGCGTCAGCCGTGGGGGAACGAGCTTTCTTTCACCGCTGCGCAGTTCTGAACCTTTACACTCAAAACTTCGCGGCCCTTTCAATCGCTTTCTCCGTTGTCTGACAGATCATCGCTGTTCCAGTCGGTAAAAAGCCGCAATGCCGTCGCGCTGATCGGTCACGACGTAATTGGTACCCACGAGCACCGGGGTATTCGTCACCACGGTCCATTGATTCGTCGCCTCCAGGCTGCGTTGTTTGCTGAGGGTCCAATTCCGCGCAGAACTGGAACTCGGCCAGCTAATCTCTACGGCGTCACCGGCGGGATTTATCTGCAATTGTGGCAGCGGAGGCAGAAAGAGCAGGCCGTGGACGTTTATCAAGGCGAATTTTTGAGACTGGGACAGCGAGGCGTAATTGGCCATAACATTCAAGAATGCACCGGTCCGACCATCATATCGAATAATTGCACCTAAACCCCAGGAGTTGTAGCTGTAACTGATCACATAAAGGTCCCCATCCAATCCGAAGGCAAGGGCGCGCGGACGATCCAGCCCGCCGCTGCCGGGCGTCACGAAATAGTCCGTGAATTGACCACTATTTCCATCATATCGAGCTACGGCGTTCGAACTCCACGTGCAAATGTAAAGGTTCCCGTCGGGCCCAAAAATGAAATGCTCAACGTCCGGGAGGCCGACCGCTCCGATCGGCACAAAAGTATCCCTATACGCGCCGGTTTTTCCATCGTAGCGCACGATGCCGCGGTTGGCATCCGCGACATAGAGCTGGCCATCCCTGCCAAAGTTCAAATCCCTTGCATTCACATTGGTAACGAAATAACCCATAAACGTCCCGTCGAGATTGTAACGCAGAATCCGGTCATCGACTGCACCCGGAAGAGAGCTGCCTCCAAGGACGTAGCAGTTGCCGTCCGGCCCAAAAGTCAGGTTTCCCGGCAGGACCAGATGAGTCATTCTTCCCCCTCCTGGAAGATCAGTGGCAAATCTCCCCATAAATTGTCCGTTGCGGGTGAAGCGATAAACGTCGCCCCAGCCCAATGTGTTGCCAGTCACATAAACATTTCCGTCCGGGCCGATGCTGATTCCTTCCAGGGTTTCCGGGCCACCAATTCCACCAATTCCTTCGAATCGGTTCATGAGGGTGCCCGTGTGATCATCGAACAGCCAAACTGTTGGGTTCGCGGCCAGCACCAGCAAATCAGCGCGCGCGGCAGAAACGCTCGAAAACAAAAGCGCGATGCCGCAAGCAACTGACACGCGAAACCTGGTCCTTCGTGTTGCACTGTTCATCATTTCTCTCCAACCTTACGTTTCGAGGGACGACGCAACCTGTCGAAGAATTGGCTATCCAACAATAGGGTGCAGTTCCCTAATGGGTCGGGGTGAACGCCGTATTGCTTCCCCCGTAAATAGACCACTAAGCCGAAGTCTGCAACCGCATCGGATATCGCTAAAAGCTTTGCGGCGCCGGTGTTTTCTGGAAAATTCCCTTCCGAACGCATAGAAGCGATGGCTTGTGAAAATCCGGGAGATCAAATGCGCCGGCTTGCGTGGAGCGACGCCGGAAGGCGGATGGAGCAATGAACTTCGGCCCGAGGATTGCGTTCACACTTTGGTTGCTGTTCACACCGACGAGGGCCTGGTCGGGCTCGGCAGCGTCTTCAGCAACGATCAGCTCGTGCGCGCGGCGCTGGCGGTGTTGGAGCCGCTTTATCGCGGTGAGAATGCGCTGGAGCCGGAGCGCGTGAGCGAAAAGCTGCACCAAAACACCTTTTGGCTCGGACGCGGCGGTTCGATCACCCATGCCATCAGCGGCATTGACATCGCTCTTTGGGACTTGCTCGGTCAGGCCGCAGGCCAGCCGGTGGGCCGGTTGTTGGGGGGACGCTATCGCGAGCGCGTGAAGCCCTACGCTTCTGTTCTCATGCAACAACCCGAACCGCTCGCCGATCATCTGCGCGCCATCAAAGCAAAAGGATTTCGGGCGTTCAAAATTGGCTGGGGACCCTTTGGTCGGCACAACGCGAAATTGGATCAAGCGATCGTTCGCGCGGCGCGGGAAGCCGTCGGCCCGGACTCGCTGGTGATGGTGGATGCCGGAGGCAGCGATGCCTTCTGGTCTCAAGGCTACAAGTGGGCGCTGCGAACGGCGGAGATGCTGGCCGACCACGACGTGACCTGGTTTGAAGAGCCCCTGCGACCCGATGCGATGAACGATTACATCGAATTGCGCCGCCGGGCGCCGGTTCCCATCGCAGGTGGCGAGGTCCTGACACGCCGACAATCGTTTCAGCCCTGGTTGCAAGCGGGCGCGTTTGATATCGTGCAACCGGACCTGACGAAAGTCGGTGGCATCAGCGAGGAACGACGAATCGCCTGGATGGCTCAGGAAAACGGGGTTCGCTTCATCCCGCACGGATGGAACACAGCAGTCGGGTTGGCAGCCGATTTGCAATTGGCCTCCGCTTTTCCAGACACTGACCTGGTGGAATATCTGACGGGCTCTCAGTTCATTGACGAGATCGCGCTTGGTGGCTGGCATTTGGATGGCGAGGGGATGCTTCCGATCCCTGTGCTACCAGGCCTGGGATTGAAGGTGAATCCAGACGCGCTGGCCAGATTTACTGGCGGCGCGCGACTGATAGATTAGAACGGCGGCTAACGCGGATATTTCATACTCCGCATCAAATCACGACAGCCTGTAGCCACCGACGTAAGGAGGTGGAGCCCGTGATCGCCATTTACTATCCGCCTCCTTACGTCGGCTGCTACAGTTTAAGGGTTCGACGTGCGAAGTTTTGGTTCTTTCCCCGTGCCGGGAAGAGCCACTAACTGGTGAGTCGTCCCTGACTGCTGGCCCGCTTCACCCTCTCCTGGGGGAGAAGGCTGGGGTGAGGGCGAGCGTTTGTACGACGGCTGCCGCCACCAAGTTAGGCATTGCCGCGGCGGGCAGAGGCGATTAACAGGTTGGGCATGAAACCGCGGAAACGAACGAGAGCGTCGCGTGCTGCCACCGAATTCCGTTACGAAAAACTGACCTGGCCTGAAATCAACGACGCCGTGGACCTGGGCAAAGTCTGCATCGTGCCTTGCGGGGCGGTGGAACAGCACGGCGCCCATCTGCCGCTCGACGTGGATATCGTCTGCCCCACCGGGATCTCTCGCGGCGCCGGCAAGCTGATTCCGGATAAGATGCTCGTGCTTCCCACCGTTTGCTACGGTTACACCGGCCACGTGATGGATTTTCCAGGCACCATTAACAATCATTACCAACACTTCATCGACCACGTGCTGGACATCACGAAATCGCTGGCTTACCACGGTTTCAAGAAAATCCTGCTGCTCAACGGCCATGGTTCCAATATGCCGAACCTCGATCTGGTCGCGCGCCGCACCAACCTGGAAACTGATGCGGAATGCATCCTTTGCGGGTGGTGGAACCTGCTCACGGTGGACAAGCAATTCCTGCCGCGCTGGCGGCAGAGCAAGTTTCCCGGTGGCTGCGCGCATGCCTGCGAATTGGAGACCTCGCTGTATCTTTTTCTGGACAGCGACAACGTGCGCAAAGACCGGATCAAGAGCGGTGTGATCAGCTTCAACGAAGAGGACAGCCCGTTCAGTTGGGTGGACCTTTTCGCCGCTGGGCCCGCGACGCTGATCTCCTGGACCAGCAGTTACAGTGAGACGGGTGTTTTGGGCGACGCGGAATTGGCCAGCACCGAAAAAGGCAAACGCGGACGTAAGTCCCCATGAAGCAATTCCACACCAAAGGGCGTGAAAATTCCGGGAACTGTGCGTGCTTCCCCCTCTCCTGGGGGAGAGGGCCGGGGTCAGGGCGAGCGTTTCCTCCAATCCCATTTTCGGAGTAAGAGGCTCTGACTCAATTCCGCATTCCGCACTCCGCATTTCGCATTTAAAAAGCGAGCCTCCTTACGTCGGCTGCTACGAAATCATTACGATGATTAAGCTTCTTCCGCTTCAATCGGCGTGACCGGGTCCAGCGACAGCCAGCAAAGTCCGCCGAGGAAGTAGATGATTCCGGAAATCCAGAAGGTGAGCGCCCAGTTTCTATCGCCGAATTCGAGGATCAGGCCAATCACCAGCGGGGCGGCCGCTGCCCCGACGCTGCCCATCATGTTCATACTGCCTGAAAGTGTGCCGGCATATCTCCCGCCCACGTCCATGCAAGTGCTCCAACTGCCAGGCATGGTCAGGTCATTGCAAAAGCTGGCCAATCCCATGGCGAGCATGGCCAGCAACGGGTCCCTGATGTAGCAAGATGAGACCAGGAGAGCCGCTGCGCCGGTAAAGCCCAGGAGAGCGATCGCTCGCCGAGTCCGCGTCACACTTCCCGTCAGGCGAACGAGACGCGGCGTCAGCAGACCACAGGCAATCGCCCCAAGGCCGCCGAAAAACAAAGGAATCCCGGCTAGTGCCGCGACCAATACCGTTCGCGTTGTCTCGGGAGTCAGGAAGTCCCTCAGCACATTTGCCAGCCAGAGCATGAATGCGTTTTGGTCAAGTTCCAGGCCGCGAGTTTCTCTCAGATAAGTCGGCAGCCAGGTGACGTAAAAGAACCATCCGTACGTCAGGCAGAAGTATTGCACCCAGAGCAACCGAACGGTCCGCGATGAGAGCAGCTCGCGCCACGGCACGTCCAGCCGACCGGACGAATTCTCGTTGTGCATCTCCTCACCCCGTCCCTCTCCCCCGCCGCGGGGGAGAGGGTGTCCACAGGACGGGCTAGGAGGTCGTGGTTCAAACGCTCTAGGCGCGAATGAAATGTTCGTCGGTTTCCCATCCCGAAACGAGCGGTAGAAAAGGAATGCCCAGACCACGCCGATCAATCCGAACAGCGCGAAAGTATTTCGCCACGAAAGCCAGGACATGACCCAAATGACCAGCAGTGGAGTGAAGGCGCCGGCCCAGCGGGCGCTCAACCACAGGATGACCTGCGCGCGGGTGCGTTCCTGGTTGGGTAACCAGATCATGAAAGCCTTGGTCAGATTCGGAAAGCAGCCGGCCTCGCCCGCGCCGAAGAAAAATCGCGCGACGACCAGGGAAGCGAGATTCCAGACGTAGCCGGTCGCAGCGGTGAAAACCGACCACATGATCACCACGCGCAGCAATACTTTGCGCGGGCCGATCCGGTCGCCGAGCCAACCGCCGGGAATCTCGAAGAGTGCATAGGCCCAGGCAAACGCGGAAAACGCCAGGCCCATCTGGCCCGCCGTGAAGCCGAGTTCCTCCTGCATGAAGGGCGCGGCCTGGGAAATGCACACCCGGTCCACATAGGTGAGCATCGCCAGCGTCACCGCGAAGCGCAGAACACCGTGTCGAACGTGATTACGCCTGGTCAAAGTGTTCATTGGGTCGTTCAGGTTCGGGCCGTGGCCTCATTTGGATTTGGTGGGTGCGCCGCTGCGGTGGCGCGCAATGGTGCAACACTGTTTCGGCAAGTAGTTTGGTTGAGGCGCAGCAGCGCTTCCCTTCTCCCTCTCCTCCCCAAAAAAGGAGGAGAGGGCCGGGGAGAGGAGGCCGTTTTGCCTCAGTTTCCCCTCTCTCCAGCATCTCTCCCCGCTCGTTGCTCGCGGGGAGAGAGGGAATAACGCCCTCGGCGTTTTTCATGCCGAACACTATTGGGGAGACGCCCCACGTTACAACCAATGGTGGTGGCGGTGTCCGAATGTACTCCCTCACTTACTTCCGAAACAGAAAATCCTTCGAGTTCAGCAGCCCCCACAAGATGTCCTCCAATTCCGCGCGACGCTCTTTCGTGCTGTCGAGGCCGGGCGAAAGATTGCCCAACTCCGCCGGTGTCGGCGCGCGTGTGAGCGTCCCCCAGAAAAGTTCTTCCAGGACCTCCCGGTTGGACTCGCCGCTGGCGAGGAGCCGGCTGACGCGGTTGTCCTTTTCAGACAGCAATTCGTTCACGGTCGGCCCGCTGATCATCTGGAAGGCCTGGGCCATATTGCATTCGCACGAGCGCTCGGTGTCGGTCGTCAACAGCCGCGGCGGCTTGCCGAAGAGTTCAAGAAACCGGTCCCACTGGTTCGCGCGGCGCTTGCCCTTGCTTTCCGGCCGCACTCCGGGCAACTGCGCCGCCCGCAGGCCCACTGGATAGCCCGCGAATTTCAACGGCACGCCCGTCACCTGGCTCTGGCAATCGAGCAGTTGCTCCGCGCCCAGGCGGCGCGCCAACACGCGCGAGAAATTGACTTCGTCGCCCGCGTTGGTGTCGTTCGGCTCCGAAGCCAACTGATACGTGCGCGAGTTCATGATGAGCCCAATCAGGTAGCGCACGTCGAATTTATGTTTCACGAAATCCTCCGCCAGCGCGTCGAGCAAGGCGGGATGCGACGCCGGATTGGTGGCGCGAAAATCATCGGGGGGATCCACCAGGCCGCGTCCCATCAGTTGATACCAGACCCGGTTGGCCTGGACGCGGGCGAACAACGCGTTGGTCGAACTCGTGAGCCAGTTGGCGAGGGCTTCGAGTTCATCCGGAGGAGACCCACGTCTATCCCCTGCTGAGGGAGGAACATCATGCGGGCGCGCGCGCGCTCGCTCCCCTGCTTGGGAGGGGTTGGAGCCGGGTTCGTTGGCCTTCTCTGCTTCGCCGGCGCGGCGCGAGATCAGCGGATCGCCCAGGAAACGCGGCTGCGCCTCCTTGCCCGTGCGCAGATTCTTCACCGAACCCTGGCGCGCGACGAAGACGATCTGCTCGCCGTTCCATTCGTGTTCGTCGCTGCTGATTTCACGTTTGTTCTCGATGACCTTGTATTTCACGCGCGCAAAGAGGTCGGCCCAGTCGTAGTAATCGTCCTGCGTCCAGCGGTCGAAAGGATGATTGTGGCACTCGGCGCATTGCAAGCGCGTGCCGAGGAACACCTGCGCCGCCGCTCTGGAGCGCGTGGCGGGATCGCGGTTGGGGCGGTAGAAATTCGCCGCCGGACTGCTGTACGTGCTGCCGCGAGCAGTGATGAGTTCGCGCACGAATTCGTCCAGCGGCTTGTTTTCGGCGATGCTTTGGCGAATCCAATGGTGGAAGTTCTGCACGCCTTTCTGGTCGAGCGAATGAGCTTCGACGCGCAGGAGGTCCGCCCATTTCAATGCCCAGAAATCCGCAAACTCCGGACGTTCGAGCAACTGGTCAATGAGCTGCGCGCGCTTTTGCAGCCGCCGACGTAAGGAGGCGGTGGCCAATTTCGGATTTCGGACTTCCGATTTCCGATTTTGAAAAATGGGCTTCCTTACGTCGGCGGCTGCGACCTCATCGTTCACAAACGCGCGCGCCTCCTCCGCCGTCGGCAGAATACCCAGCAAATCGAGGTAAGCACGCCGCAGGAACACTGCATCCGAGCAGAGTTCAGAGGGATTCATGCGCAGCGTGCGCAGCTTGGCGAAGATCTGCTCGTCGATGTAGTTGTTGAGCGGCGGATTCTTCCACACAAAACCAGGCCGCGCCGGCACGAAGGCCAATCGCACCGGTTCCTGGCAGTGGAGATAACGCACCAACACGGTGGTTTCCCCTGCGCCCTGGCCTTGCACCAGTCCGTCATGCGACACCTTGGCCAGACTATTCGCCGGTTCATACACAGCGAGCGAGGTAATGTCGCGCGTGACGCCATCGGTGAAAAGCGCCTGTACCCGCAACTGCACTTCGGTCGCCGGCTCGATCAATACTTTTTCCTGCGGCGCAAGGACTATGCGCTCCAGTTTTGGCGCGGAAGCCAGGTCGTTGGGCATCCCTTGGGCGATCCACCGGCTGAGGATTTCGTATTCCTCCGAGCCTTGCTTGAAGCGCAAGCCGCCTTCGTGCGCGACCTGCGCGGTGGGCTTCAGGAGAATGAGGCTCTGCTGCGGCTCTATGGAGTCGATGCGGCGAGCAAATAAATCGCGCGTCAAGGTGAGGTAATCAACGTCCGGGTCCTGGCCGCGCAAGGAGAGTTTAAATCCGCCCTTGCCGTTCTTGTTTCCATGACACGTGCCTGCGCTGCAACCGGCCTTGGACAGCACTGCCATCACGTCATTGCGAAACGACACCGTGGGAAATGCGGATTGCGGAGTGTGGAGTGCGGAGTCTGCCCCGGCGACGGCAGCCGTCAGGAGGAACGGCAAAACGCAAGCGGCAAACGTTCGCGCGCGGATGTCAGAGGCAGACAATTCCATAAACATCAGGGTGCTGAATTCGCATTGACTTTAGCCCGAGCGCCGCCGCTTGCCAATTTCAAGTTTAGCCGGTCGGTTGTGAAATCACGGGTACAAAGCTTGGGTTCCAGATCGCGCAAGGCGACACCATCAGTCGAATGACCGGCACAGACGGTTCTTATACGACCTACACTTACAGCAACGGCGCCTGGAGCCCAAGTCAGCCGACGATCAGTCTGGGCGAGGCCTTCTGGTCCAACAAGGCGAAGGCAGTCGTCTGGCGGCAAAATTACTCCGCATGGTGATCCGGGGAGCGCAGCCGCCTCGGCTGCACCGGTCGGCGCCCTCGCCGACCGGACCGTGTGTTTCAGGACGGCGCGCACGTGTTTCCTGAGGTAGGAGCGCCGCGCTGCGGCGCATGGAACGAGCTTTTGTTGCAAGTCCGTGCGTTCCGCCCGCTGGACCCGGGGCTGCGCTACGCCCTTGCGCGAAAGCGCGACCGGGTGAACGTTGACGCGGACCACTAGCTAAAAGGCAAATGGAGCCAAGTATGAAACGGCCGCTGAATGACTTCATATGTGCAGGGGGGCTTCTGTTCTGTCTTGCCGTCACACATGCCGATGGCCTCGATCGCTGGCCCTTACGCTATTCGGCGCCAGGAGAGATGTACTTCTCAAGCATCGCTTCCGGGCCAGACCGCTTCGTGGCCGTTAGTGAAAACGGGCGAATCGTGACTTCAACCGACGCCATTCAGTGGACGTTGGTGCAGTCCGGAACAACGGCCCGCCTTGATAGCGTTGCTTCCGGCAATGGCGTCTTCGTGGTCACCGGATATCCGGACACTGTCATCCGATCAACCGATGGGACAAACTGGCAGTCAGCAGGGTGGCAGGAGCCAGCCACTTTGCCAGGGATAGTTGCTTTCGCCAGCAACTACGTGGCTGTCGGCACGAGGTCGGACGTGTTTGGCCTTGGCTTGAAAGGGCCGTTAGTCATGATTTCTCCGGATACCTTCGCCTGGGAGCACATTCCCCTGACTCAATCGTTTCTATGGTCGTCCAGAGTCGAGTTCCAGAGTGTAACCTTCGGCAAAGGGTTGTTCGTGGCGGTGGGTAGAGGTCTGAACGATGTAGCTTTTATCGTGTATTCGGCTGACGGAAGGCATTGGAAGTTGGTGAACGACATTTTCGACGGATTACAATCGGTCGCCTATGGTGATGGTGTCTTCGTGGCGGGAGGTGCCGCACAAATTGCTACCTCCACGGACGGAGTGAGATGGCGTAAGCGTGATCCGGGCCACGATAGGGCCATCCCCGGTATCACTTACGGTCAAAACACATTTGTGAGCGTTGTAAGCGGGGGACTGATCATGCAATCCGACCCGATCGCCTCTTTGATGCTCGGCCGGTCTTCGCCACTGGAACTATCGATCTTCGGACCTGTCGGGAAGAGCTGTCAGGTTGAAGCCACTGAAGACCTCGGAGCGACCAATGGTTGGGAAACCGTCGCCAATTTTGTTCTCACCAACAGTCCCGCGACGTGGACCGATCCCGGCTCAACCAACAAGTCGCAGCGCTTTTACCGTGCGGCACTCCAACCTTGAATAATAGTCTGCCCCCTGAGCGCATGCGCGTGTTCATGGGGGAGCGCGCCCGCCGCGGGCGCTCTAACCGGCGCCCTCGCCGGTTGGCTTTGTCGCGTTCGTGTTCCGCAAACGGCGGGGAAGGCCAGCGCTCCCGGAGTGGTTGGCGAGGCGCCAACCACAGCGCCCGGGGCGGGCGCGCTCCCCGCTGACAGCGCGACCGGGTGAACGTTGACAGCGGCAAGGTAAATGATAAAACAGAGCAAAAAGTATGAAGCGGCTGATAGACATTATCTGTGCGGGGGAGCTTCTGTTCTGTTCTGCTCTCGGCTATGCCGATGGCCTCGACCACTGGCATTTGCGTTATTCCCCGCCCGAAGGCACCTACTTCTCAAGCATCGCGTCTGGACCGGACCGGTTCGTGGCGGTTAGTGAAAGCGGGCGAATCGCGACTTCAACCGACGCCGTCCAGTGGATGGTGGCCAATTCCGGAACGACGCGCGATCTGTTTAGAGTTGCGTCCGGTAACGGAATGTTTGTCGCCACAGGTTTTCCGGACACGGTGATCCGTTCAAGCGACGGCACCAACTGGCAATCGGCTGGGTGGCAGGAGCTAGACACCGTGGTCGGTGGTGTTGCTTTTGCGAATGGCCAATTCTTTTTGTTGGCTTCCGAGGTTTCGGGTGCGCCAAGGCTGTTTGTCTCGAGCAGTGGCACGGACTGGTCGCGCAACCGTTTCCCGCACCTGCCTGGTGATTTCTCCGCTCTCCTGCACAGCCTGGCGTATGGAAACAGCAACTACGTGGCTGTCGGAGCGTGGCGTGGCCCTGACGAGTTTTCTGACACAGATCCACTCGTGCGGATTTCGCAGGACACCTTTACCTGGGAGAATATTCCCTTGCCCTACTGGTGGAACCGAGTCGAGTTCGAAAGTGTAACCTTCGGCAAAGGGTTATTCGTGGCAGTGGGTAGTGGCTTCATCGCCTATTCGGCTGACGGTCGGAACTGGACGTTGGTTAATGACGTTTTCGTTGGAGTCAATCGGGTGGCTTATGGCGATGGTGTCTTCGTGGCGGGAGGGGCCGGCCAATTCGCCACTTCCACGGACGGGGTGCACTGGCGCAAGCGTGATCCAGGTCATCCTTGGTCGTCCATCCCCGGTATCACTTACGCTCAAAACACCTTTGTCAGCCTCCTCGGAGGACAGATCTGGCAATCCGATCCAATCGCCTCGTTGACGCTCAGCCGTTCTTCGCCACTGGAACTATCGATCAATGGACCTGTCGGAAAGACATTCCAGGTTGAGGCCACTGAAGACCTCGGAGCGACCAACGGTTGGGCAACCGTCGCCAGTTTTGTCCTCACGAACAGCCCCTCGACGTGGGTCGATTCCGGTTCAACCAACAAGTCGCAGCGCTTTTACCGCGCGGCACTCCAACCTTGAATAATAGTCTGCCCCCTGAGCGCATGCGCGTGTTCAAGGGAGCGCGCCCGCGACGGGCGCTCCAACCGGCGCCCTCGCCGGTTGGGTTTCTCGCGTTCAGCAAACGGCGGGCCAGCGCCAGCGCTCCCGGAGTGGTTGGCGAGGCGCCAACCACGGCGCCCGGGGCGGGCGCGCTCCCCGCTGATAGCGCGACCGGGTGAAGGTCGGTACGATGGAGAACGGCTGCTGTTTCTGGAAACGATCGGCCAGTGTGCCGCGGAAACGGTCAATAGTATTAATAGCTTTCTCGTATGCTTGACAGGGTGGGCGCGCAAGATTTACACGATTCGGACCGTTCGTTGGCAGTATCAGTTGAATGCCTGGAGTCCTCCGACAAAGCCGGACGTTTCTCCAAATTCTTATGAATTTGCACGTCGTAACGGAAGCCGCACTGCTGGCGCTGGTGAACCTTTCGTTTGCCGCGCAGCCTGAACGGTCCAATTTTCGTCGTCCGAAAAGTGAGGCGGATCTTCGTTTCTGGCTCGAGAACATGGTCTGGTACCATCGCTTCAGCACCGCCGAGATCAAGGCGGCGATCGGTTTGAGCGACGACGAAATCGCCACGGCTTTAGCGAGGTTCAAGATCGGGAAAAGCAACAAGCCGAAGCGGGCGGCAAACGCGCCATTGCTCGTCCTGCCGTATCCGGGCGGACGCCATCCACGAATCGGCTTCCTCGAAGGCGCGATCAATCCGCAACGCGAAACCAAGCTCAGCGTGTTCACGCCCTGGGACGAGGAGAGCTACGTGGTTGTGGATGTGCCGGAGGCGATCTGGTCGAACCTCGGCCTGGCTTATCTGGGCCACACACACGTTCCCACGATCTGGACCCAACAGAATATTGAGTTGGAAAGACTGGAATGGAATCGTCGCGCCGACGGCACGTTTGACATTGAGCGCAGGTTACCCAACGGCATTGTTTTTGGCGCGAAAGTTATGCCGGCGACCAACGCGGTGCGCATGGAACTCTGGTTGACGAACGGGACGAAGGAAACCCTGCGCGACTTGCGCGTGCAGAATTGCGTCATGCTCAAAGGCGCCAAAGGTTTTGACCAGCAAACGAACGACAACAAAGTTTTTTCCAGTCCTTACGTGGCTTGCCGCTCCGTTGATGGCAAGCGCTGGATTATCACGGCGTGGGCACCGTGTCATCGCGTCTGGGCGAATGCTCCAGTGCCCTGCCTGCATTCCGATCCAAAGTTCCCGGACTGCGCGCCCGGCGAAACCAAACGCCTTCGCGGCTGGCTTTCTTTCTACGAAGGGACGGACGTTGAGGCCGAATTCCACCGCATTGAGAAGGCCGGTTGGCGCGGACCGTAGCAGCCGACGTAAGGGCTCTGGCTCAATTCCGCGTTCCGCACTCCGCACTCCGCATTTGAAAAGTGAGCCTCCTTACGTCGGCTGCTACGAGGTTCATGGGAAGCCTCCTTTCGCTTTTGCGCACGCATTGGGACCATGAATCGCCCCCTCACCCGACCTCCCGGCCACCCTCTCCCCCACTGGGGGGAGAGAGGGACGGGGTGAGGAGGCGGTTCATGGAGAGGAGGAATCTCCAAAATTTGGACGCGAATCGGGGCCATGAACCAGATCGGCACCACTCTCCCTGCCCTCTCCCCGCAAGGCGGGGAGAGGGTGGCCGCAGGCCGGGAGAGGGGCGGTTCATGGAAAGCCCCCTTTCGTTTTTCGCATGCATTGGGACCATGAACCAGATTGGCACCCCTCTCCCTGCCCTCTCCCCG
>QHNT01000418.1 GCA_003218515.1 Verrucomicrobiota bacterium | reverse complement strand
GGCACCCCTCCAACAAAAGTTCGTCCTCCACTGGGGCGAGATGGGCACGCGCTGGGGGATCAACCGCACGGTGGCCCAGATTCATGCGCTGCTCTACCTTTCAGAAAAACCGCTCAACGCGGAGCAGATTGCGGAAACGCTCAACGTGGCGCGATCCAACGTCAGCACCAGCCTCAAGGACTTGCAGGGGTGGAGGATCGTCAAACTCGTTCATATTCTGGGCGACAAACGCGATCATTTCGAGTCGATGAAAGATGTCTGGGAGATGTTTCGCGTCGTCCTGGACGAGCGGAAACGACGCGAGATTGACCCCACGCTCCAGTTGCTTCGGGAGTGCATCGCCGAAGCGGAGAAGGACAAGCAGACCGACAAATACACCGCGGAACGGCTGCACGCGCTGCATGATTTTTTCCAGACCACGACCGCCTGGTATTTGCAAGTGCGACAATGGCCGACACGGGCGCTGGTCAGATTCGTAAAGCCGGGCGACAAGGTGTTGAAGCTGCTGGGCCTGCGGTCGGGTTGAGCCGTTTTTATTTGAGCCCATATTTCTGTGCATACTGAAATTACAGATACGGATGCAATCACCGGGCCCCGGGGCCAGGTGTTTTACGACGCGGAATGTGCGCTTTGCGTCGGGCTGGCGGGGCGGTTTCGGGGTTTGCTGCGGAGGCGACGGATTGATTTGCGGCCGCTGCAAGCGGTCGGAGTTTCGGCCAGGCTTGGCATCCGCGCGCAGGATTTGCGCAAGGAGATGCGGTTCCTCACGGACGCGGGCCAGGTGTTTGGCGGCGCCGAAGCCGTGGTGCAGATCGCCAGGCGCATCTGGTGGGGGTGGCCGCTGTTCGCCTTCAGTCGGCTGCCGGGCGCGATGCCGGCGTTCGCGCGCCTCTATGCCCGGATTGCACAGCGGAGAAACTGCGCCGACGGCGCATGCCGGCGCCGGCAACCCAACCACGGTCTCAGTTGGCTGCCGCTAGTTGGCCTTCCGTTGTTAACTTGCAAATTCAAACCAGTTTTGCCCGCGTGGGGATTCATGTGGACGATGGCGTTTGCCATTTTCTTCGGATGCAAATGGATCACTTGGCGGGAGGCGAAGGCTGGAAGAAAGGGTCTCCGATACGCTTTGGCTTATCTGCTTGCCTGGCCAGGTATGGACGTCGGCCCGTTCCTTCGCAAGGAAGCGACGACGCCAAAGCCCATGGCGTTGGGTTGGTGCTTTGCGGCGGTGAAAACACTCCTGGGTATCGGGCTGATTTGGGGTGTCGCTGGACTCGTTCAGGAAAAACACCCGCTGCTTGCGGGTTGGGTCGGATTGGCCGGCCTGGCATTCCTGCTGCACTTCGGTTTGTTCCACCTGCTGGCGTTGCTGTGGCGGCGGGTTGGAATCAACGCGGCGCCGATCATGCGCGCGCCGGTTTTGGCGACGTCGCTGGCTGAATTTTGGGGCAAACGTTGGAACGCGGCGTTTCATCAACTGGCACACGCTTATGCCTTCCAACCGCTGAGGAGGCGGGTGGGACCCAAGGTGGCGACCCTGTTCGTGTTCTTTAGCTCGGGCTTGGTTCACGAAGCGGTCATCTCGCTCCCGGCTGGCGGCGGGTACGGGTTGCCCACCGCTTACTTTTTGCTTCAAGGGTTCGGCCTTCTGTTTGAGCGGTCGAAACCTGGCCGATGGCTTGGGCTTGGCCACGGGCTGCCAGGCTGGCTTTTCACCCTCGTTTGCGCGGCAGGGCCGGTTTTCGGGCTGTTTCATCCGCCGTTTATCGGAAACGTCATCCTGCCGTTCCTCCGCGAAATCGGCGCAACCTGAAAGAAATCCATGAAACTGATCACTCTCCTCCAAATCGGCGGCGCGCTCCATCTCGGACTGGCGTGGGCCGGCGGGACGATGCCGAAAGCCGTGAACTTGCGCGAGCACCTGGCGGCGCTTCCACCATTCATTCGCCGATTGTTCTGGGTCTATTTTACCTTCATCGGTTTGACACTGCTGGGCTTCGGCGGCCTCACGTTTTTTCACGCCCCGGCGATGGCCTCCGGCGAACCGTTGGCCCGCGCTCTCTGCGTTTTCTTTGCCACATTTTGGATGCTGCGACTGATCGTCGCGGTGTTCGTCTTCGATGTCCGTCCGTATCTGGCCAACTGGTTTTACCGGCTGGGGTATTACCTGACCACGGCCGTTTTCATCTACCTGGCTGCAATTTATGCGTGGACCGCATTCCGATGAGGACTATGAAAGCATTAAACCTTGAGCTGACAATCTGGTTGCAAACTGCCGCCGCGATTCAATTGGCCGTTGCGATACTCAATCTGTTTCTCGTCCGCATTCTGAACTGGAAAGAAGAGTTGGCCCGGCTACCGTTGCTGATTCGGGAGGTGTTCCAGGTTCATTCCTGGTTCATTTCGCTTACGCTCCTCATCTTCGCGGCGATGACCTGGCGTTTTGCCGGCGAAATGGCGCAGACGCTCGATCCTTTCTGTCGCTCGCTGGCGGCGGCCATTGGAATATTCTGGGGCACCCGGTTTGTTCTGCAGTTTGTCTATTACAGCGGCAGTCACTGGCGCGGACGCCTGGACCGGACACTCATTCATCTGGCTTTGCTCCTGACTTACGGCGGACTTGCAGCGGTTTATTTGACGGCGGCATTCCGCGTTTGAAACGACAACCCGCGCGACCGGCCGGAACATGAATGTCCCCACAACAGAACTCCCGCGAACGCTCAGCGACGCAGCCCTGGAACGCTTCGTCGCCCGTGAAGAGAAACCGACGTTTGTCTGCGAATGGCGGCGGGTGCTGTTCGCGCATTACGAAGTTGAACGTGAAGTGCTGCAGCGGCAGGTGCCGTTTGAGCTCGAACTGCTCGAAGGACAGGCCGTCGTCAGCCTCGTGGCTTTCACCATGCACCGCTTTCATCCGCGATGGGGCGGTCGGCCGATGGAATGGCTCGCGCGACCGGTATCCACGAACCGCTTCTTCAACGTCCGGACCTATGTGCGGCATGGCGGCGAACCGGGCGTGTTCTTCATACACCAATGGCTCTCGCATCCATTCTGTCTGCTGACACGATTGCCCGGACTCCGCTTGCCGTGGCATTGGGGACGGATGCATTACGAACACCGGCACGAAACAGGGTGTGTCACAGGCAGCGTGCGGGAAGGTTCTGCGGCGCGGCTGATTTACTCTGCGACTTTTGATACCGGAACCGAATTTGTCCCGCCTGCGCCTGGGTCGCTCGCGGAATTTTGCCTGGAGCGCTATACCGCCTTTGCTTATCGCAGCCGCACGCCGGTTGTGTTTCGTATCTGGCACGAGCCATGGCCGCAGTGCACGGCCCGGTTCGAGGTCGATGATCGTGGACTCCTCACTTCCACTGGCGAGTGCTTGAAATGATGAATGGCTCAAGCCGGCGCAGCGATGTTCTCCGTGAAACGCGGCGAGACAACCTGCTCTCACCACCGTTTGAACCGCTATTCCTTGGCGATTGGGCGCATGCCCTGTTCATCCATTACGAAGTGGACGCGGCAGTTCTGCAAAACGAAGTGCCGTTTGAACTCGATTTGTGGAATGGCAAAGCGTTTGTGAGTCTGGTCGCGTTCAGCCTGCGCCGGCTGCGGCCGTGCTCCGGCGGGCGGCTGGGGGAACTGCTGTTCAAGCCGATCGCAAGCACGCGTTTTCTCAATGTCCGAACCTACGTCAGGCATCGAAACGAGTCGGGCATTTATTTCATCGCCGAGTTTCTGTCGAATCCGCTCTGCGTGCCGCTCGGGCCGCCGACCTTCGGCTTGCCGTACCGATTTGGACGTCTGGTTTACAGGCACAGCCTGGAAGACGGTATCATCGGGGGAACAGCTCAGGTGGCAGGAGGTTCAAAATTGTTTTCCTGGCAGGCGGCGCTCGCGCCATACGCCGAGTTTCAGCCTTGCAAAGGTGAAACGCTCGACGCCTTTCTGTTGGAGCGGTACACCGCGTTTACATGTTGCCGGAACAAGCGCCGCTGCTTCCGCATCTGGCATTCTCCCTGGCCGCAGAGGCCGGCCGAGGTTGCCGTGCGAAACGAAGGATTGCTGGCGACGACCGGCGACTGGATCAACCGCGCCCGTTTTAGCGGCGCCAATTACTCGCCGGGTGTGAGCGATGTTTGGATGGGGCGGCCAGAGCGGATACATTACCCTGAACGCAAGAGGCGCTTGAGGGTCTTCTTCGATGTTTGACTCCCGGATTGGTTCAGCGTTGACCGTGGCTGGATTTGGATGAACATAGGCCGCGGCTTGAATACCACGGCGCATGCTCGCTTCAGACTGTGGTGCACGTTGGTTGCTTGCGCTTTGCTCGCGCAGTTTCGGCAGAGTCATCTGGCCGCCGCCGTCGCCAACCCTAAACGCGATCCAATCGATCAACCGTTCAGGCGCGCGCCGATGGCCGAGTCGTCGCGCAGCATCGTGATTCCGCTGGCGACGAATTTGCACCTTGCGTTCGACGCGCAGCTACTGCGGACACATACTGTGTGGACCGGCGCACGCTTAAACCTTTTGGGCCCGCCGTACACCGGGCAGAAAAGTCCGTTTCTTTGCAACTTCAACGGACAAACACTCTGGGGTAATCCGCCCGTATTTCCCTGGCGGATTGGCAGGCGAGCGCAGAAGGACCCATTCGAGAGGCCGGAAAGCGCCCGCTTCGAAGGGACCAGCACCAAGGGCGGCGCGATCACTCTCATGTACGAACTGGCAATGGAGCAGGGGAAAGCCGTGCAGATTTTTGAAGCTCCCCGACGGGAAATGATTGGAAATATGGCCGCCGTCGTCCGCCGTTTCCAGATCAGCCCCTGCGACCAAGACCTGTTTTATCTCGCCAACGCAGCGATGAACCAAGGGTGGTTATTGGGCGATTTGAAATCGGCCATGACGGTGCAAATGAATGCAGGTTATCTGACACTCATCTTGCGCGGCAACGGGCCGTTGGAATGGGCGCCCAACCAACAGGAAGTGGACTACCCGGTATTGTTGCAAACGGAGAAGGACGGCAAAGGCCCGGACAGCGCCGTGAAGACCAATCGCGTTGTCGGGATGGAGTCGCGTGCCTGGCTGCGGATTCCGCCACACACGAAAGAGTTGTCGTTTGAGGTCGTCACACTTGCCTCATCCGAGCGAATCGCTTCCGAAACGTTGAACCGAATCGCCGGAGCGGCCGTCGCGCCGGCCAACATGTCGTCGGTGACAAGCGCCGAGAAGGATTCCAAGGCTCCCCGGGTGAAGGCGTTTGCCGGCGATGCCGCGGCTGCGCGACGGGAAAGCGGCGATGAATTTTATCGAATCGAACACTTCCCGTTGCCGCGCGAAATTGATTTGCTGGTCGGCGGGATGGACTGGCTCAGCAACGGCGACCTGGTAATCTGCACCTGGCCGGGTGAAGTATATGTCGTCCAAAACGCTCAAGGAGCGGTGGAGGGAGCTGCGTATCGCCGATTCGCACGCGGACTGAACGAACCGCTTGGACTCAAAGTCGTCCATGACCGGATTTATGTCGCGCAGAAGTGTGAGCTGACGCGATTGACGGACACGGACGGGAATGGCGAAGCCGACCTTTACGAGGCGATCAATGCCGACTGGGGTTTCACCGGGAATTATCACTCCTACACCTTCGGGCCCGTCGTTGATCCCAACAATGATTTTTATCTGTTCCTGACCGGTCAGCACGGTCGCTGGG
>QHNT01000338.1 GCA_003218515.1 Verrucomicrobiota bacterium | reverse complement strand
AAGTCCGCCAGTTCCATGCCGAAGCGGGTGTCCGGCTTGTCGGCGCCGTAGCGGTTCAGCGCTTCCTCAAAGGTAATCCTGGGGAACGGCGTCACGATGTCCTTGCCGAGCGCAACTTTCCAAACCCGGCGCAGCAAACCTTCGATCAGCGTGTAGATGTCCTCGCGCTCGATGAACGACATCTCGATGTCGATCTGGGTGAATTCGAGCTGGCGATCTGCCCGCTGGTCCTCGTCGCGGAAGCAGCGGGCGAGCTGGTAATAGCGCTCGACACCGCTCACCATGAGAATCTGTTTGAATTGCTGCGGCGATTGCGGCAGCGCGTAAAACGTTCCCGGCTCGCGGCGGTTCGGGACCAGGAATTCGCGCGCGCCTTCGGGCGTGGATTTGAACAGGATCGGCGTCTCGACCTCCAGGAATCCCTGCTCTTCCATGAACACCCGTGTCGCCGTTGCGACTTGGCTGCGCAGGCGGATGTTCCGCGCCATCTCCGGTCGGCGCAGATCCAGGTAGCGATATTGCAGCCGCAATTCCTCGTTCACCTTCGACGCGACTTCGGGATCGTCCACGGGAAACGGCGACACGTCGGCCATGTTGAGCACTTCCAACACGCTGACGGCCACCTCCACCTCGCCGGTGGCGATCTTCACATTGTTGGTGCGGGCGGGTCGCTGGCGGACTTTGCCGGTGATGGCAACGACGCACTCGCTCCGCAACGACGCGGCGCGCTCGAAGATTTCTTTCGGCAAATCGGACGGATCGAAAACGGTTTGGGTCCGGCCTTCGCGGTCGCGGATGTCGATGAAAATCAAGCCGCCCAGGTCGCGTCGGGAATGGACCCAGCCGCATAAAGTCACTGTCTGCCCGACGTGCGCCGGGCGCAGTTCATTGCAATGGTGCGTGCGTTTCATTCCAGCTATTTGGTGGGGCGAGAGTCCTCTCGATCCCTATTCTTTCTCAACCGAAGTCAGGGCTCGACGGAGTCTCCACCCTCCGCAGTACTGCTACGAAAGACGGGTCGCCCCACCGGTTCGAATGGCGGCGCCCAAATTCATGCGTTCGGCAAGTCCTGCACTCGGCGTCCAATCTGAGCATCGTCGCCCTTGATGAAATCAACGGCGGCGAGGCGGAGCGGCTTCGGCGCTTGCCAAAGCAGAGACACGACGGCCAACCCGGTAAAGCCATAGCACGAGGAGGACGAAAGGAATGAGACACAACAGATCGGCGCGGTGGCCGTTCCAATCCGCCGCCGAATAAAACGGATTATGATCCGTGGACCATTTGTCGATGGCGTTGCTGGTGTCCACCATTAGCCCGCCCATGATCGCGATCAGGATGCCGGCAATCGCGCCGCCGGCGATGTACCCGGAAGACAGCAACACACCGGGGCTCTTGTCGGTTTCCGCCACGAATTGGTCCTCGGTCATTTCTACGTGTGCCAACTCCTTCCGGGCGCGCCAGTCCACGAACCACCTGACCATGCCGCCGATGAAGATCGGCGCGGACGACGCCAGTGGCAGATAGACACCCACCGCGAACGCCAGCGAGGAGACTCCGCACATCTCCAATGTGACCGCGATCATGACGCCCAACAACACGAGTCCCCAAGGTAGTCGCCGGTCGAGAATACCTTTGATGATGTAACTCATCAGAACGGCCTTCGGCGCAGTGAACTTCTTTACTTCGGAGCCGTCGGGCCGCTTGTTGAAAGTGCCGTTGATGCCAGGGTCGACGTACCAGACCGCGTTTCCCCCATTATCGAGAAGGAACTTCTTTGCCTCACCTGTCGCCGCGTCAGGCCAGTGATAAACCCAGTATTCCGTCGCGTCCTGCGTCGCTTGCGGTCCGGAAATCTTTTCCTTCTTCGTTACGTCCCTGTGAGGCAAATCGACCTTCAAATCCTGCGCCACTTGGCTCGCAGGCACGTAAACTGTGCCCCGGTCATTCAACAACTGCAGCACCGAACCAAGAACGAGCGCAGAAGCCAGTGCGCCGCAAATGATGGCGATCTGTTGCAGTCTTGGAGTGGCGCCGACCAGGAAACCGGTCTTCAAGTCCTGCGAGGTGGTTCCTCCGTTCGACGAGGCGATGCACACTATGCCGCCAACGGACAGCGCTGTGACAAAGTATTTTGCGTCGGTCCAACCCTTGAACAGGAAAACCAGACACGTGAACAGAAGCGTGGCGACGGTCATCCCCGAAATTGGATTTGAAGACGACCCGATCTCGCCGGTCAATCGCGACGACACGGTCACGAATAGAAATCCGAAAATCACAATCAAAACCGCGCCAAGGAGGTTCACGTGGAGCGAAGCCGTCGCAACGATGGCCGCGAGCAAAACGATGATCCCGACGGCAACGAACTTCATCGACAAGTCACGGTCGGTTCGCTGCAACTCGGTCCGCGAAGCCTGCGCTCCGCCGCGGAAATCGCGCAGTCCCACTTTGAGGCCGTGCCAAATGGTTGGAAGCGAGCGAATCAAGCTAAAGATACCACCTGCCGCTACGGCACCTGCACCGATGTACAGCACATACGATTTTTGGATGACGCTGGGAGACATTCCGCTGATCGGGCTCCTGCCCGGGAGCACCACACCTTCCACCATATCACCGAAGAATTTCACCATCGGGATCAGCACGAGATAAGAGAGCACGCCTCCTGCGCACATGATCGAACCGATACGCGGCCCGATGATGTAGCCGACCCCAAGTAATTCAGGCGTCGCCTCGGTGGCGACCGAAGCGCCTTTCCAGTTGCTGAAGGCATATTCGGCAGAACCCTTCCAAACCTTGAGCGCGTCCATGAGCGTCTTGTAGGCTAGGCCGATGGCGAACCCGGTGAAAATCGTTCGCGCGCTCAGACTCTTGCCAAGGCCGGCCGCCTTCGCCTTTTCCCATTCCGCCTTGGCCACATCCGAGGCCGACGCACGCGATTCCTCGGACGCGCCCGCTTTGAGCACCTCGGCGCACGCGGTCCCCTCCGGATATTTCAGCACGCCGTGTTCCTTCACGATCAACGCGCGGCGCAACGGAATCATCATCAGGATGCCGAGCAGCCCGCCGAGGATCGCCACCATCATCACACGGCTCAGTTCGAGGTCGAAGCCAAGGATCATGATGGCCGGCATGGTGACACCCAGGCCAAAGGCGATTGACTCGCCAGCCGAACCGGCGGTTTGCGCGATGTTGTTCTCAAGGATCGTCGCGTCCCGAAAGCCGAACACCCTGGATCCCAGCCGGAAAAGCGTGAGCGAAATGACCGCGACCGGAATCGAAGCGCTGACGGTTAAGCCGACTCTGAGGACAAGGTAAAGCGACGACGCGCCAAAGATCATCCCCAGAATCGTGCCCAGAATCAGCGCGCGAGGCGTGAATTCCCGCAGATGCGTCTCGGGGGCGATATAGGGTTCGACGACGGGAGTGGATGGACTGGCCGGGGCCTTATCAACGGTTTGAGTAGCCATGCGGATCGCTCGTGTTCGTGCGACGCGTTGAGGCTACCCCATTGCAGATGGCAGTCCAACCTCCATTTCCGTATTACCGTAGCTGCCGACGTAAGTCCCCATGAAGCAATTCCACACCAAACGGCGCGAAAATTCCGGGAAGTGTGCGTGCTTCCCCCTCTCCTGGGGGAGAAGGCTGGGGTGAGGGCGAGCGTTTCTCCAGTCCCATTTTCGGAGTAGGAGGCTCTGACTCCAAGAAGCGGAAGCTGAACCTGCTGCCGTCGCCCGTGACGAGGCTCCTGCCCAGCGACGTGCTCCATTCAAGCCTTCTCGGTGACCATGAATCAACCCGTACAGAACTTTGTCGCAGGTGCGACAAAGATTTGGAGGGGGTTCATTCAAAGCCACACCTCACGCTATTTCCTGCTGGACGTGCCCTCGTTGAAGTAAATCTTCACATTCTTCGTCGCCCGACCGGCGGCCACGATATCGAGCTTGCCGTCGCCGTTCAAATCCGCCACCGTCAGGTCCTCACAAGCCATCGTGTTGTCGTCGATCAGAGTTTGTCGCCAATCCTTGCCTTCCTTGTCCAGCGGAGTGAACAGCTTGATGCCGACCTTGACGCCCGGTTTGTTCATCGCGCGCCAGCCGACGACAATTTGATCCGAACCGGCGCCGAGAACGTCACGGCAGGCGAGCGCGTGGCCGTCCACCAGCGAAGGGTCCAACACGTGGCGCGCCCAAAGTTGTTTGCCGTCGTAATGTTCCGGTTCGGTGTAAACGACAAGGTTCGTGCCGTGCATCGGCTCGACCGTGGCAAAAAACCTTTTCCCGCCTGGCAGTTTCCCGAGTCGGAGTTCACCCGCGCCACCGCTTTCAGTGCCGGAAAGCTGCGTCAGCTTGAGCGCGCTGGCGTCCGGGTCCCAGTTCGACACGAACGCGCCCTCCCGCGACGCAATCAACAACTCCTGCGCGGGGTCGTCATCCCATTGCACCGGGTCGAAGTTGTGCGTCATGTGCAGCGCGCCGTTCATCACGCGCCAGCGCATCCGGTGAACGGTCGGTTCGTGGTGCAACGCGACCGGCTCCCATTTCTGTGTCCGGTCTTTTGGCGGAATCAAATAAAACACCGCGCCACTGTTGATCGTGTCGCCGGGGTTCCAGCCCGCGCCCACGGCGATTTCGCACTTGCCGTCGCCGTCAATGTCCGCGGCGGCGATGCAAACGTTGTCCTCTTTGGTCAGATCCTCGGCGAGAATGAACTTTTCCCATTTCGGGTTCTTGTACCAGACGAACTGATTCTTGTCGGCGAGCAGGATGTCGGGTTTGCCATCGCCGTCCACGTCGGCCACCGTCACGCCGTAACCGATCTCAATTTTGGTATCGATATCAACCGCGTGGAATGCGGGTTGAGGGGGCTCGGCGGCCAGCAACGGCAAGGCAAAACAAAATATCGGGAAATTTTTTTTTGTATTCATAACAGGAATGGTGGAACTCTATTGGCACAGAGCCGCATCGTCCAAACTTTTCTCAGCGGTTTTTGGTCGGATGAAAACGTTGAATGCCAAACGCGGGGCGAGGCGCGACCCGCCGCGCCCGACCAAACTCGCCGCCTGGATGTCATTGGCTGTCGCGCTGGCCGGCGTGTTGGTCTGGCGTTTGCGCGAGCCGGTTTGCCAGGGCAAGACAGTCAGCGCGTGGATCGAAGAATTGGGCGACAACTCATCCGCGGCGGCGAAAGCGTTTCGGGAGATTGGCCCCGGGACCGTTGCTCCGCTGATCCAGGCTTTGGAAAGAAAACCGGCCGGCTGGCTCAAAGCGTATGCAATCGTCGTCATTCATTCTCCTCGATTTCTGAAACCGACGCTCGCCAATCGCTATTCCGATATCGCCAGGCGCGAGTCGCGCCTCCCCCGTTTGCGCGCCGCTGCGGCGCAGGTGTTGGGAGACTTCGGCCCCGAGGCTGGAAGGGCGACGCCCGCGTTGGTGAAGGCATTGGGCGATACGAACGCCACCCTGCGACTCCATGCCGCCTTTGCTCTGGGAAAAATCGGAGCGACGCCGGAGTTGGCCGTGCCCGCGTTAGCCGGGTTGCTTGGCGATCGCAATGAGGAGGTACGCATGTATGCCGCCATCGCGCTGAAAAAATTTGGAACGCAAGCGGCGGCTGCCGTGCCCGCGTTGATCGCGACACTGAAAGACCGTGGCTGGCAGGTGCGCGACCGGTCCGCTTTGGCCCTGGGAGCGGCCGGACAACATCAGACGAGCGTGGTCTCGGCCCTCGAGGAGGCCCTGCGGGACGAGCATCGGTTTGTTCGGTCGTCTGCGGCCACCGCCCTCGCGGCACTCGCGCCGCGCGCGAGATCCGCCCGCGTCGCGCTACAAAACGCGCGTTACGATCCGGACGCCGAGGTCAGGTACAGCGCGGGCTTGGCGGTGAGCCAAATCGATTCTGAGGCAGACGCGCGAGCCGACTTGAAATGACGGTCAGGAGATGAGCGCTTCAGCGCCCCTCTCCATGAACCGCGTCTCCACCGGGACAATTGCTTGTTGCAGGTGCAACACAGAATTGTCCTGGCCAGTTCATGGTTCAGATGCGCGATTGTGAGGTCGTGGAAGCTGCCCATGAACCTCCCCTCTCCCGGCCTGCCGGCCACCCTCTCCCCGCCTTGTGGGGAGAGGGCAGGGAGAGGGTGTGCCAATCTGGTTCATGTTCCCAATGCATGCGCAAAAACGGAAGGGGCCTTCCCATGAACCGACCGCAAACACGACGCCGATTTATATGGGAGCGGCGTTGACTGAGGTCGTGGCGCCTCTGCCAGGAAAGTTGATCACTTCTTTTTCCTTTCCTCCAGCGCGGCCTGCGCAGCCGCCAAACGCGCCACTGGCACGCGGAACGGCGAGCAACTCACGTAGCTCAGTCCAATGCGGTCGCAGAACTTCACGCTGTCGGGGTCCCCGCCGTGCTCGCCGCAGATGCCGAGTTTGATGTCCGGCCGGGTCTTGCGCCCCAGTTCGACCGCCATCTGCATGACCTTGCCGACGCCTCCCTGGTCCACACTGGCAAACGGGTTCTTCTTCACAATTTCCAGCTCCTGATATTTCGGCAGGAACGAGCCGGAATCGTCGCGGCTCATGCCGAGCGTCGTCTGCGTGAGGTCGTTGGTGCCAAAACTGAAGAACTCTGCGTCCTTCGCAATTTCGTCGGCGATCAAAGCAGCACGCGGGACTTCGATCATCGTGCCGACCAGGTACCCGAGTTTGATCTTTCTTTCCCGGGCCACTTCGGCGGCAACGCGGTTAATGATCTCGATCTGGAGCTCGAGCTCCTTCGGAAAGCCAACCAGTGGAATCATGATCTCGGGCTTTACCTTGGTCCCCTTTTTCAGCACGTCGGCGGCGGCTTCAAAGATGGCGCGGGCCTGCATCTCGGAAATTTCAGGAAAAACGACGCCCAGGCGGCAACCGCGATGGCCGAGCATGGGATTGAACTCGTGCAACTCATGCACGCGCTTGGCGATTTTATCGACCGAGACGCCCAGTTTGTTCGCCAGCGCGTTCTGCGCCGCGTGATCGTGCGGCAGGAACTCGTGCAACGGCGGGGCCAGCAGACGAATCGTCGCCGGCAAACCGTCCAACGCCTCGAAGATGCCGATGAAGTCACCGCGCTGATACGGCAGCAGTTTCGCCAGGGCTTTCTGGCGGTCCTCGATTTTCTCGGCCAGGATCATCTCCCGCACGGCATCAATCCGGTCGCCTTCGAAGAACATGTGTTCCGTTCGGCAAAGGCCGATGCCCGTGGCGCCAAACTCGACGGCATTGGCGGCCTGCGCCGGGGTGTCCGCATTCGTGCGGACCTGCATGCGTGTCACCTGCGAACACCACTTCATGAGCTGCGCGAAGTTCCGGTAGGTCCGGCTCTCCTTTGGGCTGAGGGTCTTCTGAAGCAGCACCTGGATGACTTCCGATGACGCCGTCTTCACCTGGCCGGCGTAAACCGTGCCGCTCGTGCCATCGATCGAAAGATCGTCGCCCTCGTTGAACGTCTGGCCGTTCACGGTCAGGGTCCTGGAGTGGTAATCGATCTGCAATGCGCTGGCGCCGCAGACGCAGACTTTGCCCATCTGACGGGCCACCAGCGCTGCGTGCGAACTGACGCCGCCGCGCGCCGTGAGGATGCCTTCCGCCGCGATCATGCCGCGCAGGTCCTCCGGCGAAGTCTCGATCCGGGCGAGCAGAACCTTTTCGCCCTGGTGCGCGGCTTCGACCGCGCGGTCCGCATTGAAATAAACTTTGCCTGACGCGGCTCCCGGCCCGGCGGGCAAACCGGTGGCGATGGCTTTGGCCGACTTGAGGGCCGCGCGGTCGAACACCGGCGCGAGGACCTGGTCAAGCTGATCGGCCGGGACGCGATTGATCGCCGTTCGCCAATCAATGAGTTTTTCCTTCACCATCTCGCAGGCTATGCGAACGGCCGCGACGCCCGTCCGTTTGCCGTTGCGGGTTTGGAGCATGAAAACCTTGCCGTCCTGAATGGTGAACTCGAAGTCCTGCATGTCCTTGAAGTGTTTCTCCAAAGTCTGGCGGATGTTCTCGAGTTCCTTGTGGGAAGCGGGCTGTTTCCCGGCGAGTTTCTGCACCGGCTCGGGCGTGCGAACGCCGGCTACGACGTCTTCCCCCTGGGCATTCATCAGGAATTCGCCGTAGAAAACCTTTTCGCCGGTCGCCGGGTCGCGCGTGAATGCGACGCCGGAGCCGGACTGCTCGCCGGTGTTGCCGAAGACCATCGCCTGCACGTTGACGGCAGTGCCCCACTCGGAAGGGATGTTGTATTTGCGGCGATAGACGATGGCCCGGTCGTTCATCCAGGAGCCGAAAACAGCGCCGATGGCGCCCTTGAGCTGATCCCACGGATTGCCCGGAAATGCTTTGCCGGTACGCTCTTCAACCAGGGCTTTGAATCGTTTGACCAGCTCCTTGAGGTCGTCGGTCATCAGCCGTGTGTCCTCCAGGTCGTGATTGCCATAACGCTCGCCCTTGAGGGCGCCGATGACGGACTCAAAGGGCTCGTGGTCTTCGCCGGGACTCTTCTGCACGCCCAACACCACGTCGCCATACATCTGAATGAAGCGGCGATAGCAGTCCCAGGCGAAACGCTCGTTGCTCGTGGCTTTGACGAGCGCGAGCACGGTTTCGTCGTTCAGGCCGAGATTCAAGATGGTGTCCATCATGCCCGGCATCGAATCGCGCGCGCCGGAACGCACCGCCACGAGGAGCGGCATGCCTTTGGTGTCGCCGAATTTCGTGCCCATGATTCTTTCCATGTTGGCGATGCCAGCCTCGATTTGCGGTTGGAGTTGCCCGGGATAAGTCCGCTTGTTTGCGTAGTAATAAGTGCAGACTTCGGTGGTGATGGTGAAACCCGGTGGAACGGGCAGACCGATGCGGGTCATTTCGGCAAGGTTCGCGCCTTTGCCGCCGAGGAGGGCCTTCATGGCGCCGTTGCCGTCAGCCTTCTTGTTTCCAAACAGATAAACGTACTTCCTGGTCTTGCCCATAAATCAAAAGCGTTGCTGTCTCAGTCAGATTCCTTCGGTAAATTCCATCGAAACGAGCCGCGAGCCTAACAAAGGTCGAAGGGGTGTCAACGGCTGAGTTGGCGGCTTGGAGAGAACAAGGACAAAGGTGAGGATCGCGGCGCGATTGAGAAGGGAGACGGTGATGACCTTGGATTGCCGAACGCCGGGATTGACACCTTTTTGTGTTTCAGATACCAAGCCTCTCAACAGGCACTAACATCTAATAAAGAACAACAAAACAAAGGAGACCCACTATGAAAATAATTCGTTTAACCTGCGCACTGGCCTTTATGCTATGCGCGGCAACTCAAGCCAACGTGGTCGTGGACATTTATCGCGATCAATTTGATACCTTCAATGGCTATTCGGCCCCACGGATGACTTTCAATGAACTTGCGGGAAGTTTTCAGATGGACACTCCGTCCTGGAGTCCAGCGCTGGACTTTAATTTGGCAACGTACGATTGGCATCCCTTTGGCCTGTCCTGGTTCCGTGCTGATATTCACGGCACATTGGACATCACGCAACCAGGGACTGGTTCGCTGCTTCTTGCCGAAGTCGGACAGCACAGTTTCAGTCAATTCTCTGTTGACGGCCACGCTATTGCTCTAGCTGAGTTAGTGGCTTGAGATTATCTGATTTAACCGAAATCTGGAAACCCGGTTCTGCTACGGTACCAGAAAACGGAGCCTGGTGCTGGTTGGCGCTGCCGTTGGTTTTGCTGGTTCGTCGGTTAAGGAGAAAGACGGCTGTTTCCTGATCGGCTAAACTGAGTATTGATACAAAAGCAGCTTTTCGCTTTCGTAAATGACCAGGTGAAAGTCATCGGGACCGACCAAGCCGGGAAGGCTGTCAGTGGCCCGAAGAGCCAGCTCGCAAACCTCTTCACAGGTCCGCTGCCATGCTATCCGCCCGGGCAGCCTGAAGAACTCTCTCCTCCGCTTCCCGTTTGAAGTCCGGAGTTGAGTTCGCGTCAAACCAACGCGTGAGCAACGCCTCAATATACGGGACGCCGCAGGTCGGTTCAGCGTCCTCTCCGCAGAATCGCAACTCCCAGACGCACTGCAACACCGCCGCCAGACATCGAGTAATCGTTTCGCGATGGTAACGACGAACCGACCGAATCACGCAGATGTCCGGATAGTCGCCGGCGCAGAGATAGCGGATCATCTGATCGCGCTGCATGCCCAGTTGAATGTCCATGGAGCCGTAAACTCCCGTCGCGTAGCAATAGGTCAGTAAAGTCAGCATCATAGCGGACTCGAAGGCTACGCTGCGGCTCTCGCGTCCCTCGCGCTCGGCTTTCCGGGCGTTAGCCTCTTCCATGGCTTCCAGAACAAGTTTCCCGAGCGTCTTCTTTCCGATGTAAAGACTCAAGTCGTCAGGGAGGAACCTTCCCTTCCCGGCCGGGTTGATTTGCCAGGTTGATGTCATTCGGCATCCTTTCAATTTACTCTTGTCACGCGAGTAACATCGCGCGGGTGGGTTACAAACCGGTGACGGCGCCGTTAAGAAGAAACAACGATTCAAGAGAGTAACTGGCCAGCTTGACGACGACGAAACTCCTTGAAAACAATGCTGCTGCTATTCATATCTTCTAATCAAGATAAAATGATATTTACATTCTCCAGTGATTGGGGTAGAGGTTGTGTCGAACAGTCGAGAACGCATGAAGTCCGAACCGAATCGAGCCCAACAGTTGGAGTGCCTGTTGCGAGAACGCATCGTGGTCCTTGACGGCGCCATGGGCACCATGGTGCAGCAACACAAGCTCGACGAAGCGGCCTACCGCGGCGAACGATTCAATCACTGGCACAAAGACCTCAGAGGGCTGCACGACCTGCTTTGCCTGACGCAGCCGCGACTCATCGAGGCAATCCACAGGCAGTACCTCGAAGCCGGCGCCGATCTCATCGAAACCAACACCTTTAACGCGCAGGCGTTGTCGCTCGCCGACTACGGACTGGAGTCGTTGGCCGGGGAGATCAACGTCGCCGCGGCTCAATGCGCCCGGCGCGCAGCGGACGCGGTGATGGCGTCCAACCCGGATCGGGTTTGCTTCGTCGCCGGCGCGCTCGGTCCGACGAACAAGACCGCGTCCCTCTCGACCGACGCCAACAACCCCGCGGCGCGGAGCACCACGTTTGATGAGGCCGCGGCCGCCTATTACGAACAGGCGAAGGGGCTCCTGGATGGTGGCGCTGATCTTCTGTTGGTCGAAACGATTTTCGACACGCTGATTGCCAAGGCCGCGTTCTTCGCGATCCTGAAACTGTTCGAAGAGCGCGGAATCGCGCCGCTTCCCTGTTCTGCCAACGCCGCGCATCCCACGTCCCGCGCCACGCAGCGTGTCGTTCCCCTGATGGCCTCGGTCACTTTCATTCAGCCCAGCCCCAAAGGCAGCTTTACCGGCCAATCCATCGAAGCGTTCTGGAACTCCATTTCGCACGTGCCCCTGCTCAGCGTCGGCATGAACTGCGCCCTGGGACCGAAGGAACTTCGCCCGCGCATCGAAGAACTTTCCCTTGTCGCGCCGATTTACGTCAGCGCTTATCCCAACGCCGGCCTGCCCAATCCGCTGCTCCCGACCGGTTTTCCGGAGACACCGGAAACACTCGCGCCGCAGTTGAAGGACTGGGCGCAGAACGGCTGGCTGAACATCATCGGCGGCTGCTGCGGCACCACCCCGGCGCACATCAAAGCCATCGCTGACGCCGTGCGCGGCTTCGCTCCGCGCAAGCCGCCGGACGTGGAGCCTTACCTTCGCTTGAGCGGGCTGGAGGCGGTAACGATCCCAGGGAACAGGGTCGGAGTCTCCAACGCCTCCATCAACTTCGTTAACATCGGCGAACGCACCAACGTTGCCGGTTCGCCGAAATTTGCACAACTCATCAAAGCCGACGACTTCGAGGCGGCGCTGGCCATTGCCCGTCAGCAGGTCGAGAACGGCGCGCAGGTCATCGACGTCTGCATGGACGAAGGCATGATCGACGGCGTGGCGGCGATGACGCGGTTCCTCAATCTGGTCGCTGGCGAGGACAGTATCGCCAGGGTCCCGATCATGATTGACTCGTCGAAGTGGTCGGTCATTGAAGCGGGACTGAAATGCACCCTGGGCAAGGGCATCGTCAACTCGATCAGCCTCAAGGAAGGCGAGGAAAAGTTCCTTCACCAGGCGACCCTCATCCGCCGTTATGGCGCGAGTGTCGTGGTGATGGCCTTCGACGAACGCGGCCAGGCCGACACCTTTGAGCGCCGGACCCAGGTCTGCCAACGCGCTTACGACCTGCTCACGCAGAAGGTCGGGTTCGCCCCGCAGGACATTATTTTCGACCCGAACGTCCTCACTGTCGGCACCGGCATGGAGGAGCACGCCAACTATGCCGTCGATTTCATTCGCGCAACGAAGTGGATCAAAGAGAATCTTCCACTCGCGAAAGTCAGCGGCGGCATCAGCAACATCAGCTTCAGCTTTCGCGGCAACACCGCCGTGCGTGAGGCGATGCACAGCGCGTTCCTCTACCACGCCATCAAAGCCGGCCTCGACATGGGCATTGTCAATGCCGGCATGCTGGAGGTCTATGAGGAAATCCCCAGAGAGCTGCTCGCACTCGTCGAGGACGTGCTGCTCAACCGCCGGCCCGACGCCACGGAGCGCCTGATCAAGTTCGCCGAATCAGTGAAGCAGAAAGACAAAGCGGACGCGGTTGAAGACGAGTGGCGCACGGGTACAATCGAAGAACGGCTGAGCCATGCGCTCGTTAAGGGCATCGTCGATTACATCGACCAAGACATCGAAGAAGCCCGTCTGAAATACGGCAGACCGCTCGCCGTCATCGAAGGCCCGCTGATGGCCGGCATGAACGTCGTCGGGGATTTGTTCGGCTCCGGCAAAATGTTTCTGCCGCAAGTCGTCAAGTCCGCCCGGGTGATGAAGAAAGCCGTGGCGTACCTGCTCCCGTTCATGGAGGAGGAGAAGAAGGCCGGCGGCGCCGTAAACAAATATGCCGGCAAGGTGCTCATGGCCACTGTCAAAGGCGACGTGCACGACATCGGCAAAAACATTGTGGGCGTCGTGCTCGGCTGCAATAACTACGAGGTGATCGACCTTGGAGTGATGGTGCCGTGCGAGAAAATTCTTGAGACCGCCCTCGAGCAGAAGGTGGATATTATCGGCCTGAGCGGCCTGATCACCCCATCGCTCGATGAAATGGCCCACGTTGCGAAGGAAATGGAGCGCGCAGGCTTTAAAATTCCGCTGCTCATCGGCGGCGCTACCACAAGCAAGGCGCACACCGCGGTGAAGATCGCCCCCGCTTTCAGCCAGCCGGTGGTCCACGTTCTCGACGCCAGCCGCGCCGTGCCGGTGGTCGGCAGCCTCATCAGCGCCGAGCAGAAGCCTGCGTTCATTCAGGCGATCCGCAGCGAGTACGAACGCATCCGCGCCCAGCACGCCGGCCAGCAGATGAAACTCATTTCGATCGAAGATGCGCGCAAACGCGCGCCGAAGTTGACTTTCGGCGACCTGCCACACCCCGATTTCATCGGCGTGCGGGTCCTCTCTCCGGTTTCCCCCGTTCGGTGGGGCGACCCGTCCTCCGTAGCAGTACTGCGGAGGGTGGAGACTCCGTCGAGCCCTGACTTCAATTCCGCACTCCGCACTCCGCACTCCGCAATTTCACTCTCCGCCCTCGTCCCCTTCATCGATTGGTCCCCTTTCTTCCACACCTGGGAACTGCGCGGCCGCTATCCGGCAATCCTGAACCACGAGAAACATGGCGAGGAAGCCCGCAAACTCTTCGCCGACGCGCAAAAGCTGCTCGACGAAATTGTCAGCAAGAAGCTGCTTCAGCCACGCGGTGTCTATGGATTGTTCCCCGCCAATCGCGTCGGTGACGACGTGGAACTCTACACGGACGAATCACGAACCAAGGCGCTCACAACCTTTCATTTCCTGCGTCAACAAATTGAGAAGCCCGATGGCCAGCCGAGCTATTGCCTCGCTGACTTCGTTGCCCCGAGATCCGAGACGCAAGATCCGAGACCCGACTATTTGGGCGCTTTCGCCGTCACCAGCGGCCACGGCCTCAAGGAACTCGTCGAAAAATTCAAAAAGGACCACGACGACTACAACGCGATTATGGCCGAAGCGCTCGCGGATCGTCTGGCCGAAGCGTTCGCCGAGTGCCTTCACAAACGCGCGCGTGAAGAATGGGGCTACGGAAGGAACGAAAAACTTTCCCACGAAGACCTCATCGAAGAGAGTTATCGCGGCATTCGCCCGGCGGCCGGTTATCCCGCCTGCCCTGACCACACCGAAAAGCGGATTCTCTGGCAACTGCTCGACGCGGAGAAGAACGCTGGCATCCAACTCACCGAGAGCTGCGCCATGTGGCCCGCCAGCAGCGTCAGCGGCCTCTATTTTGCGCACCCGGAATCAAAATATTTCGCCGTTGGCAAACTCGGCCGCGATCAACTCCTGGACTACCACCTGCGCAAAGACATGACGCTGCAGGAGGTCGAGAGATGGCTGGGACCGTACTTGAATTACGAACCGGCGAAAGTTGCCGCCGCAAGCCCGCCAGCCGTCTGCGCGTGCGGTCTGTCCCACTGACAACGCGGCTTGCATTGCGCCGGTTCGATGTTCGGCGTTCGATGTTCAAAAGTTCTTCTGCGGTTTGGTTCCGGCTCCGCCACGCGAGACGACTCTCCGTGAATCTGCCCCCTCACCCCGTCCCTCTCCCCGCTCGTCCCTCGCGGGGAGAGGGAGAGCAGCCGTGCAATGGTGGTAGTGTCAAGATACGTCCTCTCAGGCCATCGTCTCATCTTGCGTTTGACGCCGGGGCGGGAACCTCCCTATCCTGCGGAAAAATCTATGAACTTCCTGCCAAAGCTCGTCTTTTCTATCGTATTCGTCATGACTCTCGCTGGGAATGCGGCTGACGAATTGCGCGTCGGCCTGATCGGGTTGGACACCTCGCACGTCACGGCCTTCACCGCCTTGCTCAACGATCCGAAGGTTCCCAACCATGTCTGCGGCGCGAAGGTCGTCGCCGCATTCAAAGGCGGCAGCTCGGACATCGAATCGAGCCGGTCGCGCGTCGATGGTTACACCAAAGAGTTGCGCGAGAAGTACAGCGTAAGCCTCTATGACAACCTCGAGGAACTGTGCCGGCACGTGGACGCCGTCATGCTGGAGAGCGTGGATGGCCGGCCGCACCTTGAACAGGCCAGACCGGTCATCAAAGCCCGCAAACGACTCTACATCGACAAACCGATGGCGGGTTCGTTGAAGGACGTGATCGAAATCTTCCGCCTCGCGAAGGAAGCCGGCGTGCCGGTATTCAGCTCATCCTCCCTCCGATACGGCAAGAACACCCAAGCCGTCCACAACGGTTCCATAGGCAAAGTTCAGCGCGCCGAAACCTGGAGTCCTTGTCCTGTGGAGAAAACGCACCCCGACCTTTTCTGGTATGGCGTCCACGGTGTCGAATCTCTCTTCGCCGTGATGGGAACCGGTTGCGAAAGCGTCAAGCGCAGCGCGACCGCCGACGGGCGGATTGAGGTCGCCGGAACCTGGAAAGGCGGGCGGGTGGGCATTTACCGGGAAGACCCGAAAGGCTACGGCGGAATTGCGAAAGGTGAGAAAGGAGAAAGCCCGGTCGGTGCATATGAGGGTTATGCTCCACTCGTTGCCGAGGTGGTGAAGTTCTTTCAGAGCGGCGTCGCGCCCGTGCCGTCGGAGGAAACCATCGAAATCTTCGCGTTCATGGAAGCCGCCGACGAAAGCAAAGGCCACAGCGACGCCGAGGTGAAGATTTCGGACGTGCTCAAACGCGCCGGTCCAACGCGCTGAAGAAAACCATAGACCTTCTCCTGTAGCAGCCGAGGTGACGAGGCTCAAATTTCTTCAGGAACAAACTTTTTCGAGAGGCCGCTCAGGGCGCTGAGAAAAAGCTTGTAACCCGGTTGCGCCCCAGGTTGTCTCTAGCGGCTGAATGGCCAGTATAGTCAACCACCATCTATGAAAAACACTTACGCTCTGCTCATCGTGGGCCTGGCGACCGCCGGATGGTCAGTCATGGCCGCTGAAAAAAAATTGGACATCAGCAAAATCGACGTCAGCAAGCTCCCGCCGCCCGCCGACAAGAAAGGCGTCACTTACGCCAAAGACATCCGCCCGATTTTTGAAGCGTCGTGTTTCCGATGCCACGGCGAGGAAAAGCAAAAGGGCGATTTGCGCCTCGACAGTCTTCAAGCCGTGCTCAAGGGCGGTGAAGACGGCAAAGTCATTGTTCCCGGCGCCAGCAAGAAGAGTCTGCTGGTCATCGCCACGGCGCGGATAGACGATGAAACAGCCATGCCGCCCAAACCGAAACCGGGCGGGCCAGGTGGAAATCGTCCGGGAGGTCCCGGCAGACCTGGTGGTCCTGGCGGTCCCGGTGGAGCGGGTGGTGGACGCGGCCCCGGCGGTCCGGGTGGCCCCGGCGGTGGTCCTGGCGGGCCCGGTGGATTCGGCCCTCCCCCAAAACCGCTGACTCCAGAGCAAGTCGGCTTGATTCGCGCGTGGGTTGACCAGGGCGCGAAGTAATTCGGCGGGGTTCGATTGTTCGGCGCTGGATGTTCGAGGTTGGACGTTTTTTGCCGTTTGGTTTCCGCCGCGCGGGCCTGTTGACACAGAGCCTTACTCATCTTTCCGGAAACGATTTCCGACTGCCGCCGGTGAGAGTCAAAAAAAATGAAACCGCAGAAGCGCATGAAAAACTCATTCACGGCTCGCGTCGCAGTCCTCCTTACAATCACAGCGGCACTTTCCTCCACGGCTGGCAATTGGCCGGGCTGGCGCGGACCGGATGGCACAGGCGCCTCTTCCGAAAAAAATCTCCCGCTAAAATGGAGCACGAACGAGAACGTGCGCTGGAGGGTGGATTTACCTGATCATGGGAATTCTTCTCCCATCGTCTGGGGCAACCGCGTGTTCGTCACCCAGGCTGTGCAGAAGGAGAATCGACGGACGCTCATGTGCTTCGACCGCGCGAATGGCAAGCTGCTCTGGCAATCGGGTGTAACCTACGCGGAGAACGAGCCGACCCAGGAGAACAATCCGTACTGCGCCGGCACGCCTGTAACGGATGGCGAGCGCGTCTTTGTCTGCTTCGGGTCAGCGGGCGTTTATGCCTACGGCTTGGACGGCAAGGAAGCATGGCACCGCGATCTCGGCAAATTGAACCACATGTTTGGCAACGCCGTTTCAACCGTTCTGCACGGCGATCTCTGCATCCTCAACTTCGGCCCGGACGAGAAGGCGCGGCTTGTCGCGCTCAACAAAAAAACCGGCGAGACAGCGTGGGAAGTCGAGCCACCGAAGTTGGATCCGAGCGAGCAACAAATGCCCGGCGGCTTTGGCGAGCCGGGTGGGCCCGGTGGCCGCGGTGGTTTTGGACCGGGCATGTTTATTGCCCCGCAGATGCTGTCCCAGGCAGACAAGAACGGCGACCAGAAGCTCACCAAAGACGAGTTCAGCGCTTTGGCGGACGCGTGGTTTGACAAACTGGACACGGACAAAGCCGGCAAATTGAGCCAGGACCAGTTCACCGAAAAGCTCACGGACGTGCTGCCGCCGCCACAAGGATTTGGTCCGCCCGGTGGAGCGCCGCCTGCAGGCGGACAGCGAGCCGGCGGCGGACGCGGGTTCGGCCCCGGCAGATTCATCGGGCCAGGCATCTTCACCGCCGCCGACACCGACAAAGATGGCTCGCTGACGCGGGCGGAACTCAAAAGCACATTCGAGAAATGGTTCGCCGATTGGGACTCGGACAAAAGCGGTTCGCTGACCGAAGACAAGCTGCGCGAGGGTTTGAACGAGGCTCTGCCGCGGCCGAACTTTCGCGGCCCCGGCGGACCGGGTGGCGGACGCGGTCCGGGTGGACCCGGCGGAGGCCGCGGCCCCGGTGGGTCCGGCGGTTTCGCCGGAGGCAACCCAAGCGGATCGTGGAGCACACCCATCGTTGTAAATGCAAGCGGACACGACGAGTTGATCATGAATTTCCCGAGCCGCCTTGCCGCTTACGATCCGAATACCGGAAAACAACTTTGGCTCAGCAAAGGTCTCGGGGCGACAATTTACACCACACCTCTCTGGGGTGATGGAACACTCCTGGCGATAAGCAGCGGGATGGGAAACGGAAACGCGATTGCCGTGAAACCCGGCGGCAGCGGCGACGTGACCGAGAGCCAACGCCTCTGGCGTCTGGATCGTGTTAAGGGCGCCATCGGCTCCGGCGTCATCTACCACGGTCATCTCTACACCATCAGCCAGGACGGCTTCGTCGAATGCTACGAGTTGAAGACGGGCAAATCGCTGTGGCAGGAACGACTCACCGGGACCGGATCGCGGAACAGTTCGTGGTCATCAATGTTGCTGGCCGATGGGAAAATATTCGTGCCCAATCAATCGGGCGACGTGTTCGTCCTGCGGGCCGGTCCGAAGTTTGAGGTGCTGGCCACCAACTCGGTCAACGAACCCACCAACGCCTCCCTCGCTGCGTCCGACGGTGAGCTCTTCCTCCGCACGGACAATCGTCTGTGGTGTTTTGCCAACGTGAAATAGCAGTCAAACGCTGCCCGATGGCTGGAACAACTGAATCTACAGGCCGGGTCCACTGACCCGGCGCAGCGACGGCGCCGAAAATCTCTTCGGCTCACGCAAGTTTCGCCGGGACTTTTTCCTGCTTTCCATGTCCAATATCGATGTGAGCCGGTCAGTCCTCATTAGTCCGGTGATTTTGGCGCTCTTACTGTGCCCGCTTGCCGCGCCGGGCGCTGTCGAAACGCGCAAGGAACAACTCACCCGCGAAGGCGTCGAGTTCTTCGAGAAGAAAGTCCGGCCGGTGCTGACCGAGAAGTGTTATAAGTGCCACAGCGCCGGCGCCGAGAAAATTAAAGGGGGCCTTCTGCTGGATTCACGCAAGGGGTGGATGAAAGGCGGTGAATCGGGGCCGGTAATCGTCCCGGGCAACCCGGAAAAGAGCCGACTGATCCATGCGGTGCGCTACACCGACAGCAAGCTGCAGATGCCGCCAAAGGAAATTCTGCCCGCCCCACAAATTAGCGATCTGGAAACGTGGGTTCGCATGGGCGCCCCCGATCCGCGCGGGGCGCCGGTTCGGAGTTCAGCGTTCCCCGTTCCGAGTTCGAGGCATTGGGCTTTCCTGCCACCGCGCGACTTCCCTCTCCCTGGAATCAAACAGAAAAACTGGCCACGCAATCCGATCGACAGTTTCATTCTGGCCAAGTTGGAAAAGCACAAGCTCAAACCGCGCCCGCCGACTGATAAACGCACACTGATTCGGCGCGCCACGTTCGACCTGACCGGGCTGCCGCCCAAAGCGGAAGAGATCGAAGCCTTTCTGGCCGACAATTCCAACGACGCTTTTGCCAAAGTCGTGGATCGGCTGCTCGCGAGGCCGCAGTTTGGCGAGCGTTGGGGCCGGCACTGGCTCGACGTGGCCCGCTATGCCGACTCGAACGGGTTGGAAATCAATCTGTCGTATGAAAACGCGTGGCGGTATCGCGACTACTTGGTGCGCGCATTCAACGAGGACAAGCCGTTCGCCCGGCTCATTCGCGAGCAGCTCGCCGGCGACCTGCTTCGCGGCGACAACGATGAGCAACGCTACGATCAACTCACGGCGACGGGGTTTCTTATGCTGGGGCCGAAGCTTCTATTCGAGCCGCGCAAAGCCAAGCTGGAGATGGACATCGTGGACGAACAAATCGACGTGACGACGCGCGCCTTTCTCGGTTTGACCGTCAGTTGCGCCCGCTGCCACGACCACAAGTTCGATCCCATTCCGACGCGGGATTATTATGCGCTGGCGGGCATCTTCGCCAGCACGGCAACGCTCATATGGGATGCAGAACCGAAGGGCGGTCCGCCGCGTTGGCGTGAGCGGCCACTCGCCGCTCCGGAAAAAGCCAAGGCGGTCGAAGACCACGCGGCGGCAGTCGCCAAGCTGCAAGCTTCGCTGCAAGCGGCGGGGGAAATGAAAACGGCCTTGCCGGGTGGAGTCAGTTCATCCGAGTTGGGCGGCATCGTGCTCGATAACACCATGGCGCAGCTCGTGGGGTCGTGGAAGGAGTCCACCTATGCGACGAACTTCATCGACAAAAACTATTTGCAGGATGGCAACACCGGCAAAGGGGAAAAGTCCGCCCGCTTCGTGCCGGACTTGCCACAGACCGGGCGCTACGAAGTGCAATTCGCCTACGTGCCGCGCCGCAACCGCGCGAAGAACGTGCCCGTCACCGTCCACGCCGCCAACGCGGCGCGCACGGTGTTGATCGATCAAACCGAGCCGCCGACGATCGATGACCTCTTCGTTTCCCTTGGAACATTTGAGTTTGCCGCCGGCACCAACGGCGCGGTGGTTATTTCCAATGAAGGCACCGAAGGATTTGTCACGATCGATGCCGTGCGATTCGTGCCGGCCGGCATGGAGATGACGATGAAGATGCAGACCGGCCAGAAGGCCAGGGCCAAAAAGTCCGGGACGGCCATGACGGACCGCTCTATTCACCAACTTCTCGACGATTTGCAGGAACTGCGCGCCAAAGAGCCACCGCCGGTGCCGATGGCGATGGCAGCCCAGGACGGCACGATCTGCAACTGCCGGATCAATCTGCGCGGCGATCCCGAAAAGCTCGGGCCGGAAGTGCCGCGCGGCTTTTTGTCCGTCCTGGAAAAAACCGTGCCGCCGCCCGCGTCGCTTTCCGCCGAAGCGAGTGGCCGGCTCGAACTGGCCGAGTGGATTGCCAGTAATCAGAACCCGCTCACAGCGCGCGTCGCGGTGAATCGCATCTGGCACTATCTCTTCGGCGGGCGGCTGGTCGAGTCGGTGGACAACTTTGGCGCGCTGGGCGAGAGACCGACGCACCCGGAACTGCTCGACTACCTGGCGCTGCGATTCATGGAGCAAGGCTGGTCGTTCAAGAAAATCATTCGTGCCCTGATGCTTTCCAGCACTTACCAGATGAGCAGTGACCTTGATCCGCTGGCTTACGCCAAAGACCCGGAAAACAAATTGATGTGGCGGATGAATCGGCGGCGGCTGGATGCGGAAGCCATCCGTGACGCGGTGCTGGCGGTGAGCGGGCAGTTGGATTTAACGATGGGCGGTTCGCTCAGTCCGACGAACGACGCCCCGTTTGGCGCGGCGGCGATCGCCAGCAACGCTCAGGTGGCGAGCACGCGGCGCAGCCTTTACCTGCCGGTCATCCGCAACGACACGCCGGACCTGTTTCAGGTATTCGATTTTGCCGACCCGTATCTCGTCACCGGCAAACGCCACACCACCACCGCGCCGACCCAGGCGTTGTTCATGATGAACAGCCCGTTTATGCTGGCGCAGTCGCGTCAGTGGGCCGGAGCGCTGTTGGCCACGGCAGCGGCGAACGATGCGCAGCGTGTGGCGTCCGCTTACACTCAAGCCTTTGGCCGCCCGGCTGGGGCGGAGGCGACCGAGCGGGCCTTGCGGTTCATCGCCGAATATCAGGCGGCCCTGGAGAAAAACGAACCTGACCTGGAAAAGCGCCGGCTCATGGCCTGGCAAAGTTTTTGTCACGCGCTGCTCGCATCGACGGAGTTTCGGTTTATCAACTGACAGACCTTATGAATCCCCACTTCTTCACTCCTCTCACTCGCCGCGACATGCTGCGCCGCTGCGCGTGCGGCTTTGGCTATTTGGCGCTGACGAGTTTGCTGGCGGAGACGGCGCGCGCCGCGGCCGGAACGGACAATAATCCTCTGGCGCCGCGGCCGCCGCATTTTCCGCCGCGCGCCAGGCGCATTATTTTTCTGTTCATGCCCGGCGGCCCTTCACAGGTTGACACCTTCGATCCCAAACCGTTGCTCATGCGCGACCGGGACAAAGCTTTTCCGACCCCGGCGCCCGAAGGCGTCACGATGGCGCCGGGCAAACTGCTGCCGTCACCGTGGCAATTCAAGAAGCATGGCGACAGCGGAGTCGAGATCAGCAGCCTGTTTCCCCAGGTAGCCACCTCGGCGGATGATCTCTGCATCATCCGCAGTCTGCACACAAACGGCCAGGCGCACGGGCAGGCGATTATGAAGTTGCACACGGGCTCGGAAAACCAGGTCCGGCCCAGCGCGGGTTCGTGGATTCTTTACGGTCTGGGCACCGAAAACCAAAACCTACCGGGCTTCATCACGATCAGTCCGCTCACCGCGATTGCCGGTCCTCAAGCGTACGGCTCGGCGTTTCTGCCGGCGGTTTTCCAGGGCACGGCGGTCGGCAGTGAGTCCACGCCGCTGACGCAGGCGCAAATTCGGCACATCCGCAATCCGGAGACGCCCCTTGATCTGCAACGGCAGCAGCTTGATTTCATCCAGGAACTCAACCGCGAGCATCTGCAACAGGCGAAGGCCGACGCGCAACTTGAAGGCGTGATTGAGTCT
>QHNT01000337.1 GCA_003218515.1 Verrucomicrobiota bacterium | reverse complement strand
AGCCACCCATGACGCGAGTTTGGGCAGGATAAAGCGGTGTTCCAGCAGCAGAACCCCAGCCAAGGCGAAGCTGACCATTCCCGCTCCCCGCAAGGTCCGCACTATGGGCGCCGAAAAAAGCGACCCCAATCCGGTGGACAGCAGCAGAACCGCCAGCACCACCGAAAGCGCGTAGTTCGGATGTCCCAAAAAGAGGCTGAACTTCTGGAATAATGCGATTTCAATCGCAAGGTACCCGAGGGCGGTGCCAGCAAAGGCAACCGCGTACCGCCAGCGGCGGGAGCCTTCGCCCGGGGCTGCACCCATGAGGCGCAACGGCACCCAGACGCAGATAATCGCCGCCAGTCCGACGAGAAAAAAGAGTATGGTCAGACTGATTTCCATGGCCGGAACCGTAGTGCGGATCAGTTGGTCTTGCGGCCAAAGGTGCCGCCAGAAGGAGTATCGGAAAAAAAACGGGCAATTGTCGGTCACCGGGGTGACATTGAACGGGCAAATCGCGTAATAGGCCTGTTCATGCGCCGCCTCGTCCAGGGCCAGGAAGCTTTGATAGAAGTTTTTTTGGGCCGGGTTGAGGTGCGGAGCGGCGCTCACTTTCAGGAATTTGTTGGTGGCTGCCCACGAACTGAGGCGTTGTTCCTCCAGTTCGGTGAACGGTTTCTTCTTAACCAGCAAGGCGGTGAAATTACCCTCGTTGGCGGTGAGCATGATGATGTGGTGGGCGGGCCGAGTTGCGCCCGCACGGCGCAGCGCGGCCACTGCGGTGGTCAGGCCGCGCAACATCTCGCGAGGCGGAATGTACTCCAGCCGCATCATGTTGAGCACGCCCTGATCGGTGAGGCGCGAAAGATAAAGATCGAACGCCTCGGCCGTGTAGAGATAATTTTCGGAAAACACGTTGGCCGCGCCCGGCGTGCCGCTATAGGAATCGACGCCGGACAATTGCAGCACGTCGAATTGGCGCGGAGTGGTCGCCAGATAATGACGACCCTCGGCTTGTACGAGGTGGACCCGGGGATCGGCCACGCAGGCCCTGAAGTAATCCCGATACGTCTCCGTCAGTATTTTTACCGTGGCCGCATTGATTTCCACTGCGGTGATTTCCGGCGCCTCGAAATAAAGCGCCGTGAGAATGTCGAAGCCGCCGCCGACGCCAATCGTCGCCACCCGCGGGTGCCTGACGCAAGTGGCCTCGTAAGCCGCCGCGTAAATGGTTTGATCGATGCCGGCGAGCGATTTCGGATCGCCGTCGTACTCCACTGCAAAGGTGAAGGCAAAATTATTTTGAGTGATGATCCGTTTGAACCGTTTGAGAAAGGCAGGATTATCTCCGATCAGGACTGGATACGGGATGTGCTCAGGATCCGGTGGAGGAATCCGCGACACTTCAATTCGGGCGACGGGGTCCCAGGCTATATGTTCGAGGAAATAGCCGCTTCCGGGCTGCTGCGTGGCCGCCAGAATTGAACCGTCGCGATGGCGCATTTCAAAAAACCACCTCTGAAACAGACTCGCTGTCACAATCAGCAACGCTGCAAACGCCAGCAATCCTCGCACTGGCCATCGCCGCGGTGGCAGCAGAAAAACGGCGACGACCCACTGCAGGAGGCAGGCCGCCAACAGGCTCGTTTCCACGCCCAGGAAGGTAATCGCCGGCACAACAGCAAGTGCGCCGCAGGCGGAGCCGAGGAGATCGGAACAATAAATCCGTCTGGCCGGCAAACCCGGCGCCGAAAGCAACATACCCAGAATGAAACCACTGAAGGCAAACGGCACGGCATAAAGCAATGCGAACGGCATGAGGCCAAAAAAGGACGAAACGAATTCTCCGCGCGAGGCGAACTTCTGGTGCCCGACGCCGGCGTGACAAAACAGCAGCGTCACCCCGATTGTGGAAATTACAAAGAGCGACGCCCAGAGATTGACGGCTTCGTTGAATTGCTCCAGGAGGCGCGGAAGCCAGCGGCTCAGCAGGGTGCCGGAGAAGGCGAAGCCCAACATGGTTAGCGAGATGACGAGGAAGGCGTAGTTATTCAACAGCTTGGCAGACACGATCCGGTGGACCAGGATTTGTAGCGCCAGCGTGATCAAGGCGGTGGCAAACGCCAGAACATTTGCCCGTGAAATCGAGGTGGGAGCCGAAATTTTCAACGCGTGGAGGATTCGGCAACAGCGTTCCTTTTTCAAGGGCAGAAAACGCCGCGCGCCAGATAGAGAGACATCCGGCGGGTCCGCGTTGGTTACTCAAAGCGCCGGCGCGGAATACGGCAACCCATGCGCTTCCGCGACCGCTTTACAAGTCAGCTTCCCGTTCATCACGTTGATGCCTCCGGCCAAAGCAGGCATTCGATGACAGGCTTCCGCCAGTCCGTGGTCGGCGAGCAGTTCTATGTAGCGATAAGTGACGTTAGTCAACGCCTGTGTGGCGGTCCGCCCGTAAGCCGCGGGCATGTTCGCCACGCAGTAGTGAATGACGCCTTCCTCGACGAACACCGGATCGTGGTGCGTCGTGGGTCGCGACGTTTCCGCGCAACCGCCCTGGTCGATGGCGATATCCACCAGCACGCTGCCGGGTCGCATCCGCCGAAGCATCTCGCGGCGAATGAGGCGGGGCGCTTTGGCGCCCGGCACCAGCACCGCGCCGATCAACAGGTCAACCGCGGGCAACAGTTCCATCAAATGCGCTTCGTTCGAGTAAAGCGTGTGCGCCGTGTGGAGGGTGATATCGAGAAAACGCATCCGTTCCAGGTCCACTTCCAGAATCGTGACATCCGCGCCCAGACCGGTGGCCATGCGGGCCGCGTTGACGCCGGCCGCGCCGCCGCCGAGCACAACGATCCGCCCCGGCAGAACGCCTGGCACACCGCCGAGCAACACGCCGCTGCCGCCGAAATGTTTCGCCAGAAAATAGCCGCCGACAAGAATCGACATGCGCCCGGCGATTTCGCTCATCGGCTCGAGCAACGGAAGGCGGCGATTCACCTCGATGGTTTCATAGGCAAGGCCAGTCACACCGGATTTTGCCAGAGCTTCGGTCAGCGCCCGATTCGCCGCCAGGTGCAGATAGGTAAAGAGCAGTTGGCCGGGACGCAACAACGGACATTCGGACGGCTGCGGTTCCTTGACTTTGACAATCAGGTCGGCTTGCTCAAACGTTGCGGCGTGATCGTCCACGAGTTTCGCGCCGGCCTGCTCGTAGTCGCCGTCCGGGTAGCCGGCGGCGACGCCTGCGCCGCGCTCGACAACCACCTGGTGCCCGCGCTTGATAAGTTGATAGGCGGCGGACGGGAGCAGCGCGACACGATACTCCTGGTCTTTGATTTCCTTGGGAATGCCTACGATCATGGCGCGCGTTGGACGAGAGTTGGGGCCACCTTTCGCTTTTGTGCATGCATTGGGACCGTGAGCCCCCTCACCCGCCCTTCGGCACCCTCTCCCCCTCGGAGGGGGAGAGGGACGGGGTGAGGGGGCGGTTCATGGAGAGCCACCTTTCGCTTTTGCGCACGCATTGGCATCAGACCCAATCCAGCGTTTCGGACCGCCGTGGCGAAAGTTTGCGGAGCAGCTCTTCACACTGCTGAAGCATTCGGCGAAGCCCGCGGTCGTGCGGATTGATTTTGAGCGCGGCGCGGAACGACTGGCAGGCGTCTGCCAACTCGCCGACGTGCAACTGGCATAGCCCCATTCCCTGCCACGCGCCGAAATGGTGGGGATTCAGGGCGACGACCCGTTTGCAGTCGGCGATGGACTCTTCGTATTGTCCCCTCTGCCAGTAAAGAACTGCGCGCCGGTTCCAGCCCTCGGCGAAGTTCGGATATTTCGCGATGATTTGATTCAAAATGGCGAGCGCTTCGGGAAACTTTTGCCGTTCCATCGCGACGTTGGCAGATTGGGCGAGGCGAAAAGCTTCCTGGCCCCCCGCGTGGAACCAGAGGTTCCAGAGTGAGTCGGCTGCGATTTCACGGACCGACGCGAAAGGAGACTTGAGCGCGCGCAGCAACTGGTCCTGCCCGCCAAGCCACGCCAGGTCGAACGCAGCGGAAATCTTCTGGCGTCGGTCGCCGGACAAAAGTCTCTGGTAAAGCCGTTCCTTGTTCCAGCTGGTGTATTGCCCGAAGTAGAAGGCGGCATACACAACAACGAACGCGGCAAAAAAACTGTAGAGCTTGCGTAAGAGCGGTGTGAAAAACAGGCGCACGGACCGAGTATAGCCAAGAGTCGCTTTGCCGCAAGCCGGACGGAAGCAGCGTCGCCGAGCCGCGGCTTCTCTCGAAAACCGATCCCCGGAAGCATAGCATTCAGTTTAAGTGACCACGAACGATTCGGCAGAGCGGGATGCCTCGTTTGTTCGACGGTTCCTTGATTTCTTTGGGACGCTGATGATCGCGAACAGAGGGTAACAAGCTCAAAGTTCAAAGCGCAAAATAAGCGCCAAACTCAAAGCTCCAGCGACGCGACGATCAAAGCCGATGGCCACTTGGAATTTTGGGCTTGGAATTTCTTTTGAACTTTGCGCTTTGAACTTCCTACAGGATATTCGCCGCCAATTCGGCCAGTTCAGATCGCTCCCCCTTTTGCAGTTCGATGTGCGCGGCGATCGGTTCGGGGCGGAACTTGCTGATGATGTAATTGAAGCCGTTCGACGACGAGTCCACGTAGGGATTGTCAATTTGATAGGGGTCGCCGGTGAAAACAATCTTGGTGCCATGGCCGACGCGGGTAATGATGGTCTTCACTTCAAGCGGGGTGAGGTTTTGCGCCTCGTCAATGACCATGAACTGATTCGCAATGCTGCGGCCACGGATGTAGCTCAACGCCTCCACCACGATGCTGCCGGAACGCATCAAGTCGCCGCCGCGCCGTTGTTCGTGGCCCATGTTCAGATCGCTGAGCATTTCGAGCGCGTCGTGAATCGGCTGCATCCACGGGTTCAATTTCTCTTCGAGCGAACCGGGCAGGAAGCCGAGTTCCTTGCCCATGGAAATCGTTGGACGCGCGACAACGAGCCGGCGATACTCGCGGTCCTGCACCGTTTTCTTCAAACCCGCCGCCATCGCCAGCAACGTTTTGCCCGTGCCGGCTTTGCCCATGAGCGTGACGAGCTTGACGCGGTCGTCCAGCAGCGCGTCGAAGGCAAAGTGCTGCTCGCGATTGCGCGGTTTGATGCCCCACGCGCCCTCGCGAGCATCGGTAATGGGAACCAGTTTGTTGTCGGTGGCATCGACCTTGGCCAGCGCCGCGCGCTTGGGATTGGTGGCGTCGGTGAGCGTGCAGTATTCGTTGGGGAAATGCGGACCGCCACCGTTCAATTCAAACTCTTCGTCCGCCCGAAAGGCTGCCAGTTCAACCGCGCTCACCGCCAGCTCGAACATGCCCGTGTAAAGGTCTTTGATGAGCACGCGGTCGGTCTCGTAATCCTCCGCCTGCAAGCCGAGCGCGTCCGCTTTGATGCGAAGATTGACGTCCTTCGTGATGAGAATCGTCCGCTGTTTCGGGTGCTCTTTTTGCACGGTAATGGCCAGCGCAACGATGCGGCTGTCCACATTGTTGTCGCCGCTGGTGAGGAGGCCGTTCCGGTTTTTGTCCTGGAAAATGACGCGCAACCGGCCTCCGTTCGGGAGGGTGACCCCTTCGCTCAAACGGCCTTTGGCGCGCAAACTGTCGAGCGTGCGCGAAACCGTGCGGGCGTTCGCCCCGCGCTCGGTGGATTCGCGTTTGAACCGGTCAACTTCCTCGATGACCTCGATGGGAATCAGGAGGTTGTGCTCCTGAAAATTGAGGATCGAGTTCGGGTCGTGCAGGAGAACGTTGGTGTCGAGAATGTAATTTTTCACTGAGAACGAACGGATCGTATCCGGGTCATGCGCCCATGCCACTGCTTGAGCCGGGAGTGAGCGGGCGGCAAATGATAGTGCCCGGAATAAAGAAAGTTGCCGAGCATGCCGTAAAGATCGAAATCCACAAAGCGCGGCCGCTCTTCCAGCAGGAACGAATGGTCCAGCAGCATCTCGTCGAACGGCAAAAGGCTTTGCGCGAAACCTTCCAGCAACTGCGCCTGCTGGTTCTGCCACTGCTCCAGGCAATGGCGGCCGAACTTGCGTTCCTTGTGCCGCACGAAGGCCCACCATTCCGATTTGGGCACGAACTCCTGCCAGTAAACATCGTTGAGTTTGAAACCGCAGCCTTCCACTTCGCTTTCAATGCAGCGCCAGAGGATGCTCTGCACGCCTTCACCCTCGCGCGGGAACAGGCCGAGCTGAAATTTATCATCCAGATACTTCCCGATCACTTGAGAGTTGTCGTCGGTTTCAAACACGACGGTTTTGCCGTCTTTGATGATCGGCACGCTGTAATAACGGCCCTTGGTCAGCTTCCAAACCAGCGAGCGCTCCGTGTTGGGGACGTTGATGATGTTGAATTTTGCGCCGGCGTATTCCAGGATGCGGCGTTGCACGATGCAAAACGGACTCCAGGGAAACTGAACCAGCTCAATCATGCGGCCAGGCGGGAATGAGCGGCGCTCACCAGGTTCGGCAGTTGGCCGGTCAAAAGCTTGAGGCGATGAAGCGACTTTTCCAAATCGGCGGCGAAACGCCGCGCCTCGTAACGGTTGCCGGCAATCTGCAACTTGCGCAGCGCGCTTTCGACCGCTTTGTGCCCGCGCGTGAACTCGGCGTCGAGCCGCTTGGCTGTCCGATCGATGGCGAGCAGGCGTTCAAACTCCTTCATCCACCAAGCGCCACCCGCCAGCACCTCCTCGATGTCCCGCCGCACACGCGCAATCAGGCCCGGGTTGAAGGTGTAAAAACCGTCGAACCGTTTGTGTTCAAATGTTTTCGCCCCATCAGCCTGTCGGCCGATCAAGAGCGCCTGGCAATGGTGTCCTCGATAAAGCACGGTCCAGAAAGGCGCCAGCGCCTTGTGATTTGTGGCGACGAATTTCAAATGACCGTGGCGTGGCGGTCTCTTCCCTTTGGCGATGACGCGCGTGTCCCTCAGCGTCGCGGCGAGTTGCCAGTAACGCTCGCGATGCGGCTCGAAATACTTGAACTCCTGCATCGTCGCCAGCAAAAATCCGTTCGCCTCCTCCAGCGCCACCTCTTCAATGGCGTGACTTGCTGCCAGCATCGCCTCCGCGTCAAACCGGTAAAAGTGATGCTCAACCATGCCCGTGGACATGGCGCAGGAACATGGTTTCCCCTTCTCATCAGTGTTCCAGACCGACGCGTCCATAGGCAGGTAATCGCGCACATGTCGCAGGAAATCTTCGTTGGACAACGGTTTCTTTTTCAGCACGATCAAAATTTAGGTGTCGTAATTCAGGCTGACAAGCGGAAATCCCGATCGATCGTCGCGCGCTTCTCGACGCACTGAGGCGTCCCGCCCGGCAAAGCGAGCGCGCGGTCAGTCACCCAGCAATTTCTTCAACTGCTCGCGTGCCGCGGGCGCGCGAGACTTTTCCTCCGCGGGCGGAACAAACACGCGGCGGATAAACTCGAAGTATTCGCAAAAGTTGCCAACGTGTTTTTCGAAAACCGGTTCCGCGCGACGGTCCCGGCATTGGTGCGCCGCGCGCGCGTCGTAGCTCAGGCAATTCAGGCAAACCCGCAGGTCGGACCTGCACTGCGGACAACTCTCACTCCGCCCCGGTTGCCCGGACAGCGTCCATTCCCATCCGCATTTCCAGCAATGCCGCGTCATTCGGTGGAGTGTAGCGTTCCGACGCGCCCTGGCAATCCTTTGGGGAAAATTTCTGACCCGGTTAAAATCGCGCGGCTCGCCGGCGAAGCAAGCCTGACTTGTTCACCAAGCCCGGATGCCATTGTGCATAGTTTTTCCGTGCGCTCCCCCAGGATGCGATTACGATGGCGGCGATGTCTGTCGGCTACCAACAACTCCTCGACGCTGCGATTGGACACCTGGAGGAACTGAAGGCGCAGGGTGTCAAATTCGTCTCGCTGTCGCCGGAAACTTTGGCTGCGCTTGGCCCTTCGCCCGCGCAACCGGCCGCTGTAGAGCCGGCCGTTCCCGGCCGCCCTTCATCGCCCCCGCCGCAAACCAAGCCTGCGTCTCAGTCGCCCGTCGTGCAGCCACAGTCGAACATGGCCGCCTCTCCAGTTTCGCCGTTGGCTTCGACGCAACATCCCGACCCGGCGCTTTCGGCGTCCTCCGCCGCTGCGCCAGCCGGCCGAGAAACCAAAGAAGCTGCGATGGCGGAGTTGCGCGCGCGCGCAATGGTCTGTCGGAAATGCCCGCACCTCGCGGCGTCGCGGAAGAACGTGGTGTTCGGCGTCGGCGACGTTGATTCGCCGCTGATGTTCGTGGGCGAGGCGCCGGGAGCGGACGAAGACGAGCAGGGCGAACCGTTCGTCGGCAAGGCCGGCCAGCTTCTTACCCGGATCATTCAGACGATGGGCTTCACGCGCGACACAGTTTACATCGCCAACATTTTGAAGTGCCGACCGGATACGCCCGGGCAAACGGTGGGCAACCGCAAGCCGGCGCCGGAGGAGATGCAGACCTGTATGCCGTATCTGTTGGCGCAACTGGATATCATTGAGCCAAAGGTGATCGTGGCGCTCGGCGCCACGGCGGTGGAAGGATTGCTCGGCAAGACCGGCGGCATCACCAAACTGCGCGGCCATTGGCATGAGTTTCGGGGCGTTCCGGTCATGCCCACGTATCACCCGGCTTATCTGCTGCGGAACGAGGCGCTCAGTGAGAAGCGCAAGGTTTGGGAGGACATGCTTCAGGTGCTCGAAAAACTCGGCCGGCCCATCAGCGAAAAACAGCGGAATTATTTTTTGAAGGCGTGATCGTTGCCACGCGTCCGCGCCGGATCAAATCCAGTATTGCCCTATTCGAGAGTGAGGCTCAGCATGCTTCGTTGTCCAATCAACCGTTATGACGAGGCTGAAACGCCGCATCTTGCTTTCCGTCCTTGCTTTGGCTGGACTGGCAGCGTTGCTCATCGTCCTCCACAACTTTCGAGCCAGGCAGGCATTGGCGGCCCGCAAAGCCGAGCTGGTTGCCCAAGGCGAAAAACTGACAGTGGAAGAACTGATACCGCCATCTTCGCCTGAGGCGCGGCGCGGCGCCAACGATTTGATGCAGGCCGCCTGGCAGCTTCGGCAAGGATCGGTTGTGCCGAATAATTTGCCCAAGTCGATGTGGTTTGTTTCGCCGGGCAAGGCAAGCGTCGGATGGAGGCAATCCGGGATCCGCGACGACAAGAAAACCAACACCTGGGACGAATTGGCGGAAGACGTGAACATGAATGGCGCGGCGCTGGAACAAATCCGCGAGGCGCTCAAAAGTCCGCGGTTCGACATGAACCTGAACTATAAAATGGGCTTCAACCTCCTGTTGCCGCATTTGGCAAAGCTTAAAAGTCTCGCCCAATGGCTGTCGGCGGCGACGGAGAACGATTTGCACGCGGGGCGGCTGAACGAAGCAGCGGCCAATTTGAACACCTTGCTTTCATTGGCCAACGCCTTCCGTGACGAGAGGCTGATTATCTCTCAACTCGTGCGGATGGCCATCACTGCCATCGCGATCTCGCCCGCCTGGGAATCGTTGCAGGCCGACGGGTGGACCGACGCGCAACTGGCCGAGTTGCAGAAAAACTGGGAGTCACTGGAATTTCTGCAGCCCATGGAACACGCTTTGGAAATGGAACGTGCGATGGGCATTGAAGCGTTCGATCGTTTGCGAAATTCAGATGCCGAACGCAGACAATTTTTCAACGGAAACTTTCTGCGCGGCGGCAGTGGTTCGCCGGGGCCGGCGACGCCCGCCAGCATCGCCGAAGTGCCCGACTTCGCGCTGGAATGGTCCAAGGAACACCTGTCGTCGCTGAGTTCATTCGCCGGCGAAACCGCCTGGCTGCGGCTTTGGTTCTACGACGACGAGTTACGATACGTGCAGACGCTCCAACTCATGCTGGAAGTCCCGCGCCGAGCGCGCCGCGCCCAATCCTTCATCTCCGCGCAAGCCTGGGGCGCCAAAGAATATCAGCGCATCTGGGAGCATGACGATTCCGGTTCCCCCAGGTATTGGTTATCGAGACTACTGGGGCCGGCGTTGGAAAGGGTGTCTGCCAAAGCAGCGCGCATCGAGACTCAGCGCGATCTTGTCGTCGCGGCGATTGCCTTGAAACGTTTTCAACTCCGCCAAGGCAGACTGCCGCCCGATCTGAAGTCGATGGTCCCGGAATATCTTTCGCAAACACCGAAGGATTTCATGGACGGCCGGGAGCTTCGCTATCGCCCCAATGCGGACAGTGGCTTTGTTCTCTATTCCGTCAACGAGGACGGCAACGATGATGGCGGCGATGCGACAATCCCAAAAGACAAGCAGGGCCGACCCAACCTGATCAACGGGCGCGACATGGTCTGGCCGATGCCGGCAACGGCACAAGAAGCGGCTGAGGCGGAAGCGAAAGGCCCAAAGGGTGACTCGAACAGACTGATGCTCGAAAGATACGGGTTGAAGCCGAAGTGATTCGGGGCTTTGACCGGTAGCCGCCGAGGTGAGGAGGCGGAGGCGCTGGCGAAAGAGGCAAAGAACGATCAGTATTTCTTTCACTACGGGGTAGTGCCGAAACGAAATTAGACCAATTGCCAAAAAGAAATTTCCGAACTGAAACCGATTCTCGAATGACCAACAGCTCCCCTCTCCCTTCATCGGATGAGGGGAGAGGGTGGCTTTAGCCGGGTGAGGGGAGTTCCAGCACACGACACTGATTGGAAATTATTACTTTTGGCAACCAGTAGTGCGGAGACGTCGGGACAGGGAGGAACTTTGCTGTCTGCCTCCACTATTGCGGCTGGTATGTTGTTTGGCCTCCGGTTGAAGGATAAGCTCTGAAGCGAGTCACGCTCACCACCATTTCCAATCTCGATCCGGCTTGTCTCCGGCAAGCTTATCCATCTCCTTGGTCGTTAGAAATTTGTAAAACTCGGCATGGGTGTCTCCGAAAAGCATGACCATCCTGTTCTTGCCCTTGTAATTGTGCCAGATATGGCGCGGGTTGTTTACATCCCGGTTGGCATGCCAGATCCAGTCGCCCTGAATGATTTTCGTAGAAGGCCTCAAGGAGACCTCCGACTGTTTAATCGAGAGGTTTGATTTGTCTCCGGCCACGCCGCATACTTTTTTCACCTTGTAATAATCAAAAGACCACTCGGTCAAATAACTGTTGCCGTATTGATTATAGCAGTTGGTGCAGTTGACCCCACGGTTGGCCAGCGACCAGAAATCGCCTCTGTCCGAGGGGCATCGGAAGGTCTCGTACGCCCGGCTGATATAAAAGTTCAATGGCCGGTTGGTGGCGGCGGTGAACACATCGTACGTGCCGTCCTTGCCGCCCGTGGAGGCCCAATCGCGAGTCGCCGGGTAATTCTCGAGGTTATCGTCCGTGTACATGAAGAACGCTATACCGATTTGCTTTTGATTGGAAACGCACTTGATGGCCATGGCCTTCTGCTTGGCCCGCGCGAGAGCGGGCAGGAGCAAAGCGGCCAGGATGGCGATGATCGCGATGACGACCAGCAACTCGATGAGGGTAAATGCCGCGTGGCGTCTGGGTGGAAGTATAGAACTGGCTTTCATGGTTCGTGGATCACGATACTAATACCCAAACCCGGCCGTGGCGCAAGTCATTTCCTCGTCATAAAATTTGTCGCTGCGCGCCGGGAGCGGGTTCGACGTTCGCGCATTTCAACCGGTAGGTCTGCGCCGCCGCGGCGCGAAAGTGTCTGCGCGATTTCCAGGTGGCCCATCCAAAAAACAGCAGGTTCTTGGCAACCCACGCCGACGGCTGAACGATGTAAATTGCATTGGGAAACCTGGTTTGCAACAGACGCGACCCGCCCAACAAATGCAGCGCCACCCAGGGCGCCAGGGTTACGAGGACAAACGTTTCCAGAATGACGAACGGGGTTCTTCTCGAGGAGAGGCTGAGCCAGCCGCCCACCGCGCTCAAGGCCAGCACATCCGTCAGGAAGCTGGCCAGACTCCCGCCCGCCAGCGTCGCGTGCCAGCGAAAGACGAGCTGGCTGTTTTGCTGTTTCACGTACGGTTGCCAGGAGTAATAAAGATATAACCAGTGCAAGACCGCAATCGCCAGCACCGGCCAGAAGAACAGTCGAATCAGCGCCCTTCGGCGTCCGCGTCGGAGGGTCCGGACATCCATCGGCGTCGTGAGGATCAGTTCCAGCGCGCCGTTGCGGCGGGCTTCGAGGAAGAAACTGCACGCCATCGCGGCGATCCAGACGCGGTTGATGAAATACATCGCGCTGCTGAAATACAGATGAAACTGGTAAATGCCGGGGTTGCGTCGCGCGCCAATCGTCAGCCAGTAGATGTTGATGGTGACAACGCCGACCAGCGCCCAGAATACCCAGTGCGGCCAGCGATGCCGGCTGGCGAGCGCGTAGATCGGATTGGTCGCGAGCCGGTTCCGGAGCCGTCGCTGCCAACGGCGCGTTCGGCCCAATCGCGGCAGCCAAGACCTTGATTCGCGGCGTTCCACCGGCTCTTGGCGCCAGACGAGACGCACCGCCAGAACCGATCCGATCAGGAACCACCAGCAGAGCGCGTGAACAAGGCCAAGCGACATCCAGAAGAGTTTCGGATTGGTCCTGAACGCCGCGTCGTTTGCAAATTCAGCCGTCTTGATCGGACTGAAAATGCCAAATTCAGGCGAGTCCAGGCGAATTCCCCAAAGCGGCTTGCCAACGAAAACATTGAACGCGAGAACCAGCAGACCCGGGACCAATCCACTCAACGCCAGCACGAGAATCAGCGAGCCGAGAATGGCCT
>QHNT01000421.1 GCA_003218515.1 Verrucomicrobiota bacterium | reverse complement strand
ACCGGGCGAGGTCGGCGAGGACCTCCACCGTTTCCGGGCTGAGATGATGTTCGATGCCTTCGATGTCCTCCTTCTGGGTCTCGCGATCGAGGCCAAACAGCGAGAAAAAACGGGAGAGCGTTTCGTGGCGCTTCTGAATGTTGGTGGCGACCTGCTTGCCCTTTTCCGTCAGCACCAGGCCGCGGTATTTCTCGTAATTCAGGTAACCCAACTCGCCCAGCTTCTGCACCATGCTGGTGACCGACGCCTGTTTGACCTGCAAGGACGATGCGATGTCCACGACGCGGGCGTAACCCTTCTCCTCGATCAGCTCATGGATGCGTTCCAGGTAATCCTCAGCGCTTTGACCGGGAGATGATGGCGTGGCCATGTTGCGCCAATTAACCACAAAAACCGGCATCAGCGCAAGCGCGGGCGTATGCGAATGGCAGTAGCGGGGCGCAAGTCAGATTTTGGCAATGGGTGCACAAGCTGTCAGCCACGGTGTGGCGGAAGAACGTAGCCCACGGTGTGAGCCGTGAGGAAAAATGCGCCCATCCCACTGATTCTGAGATTTGCACCTCGCACGTTGAGCGAACGAATCTAAACGTCCGATTGTTCACCCGCAGATTCACGCGGCTAACGCTTGGTTTCTCGAAGAAGCTGGACAACCTCAAACATGCCGTGGCACTGTTCGTTGCCCATTACAATTTTTGCCGTGTTCACGGCTCGCACAGTCAGACGCCAGCAATACAAGCAGGTCTGACTGATCACACCTGGACGATTGAGGAATTGTTGACTTGACGGGATTACGGTTGTATAAACACTCCATTCATGCGAGATGCGATTATCCAAATGTTCATAGGTTTCGGTTCCGTCATTTGGGCACCATCTGGTAACTTTCCTGCACCACCTTTGCGAATTACGATACCCCCCGAAAACGCAAATCAGGCAATTGGTTTCGATTTCTCCCACATCGCAGGTGACCTTGATCGTTCCATCAAAAGAGTTGAGCACGCCAAGCAGCTTGAATTAAGGATGTAGCTTGGAAAATTCGCCCGAAAGGTCGGGACCTAACCCGAAGCGCGTTGAAGGTCACTACACACAGGTCAATATTCTTTTTCCTTCGAGCCAAGTAGAGCTTCCTTCCGCTGATAAGTTCAAAGCGTTTCCTCCTGAAGCGCAGGCAGCTATTCTAGCTGCTTTCGAGAGGGAACAAACGGAGCGACACGCATGGCTGAAACAACAACAGCACAACGACCATGATTTGAATAAGCAATCGAATCGCAATTATTTCTACTGGCGAATTGCCGGAACAATCTGCGGAACGCTCATTGTGCTCGCTACGCTGATCAGTGGTGCATGGCTAGTCAAAAATGGAGCTTCAGGCATTGGCGTGTTTTTGCTTATCGCAGCAATCGGTGGAATAATCGGAACGGCAATCTATGGACGCACAGCAGCCGTCAAACAAAATTCGAGCCAGAATGCGCCAATTGTTCAATGAGACTTTCGGTCAGCAACACACTTCTTTACCACTACCACCTTTTTACGCTTGTGAAACTTTTCACGATGCGGCAATTTTCCCCGCGCTTTCGCCATAACTGTTGATTTGGGGGTGTCCCCAAAACGCAGCAGGCCCAATGTCGACCATGAGATCAGTTCTAGCCGCGCTGATGTTCCTCGCCGTACCGGCGTTTTTGCCGGCTGCGGAACAGCCCGAGCAGACCGACGCCACGAAGGCCGCGGTCGAAAGTGTCGCAGGCCAAACCAGCCACGCGGCGCACGCCGAGCACGGCATTCCACAGAAGGCTCAGGCCCTGGGCCACCAGGAGGGCTTCGTCACCAACTCCATGCTGGTTACCTGGGTGGTCGCCTTGGCGCTGATCTTATTCGCGCGATTTGCCACTCGAAACATGCAGGACATCCCGTCCGGCGCGCAGAATTTCTGGGAATGGCTGGTGGAGGGTCTTTACGATTTCCTGGAAGGCATCATCGGCCATGATCTTGTAAAGAAAACCTTCTGGTTCTTCGCCACGATTTTCATTCTCATCCTGTTCACGAATTGGTCGGGTCTGGTGCCCGGCTTTGGCACCGTTGGCTGGGGCGTGCAGGGCGAACACGGATTTGAAGTTACCCGCCCGCTTTTGCGCGGCGGCAATGCCGACCTCAACATGACCGCCGCGATGGCGATGACGTTTTTTTTCTTCTGGACGGTCTGGGCGCTCCAAGCCAACGGCGTGAAAGGTTTCTTTCTCCATTTGTTCGGGCCGAAGGGGGAATCAACCGGTGCGCTCAAACTGCTGCTAACCTTTATTTTTCTTCTCGTCGGTTTCTTGGAAGTGATTTCGATTTTGTTCCGTCCGATTTCACTCAGCTTCCGTCTTTACGGCAACATTTTTGCCGGTGAAAACATGCTGGACGCAATGGCGAATCTGATCAATGAGCCGGCCTGGGCACGGGCGATCGCTAGCTGTGTCCTCCCGATCCCTGTTTATTTCATGGAACTTTTAGTTGGCTTGATTCAAGCGCTCGTGTTCATGCTCTTGACAGCCGTTTTCACGCTGTTGATTTGCCAGCATGAAGAAGGACACGAAAGGGCGCATCAATAGATTATGGAATTTCGGCGGTTTGACCGTGTTCAATCGCGGGAGCCGCTGAGAAAGCAAAGAAAGGAAAACTATGTTGACGCCAATGTTGGCAGAGATGAGCGGCAGCCTGCACGTCGGTCTGGCCGCACTCGGAGCAGCTATCGGAGTGGGCTTCATCGGGATGAAGGGCGCCGAGGCAGTGGGACGCAATCCTGGTGCTTCGACCAAGGTCTTGGTCCAGTCCCTCATCACGATTGCGTTTGCAGAAGCCATCGTCTTTTATGCCATCTTCCTCGAGAAGTTTGGCAGATAACCTGGAGCGGGGCCGCTTGCGGCCCCGCCCTCATCGAATACAGCCGATATGAACCACCTCTTTTTTTTCGCAAACATTGGCGACGATTTGGGCCACCTTGGTGTCGATTGGCCGCACTTCATTGCCCAAATCATCAGCTTCCTCGTCGTCGCCGGCCTGCTCTACAAATTCGCCTACAAACCCATTTTGAAAGTGCTCGAAGAGCGCAGGCAGCGAATCGCTGACAGCCTCGCCAACGCGGAAAAAATCAAAGCCGAACTGGCCCGGACGGAAGCCGCCCGCCAAGAAGTCCTGAATCAGACCAACCTTCAGGCCAACAAATTGATTGAGGAAGCCCGCGCGGCCG
>QHNT01000420.1 GCA_003218515.1 Verrucomicrobiota bacterium | reverse complement strand
CGGCTCTCTCCCCGCTCGTTCCTCGCGGGGAGAGAGGCAAAAACGCCCTCAGGGTTTTCATGCCGAACACAACTGGCTGGACGCCTGCGCTACGCATGAAATTCGACCTCAATTGTGATTTGGGTGAAGGCGAACCGTTGAGGCGGACCCGAGCGCTGATGCGCTGGATTTCTTCAGCCAACGTCGCTTGCGGTGGGCACGCGGGCGATTTCACAGCGATGGAGTCATGTGTTCGTCTGGCGAAGCAACAGGGTGTGCGGTTGGGCGCGCATCCTGGACCATGGAGCCGTCGCGATTTCGGACGCGGTCACATCGACCTTACGCCGGATGAGATGGAGTCTCTTCTCCTGCACCAGGTCGGCGCCTTGGAATTGATCGCGCAGGCGAATGGGGTCCGGCTCCACCACATCAAGCTGCACGGCGCGCTTTATCACGCCGGTGAAGAGGAAGACGCATTGGCCAAACGCTACGTCGCCGTCGTCAAACGTTTCTGGCCACGCGCCAAAATCTACGCGCGAGCTGGCGGACGAGTCGCGCGCATCGCGCGTCGAAGTGGGTTGATCGCGTGGGAAGAGGCGTTCGTTGACCGCAACTATCGCGATGATGGAACGCTCGTTTCCCGGAATGAACCGAACGCGCTGCTGACCGGGACAAGCGTCGTCGTTGCGCGCATTCGCCAGCTTCTGGAAAAGGGCGACGTAACTGCCGAATCTGGAAAACGCATTGCCCTGCGCCCGCAAAGCCTCTGCATCCATTCGGACACGCCGCGCGCCGTGCAACTGGCGCGAGTCGTGGCGAAGGAGCTTGATTTATAGAGTAGGGAACGTCGCCCGGCCTTGTTTGCGTATGTGTTTAGCGTAGCGGCGAGCCATCATGGCTGCCGTAGAGGCCGGCATCTTGCCGCCCGGCAAAAACGCCTGGTTTTTCAGCGATCCGCAAATAGCCGGACGATTTGGCGTATGCGTAAGCTCGTTCCGCCGGGGCAGGCTGCCCGGCTCTACGGCAGGCCGGAGGCCCGCCGCTTCGCCGCTAACCACGTCCACTGCCGCGCTAGTGAAGCGCCGCTCGTAATGCGAGCGATTGAATTATCCTTCCTTCGGCTTCGTTCAGTTCTCTCAGGCGTGAGTAAACTTTCTTTTCGTCGAAATAGTTCATGGCCATTTTGACGAAGATGTTGCCGTGCTTGGCTTCGGACGTCCAGAGCCGGTGGTAGAACTGCTTCAGTTCGGCGTCGTTCTGAATGGCGTCAGCGATGAGACGAAAACGTTCCGCGCCGCGACATTCGATGATGGACGCGAGCAGCAGACGGTCGAGGAAACGATTGAGCGGATCAGTGCGGCAAAGGTCGAGCAGCGCCTTGATGTACGGGTCCTCGGTGATTTCTTTGGCCAAACGCACGCCACGTTTTACCATGTGCGCATAGACCTGCTGAAAATGGTCCAGCTCCTCAATGGCGGTCTCGATGAGCTCGGGGATGATTTCGACGCGGTCGGGATACTTGGCGACGAAACTCATCGCCATCGCGGACGCTTTCCGCTCGCAGTCAGCGTGGTCCTGCAGGAAGGCGGGAAAATTCGACACGACGGTCGTCACCCACTCAGGACGGGTGGCCACGGCGGGTTCGAGCGAATATTTCATAGAATCGCTTGCATTCTAGCAGCAGCGATGGAAAGCGGAAGGGCAAAGCCGACGAGTGACGTGTGACGAGCGGCAAGTGGAGGAGTCGAAACCGCCGAAGCGGTCGAAGCCGGCGCGCTTCTTCGAGCACGCCGCTGCGGGGAGTTAAGAAGACTCGAGCGGGCAAAGGAGGGAGCTTGTTGAATTTTGCCGACTGGTTGGGCACTGTCTGACCGGCGCTGGCGGAAGCGTGGAAAAATTGGACATGCCAACCCCGGAAACGGACTATTACTTTCGTCGCTTCGGTTTTTGTGAGCGGCAGATTGCAACGCCGCCGAGGCCAGACCTGGGGATTGTTGTTGTCATTCCGTGTTTCAATGAGCCTGATCTGATCCGCAGTCTGGAATCACTCTGGCTTTGCGAACGGTCTGGTTGCGCCGCAGAGGTGATTGTCGTCGTCAACTCGCCGGCCGATTGTTCCGAAGAAATCCGTTCACAGAATCAGGCGACTTTGAAGACGGCCACTGAATGGATTGCGGAGCATTGGGACCCGCGGCTGGCGGTCCGCCTGCTGCACTTTCCTGAACTGCCGCCGAAACATGCCGGCGTCGGGTTGGCGCGGAAAATCGGGATGGACGAAGCATTGCGACGATTTGATGACGTTGCGCGGCTGGAAGGAGTCATAGTGGGCTACGACGCGGACTGCGGATGCGAGCGCAATTATCTGACAACTATCGAGCAGCACTTTCAGCAAAATCCTCAAAGTCCCGGTTGCAGCATTTACTTCGAGCATCCCCTGAGCGGAACGTTGTCGCCGCAGATTTACGAAGCAGTCGGTGCTTACGAATTGCACCTGCGTTACTACGTTCAGGCTTTGCGATACGCTGGCTTTCCGCACGCGTATCACACGATTGGTTCCTGCATGGCTGTGCGCGCCGACTCGTACCGCAAACAAGGCGGTATGAACAAACGGAAGGCCGGCGAGGATTTTTATTTCCTGCACAAAGTCATCCCGCTCGGCGGCTTCACCGACTTGACCGGGACCACGGTTATTCCTTCAGCTCGTCCCTCGGACCGAGTTCCGTTTGGGACAGGCAAGGCAGTGCGCAGTTTTCTGGAGGGACAGGAGATCAAAACGTATCCGCTGGAAGCTTTTCTGGACCTCCAATGCTGCTTCGAACGCGTGGCGGAGATCTATCAGCGCGAAAAGGTGCGTGCTGGGGAGAAGCTGGAAGGATTGCCCGTGTCCATGCGCGATTTTTTCGCCGAACAGCGATTCGCCGAGGCGCTGTACAAGATTTGCGAAAACACCTCGAGCGAAGCGGCGTTTCGCAAGCGTTTCTTTCGTTGGTTCGACGGTTTTCGGGCGATGAAATCCATTCACCATGCGCGTGAGCGCTTTTACGGCGAGGGCAAGGTAGGGGAGCAAGCCGCCCGATTGCTCGCGAGGTTGACGCCGGGTCGAAGCCCTGACGCCGCTTCGTCTATTCGCGACCTGTTGCAAATTTATCGAAAGCTTGATCGCGGCGGACCCGCAAACAGCGCCCCTTTGCCTTAGGCCAGCAGTCTCCGTTTTCAGAAGATGCTGGAGAACAAATCCGGACGGAGAGTCCGAAAATCAACGGTGCAGCGTCATGGCGCCGTGCTCGTTCTTTGGTTTTTATTTGCGATTGGCGGCGCGGCTGACTAGCGTTTCGTTGTCGGGCACAGTAGAGAGTTTTGCTTTGAATTATGAACAAGCCGCCCTTTTCGACCGATGAAATCACGGAATTGACTGTCGGGCTGAATCAATTGGCCCGCAATCTTTGGTGGACGTGGAACCAGGAAGCACAGGAAGTTTTTCAACAACTTTCCCCCCGCGGCTGGCAAAACCTGTATCACAACGCCGTCGCCGTGCTACATGAAGTTTCGGACTACGAATTGCGCGTGCGCTTACTTCTCCGCTGAGTTTGGATTTCATGAAACCTTGCCGATTTCTGCCGGGGGTTTGGGCATTCTCGCCGGCGACCACGCCAAATCGGCCAGCGACCTCGGCCTCGGTTTCGTCGGCGTCACTTTGTTTTATCGCGAAGGTTATTTTCAGCAGACGGTCAACCAGGATAACTGGCAGTCCGAGTATTACACACGGCTGAATCCCAGGAATCTGCCGATTGAACCGGTGCTGGACGCGAAGAGCGAGCCGCTGGTCTGCACGATCGAGATAGCCATGAATGAAGTCTATTTCCAGGCGTGGCGCGTCAACGTGGGGCGCTGCGCGGTTTATCTGCTCGACACGAACCGGCCGGAAAATGAACAGCATTATCGCGATTTGACGCTGCGCGTTTATGGTGGTGACAGCACGACGCGGATCATGCAGGAAGTTTTGCTCGGCGTCGGCGGCGTTCGTTTGCTGCGCGCACTCGGGGTTCAGCCTCTGGTGTTTCACATGAACGAAGGGCACGCGGCCTTTTTGACGCTGGAACTGGTTCGCGAAAAACTGGCCGAAGGCATGCCGTTCAGAGATGCATTGGCGCGAACGAAGGCGGAGTGCATTTTCACCACACACACGCCGGTGGAAGCAGGGCACGATCGGTTCAGCCGCGATTTGGTCAATTACGCGCTGAACAGATTTCAATCGCAACTTAAGGTTTCGCTCAACGACTTGATGGCTCTGGGCCGGGTTCATCGCGAAGACGCCAACGAACCGTTCTGCATGACGGTACTGGCACTGCGCGTTTCGCGCGCGGCCAACGGAGTGAGCGAACTGCACGGTCAGGTCAGTCGTCAAATGTGGCATGGTCTCTATCCGGACAAATCGCCGGACGAAGTCCCGATTGGCCACATCACGAACGGTGTGCATTTGTTGGGCTGGATGAAAGGTCCGGTGCGGCGTTTCTGGCGGCGCAAACTCGGGCCGAGCTGGGAGAGCAGCGTTAACGCGCCGGACTTCTGGCAACGACTGACCGATCCCGAATTCATCGCCGACGAAGAGATTTGGGCGTTGCGTTACAACCTGCGCCGCGAGTTGATTGAATTTACGCGCCGGCGTCTGCTCATTCAGGGCCTGCGGTTGTCGCAAGACGACTTCATTGCCTTTGATCAACTGCTGAATCCCGACGCCTTGACCATTGGGTTCGCCCGCCGTTTCGCGACCTACAAACGCGCGCCGTTGATTTTCCAGCAGTTCGATAACGTCCTGAAACTTGTGCGCGACAAACAGCGCCCGATTCAATTCGTTTTCGCAGGCAAAGCGCATCCGCGTGACGACGAAGGGAAGCGTTTCATCCAACACATCATCCACCTGAGCAAATACAGCGAGCTAAAAGGGTATCTGGTCTTCATCGAAAACTACGATGTGCACGTCGGACGGCAGATGGTTTCCGGCTGCGATGTCTGGCTGAACAACCCGCGCCGGCCGCTGGAAGCTTCCGGGACCAGCGGCATGAAGGCCAATTGTCACGGTTGCCTCAACTTCAGCATCCTCGACGGCTGGTGGCGAGAGGGCTACGACGGCACGAACGGCTTCGCCATCGGCGACGACTCACATCCCGACTCCATCGAGGAGCAGGACCGTTGCGACAGTGAAAATCTTTACAAGACGTTGACCGAGGAAATTATTCCGTGCTTTTTCAATCGGGACGCCAATGGCATCCCGCGCCAGTGGATCCAAAAAATCCGCCGCGCGATGGCAACGCTGGTGCCCCAATTCAACACCTGGCGCATGGTCCAGGAATACACGCGGAGGTGTTACCTCGCGAAATAGCCGCTTCCTCGTAATTGTAATCGTAATCTTACTCTTGATCCTCTGTCCGCGAGCGAGAACGAGAAGGATTAAGAGAAAGATTGAGTCAAAAGCTTCCGTGTCGCCCGACATTAAATCGCAGACGAAAGATGAACTCGATGCCCGCTTCGCAGAGTGGGCTGTGCCGCCGTATCGCGTTGACCAGTTGCTGCACTGGCTCTACGTCCAGCACGTCACGAGCTGGGAGGCGATGACCAATCTGCCGAGGCATTTGCGGGAAAAACTCAGCGAATATTACTCGCTTCACTCTTTGGAGTTGGTTTGCAAACAGGGAGCGCGCGATACGACGCAAAAATTTCTGTGGCGACTGGATGACCACTCGCTCGTCGAGAGCGTGTTGATTCCCGCCACTCCCGCGCTCTACGGCGATGCCAGCGACCGGCGCACCCTTTGCGTTTCGACGCAAGTCGGCTGCGCTTACGGCTGCAAATTTTGCGCCAGCGGACT
>QHNT01000419.1 GCA_003218515.1 Verrucomicrobiota bacterium | reverse complement strand
TGGACGCGCGCAAGGCCGCGCAAGCCGGTGTTCCGCTGGCACATGCGCATAGCGCCGACTGTCACCGCCACGGTTGCGTCCATGCTGCGCACCAACTTCTCGCTGACATCAAGGCCGCCCACAACCGCTACGCAGGTTTCTTCGGCACTGGCTGCGACTGCTTTGCATTTTGATGAGGATTCACGATATGAAAAACAAGACAACTCACAAAGCCGCCTTACCCGTACTTCAGGTCAACGAAAACATAAGCTTGGAAGAACAAATCGCCCACAGAGCCCACGAACTTTGGCAGCATCGAGGTCGTGAACACGGGAGTGATTTGGCCGACTGGCTTCGAGTAGAACGGGAGATCAACGATTGGCATCAAAAGCGGCTTCAATCGAAAACACAAAACAACGCCGGACGTGCTTCCGGTTGATTCCCGCCGACGCATGGCTTGCCGAACCCGTTCCGAACCACCGCGCTGAGACACCGTGATGCCGATATGAAAACCAAACTCATTCCAACTCAGAACAATCTGCGCCAGCCGATACGCCGGGCGATGATTGATCTGCTGAATCAGCCAGCGAATGATTGAGATTCGATTCCAGCGCGATGAAACACCTCCCCATGAAGACAAATAGATTACTTGCGATTGCTGCGCTCACGTTCGGACTGCTGGTGGCAGGCTGTGGAAAGCACGCCTCAAAGACCGCTTCTCCGCCGCCGGTTGTTTCGGTCGTCCAGCCTATCGCCCGTGAGGTCGTCGAGTGGGACGATTATATCGGACGTCTCGAATCCCCTGAGACCGTCGAGCTGAGGGCACGCGTGAGCGGTTATCTCGACAAGGTGCATTTCAAGGAGGGCAAGGAGATCAAGAAGGGCGATCTCCTGTTCACGATTGATCCACGCCCATATCAGGCTGAATTCGACCGGGCCGACGCCGAGCATCAACGTGCGGAGAGCCAGGCGGACCTGGCAAAGAGCGATGCGGAACGCGCCAAGAACCTGATCGCGACGAAAGCCATCTCAAAGGAAGATTTCGACACAAAGACTAAAACCTACACGTCGGCGCTGGCAGCCGTGAAATCAGCCAGGGCGGCGATGGACTCCGCCAGGCTCAATCTTGAATTCACGGAGATTCACGCGCCGATTGGTGGGCGCATCAGCCGAGCGCTGGTCACGGAAGGCAATCTTGTGAGTGGCGGTGTCTCAGGCGCGGGCGCGACGCTGCTCACAACCATTGTGTCGCTCGATCCGTTGTATCTCTATGGGGACGCCGATGAGCGCGCGATCCTGAAATATCGTCGTCTCAGCAAGGAAGGCACACGCGTGAGCGCGCGCGACAAGGAAATCCCGGCGGAGATGGAATTGGCCGACGAGACGGGCTTTCCGCACAAGGGCTACATGGACTTCGTGGATAATCGGGTCGATCCGAACACCGGCACCCTTCGCGCGCGTGGCGTGTTTACCAATGCGGACCACAGTTTGAGTCCGGGATTGTTCGCGCGGATTCGCATTCCCGGCAGCGGGAAATATCCGGCGTTGCTGCTTCCCGACCGCGCCCTGGGTTCGGACCAGGCGCAAAAATTTGTCTATGTCGTCAACGTGGAGAAGAAAGTGGAGTTTCGTCCGGTGAAAATCGGCCCCATGATTGACGGCCTGCGGGTCGTGAAGGAGGGGCTGAAGCCGAGCGAACAGGTCATCGTGGAAGGACTGTTGCGCGTACGACCGGGCGTCGTGGTGGAGGCAAAGCCGCTGGAGACGAAATGAACTTTTCCCACTTCTTCATTCGCCGGCCGATTTTCGCGGCGGTCATTTCCATCGTCATCGTATTGGTGGGCGGGATTGCGGTGTTCCAACTGCCCATCGCGCAATATCCCGAAATCGCACCGCCGACCGTCGTCGTGCGCGCCGTGTATCCAGGCGCGAACCCGAAAGTGCTCGCTGAAACCGTCGCCACGCCCATCGAACAGGAAGTCAACGGCGTCGAGGACATGCTTTACATGTCGAGCACTTCGACCAGTGACGGCGTTATGTCGCTGACCATCACGTTCAAGCTCGGCACGGACCTCAACATCGCGCAGGTGCTCGTGCAAAACCGTGTGTCCATCGCGCTGCCCAAGTTGCCGGAAGAAGTGCGCCGCATCGGGGTGACTACGACGAAGAGATCGACCGACTTGACTATGGTGGCGCACCTTGTTTCGCCGGACGAATCGCGCGATGAACTCTACCTCGGCAACTACGCCTTTCTGCAAGTGAAAGATCAGCTTGCGCGCATCCCCGGCGTCGGCGATGTGACGATGCTGGGAGCGCGTGATTACTCGATGCGCGTCTGGCTCGATCCGGAGAAACTCGCGTCGCGCAACATGACGGCCAGTGATGTCGTGCGCGCCATCCGCGAGCAAAACCTTCAGGTTGCCGCCGGCACGATTGGCCAGCCGCCCGTCCCCTCCGGCCAGGATTTTCAGCTCACGATCAGCACGCAAGGCCGTTTGCTCGATGAGCAGCAGTTCGGCGACATCATCATTAAGCAGGGGTCGCAAGGCCAGGTCACACGCATCCGCGACGTGGCACGTGTGGAACTGGCTGCTCGTGACTATTCAATTGCCTCGCAACTCAGCGGCAAGGCCGCCGCGGCGCTTGTTATTTGGCAATTGCCGGGATCGAACGCCATCGACACTTCCGATGCGGTGAGGACGAAACTCGCTGAACTGAAGAAAAACTTCCCGCCCGGCGTTGACTATCGCGTGATTTACGACACCACGTTGTTCGCCCGCGAATCCATCGTGGCGGTCGTGCATACGTTGTTCGAGGCGGTCCTGCTCGTGGTCTTGGTGGTCATCGTTTTTCTGCAAAACTGGCGCGCGTCCATCAATCCGATGCTGGCCGTGCCGGTGTCGCTCATCGGCACGTTCGCGGTGATGAAGTTGTTTGGCTTCTCGCTGAACAACCTGTCGCTCTTCGGCCTCGTGCTCGCGATCGGCATCGTGGTGGATGATGCCATTGTCGTCGTCGAGAACGTGGAGCGCAACATCGCCCTTAGCCTCGAACCGGTCGAGGCCACGAAGAAAGCGATGAACGAAGTCAGCGGCCCGGTCATAGCCGTCGCCCTCGTGTTGTGCGCGGTGTTCGTGCCGACGGCTTTCATGGCCGGTATCAGCGGCCAATTTTACAAGCAATTCGCCCTCACCATCGCCGCCTCGACGATTATTTCCGCCTTCAACTCGTTGACGCTTAGTCCCGCGTTGGCCGCCTTACTGTTGAAACCACACGCCCACGGTGAACACGGGCAAACGCAACAGGAGGCCTTGCCGCGCCTGGGGATCGCCTTGATCGGCGGACTGGTGGCTTACTTTTTCCTTTTGGCGCCGATCGGGCACGCGCTCGGGATCGAGGTTGGCGGGCATGGTGCCGAAGAAAGTACGGCTCATGTCAGTGCCTCCGCGCTTTGGGGCCTACGAGCAGCCGTTTTCGTCGCCGGGTTGGCCGTCGGCTGGTTCGTCGCCGGCCTGGTGAATCAGCTGCTGGGCTCCTTCTTCCGAGGATTTAACTGGGTATTTGATGTCGCGATCAACGGCTATGGCCGAATGGTCAGTGGGCTAATTCGCATCAGTGCCATCGCTCTCCTGGTCTACGGCGGATTGATGGGTCTT
>QHNT01000336.1 GCA_003218515.1 Verrucomicrobiota bacterium | reverse complement strand
CACCGGCGAACCGGCCGATTGCCTGCGCCGGAAGAACACCGGCCATACCACCGCCGAAACAGCCAGCGCCGCGAACAACAATTCAACTGGCGCCAGGCTCGTAAAGCGGTGAAGATCAAATGGCGTCATCATTTGCGCTCCATCCGGGTCACTGAGTCGGAACGAGTCAGTCGGATTCGGGGAGCGCACCCGCCTCGGGTGCCGTGCCGGGCGCCCCGCCCGGCACTTCGGAGCGCGCGAATATCCCGACCGTTCACCGACCGGCGGGGGCGCCGGTCGGAACACGCGCGGGCGCGTGTGCTCCCCAAAAGAACTGAATCGATCAGGTCAGGTTAGCAGAAGCAATGCCGCCACGATTCAACCTTCACATGCCGTCAAAAAGTAGCAGCCGACGTCAGGAGGCTCTGAAATAATTCGTGGTTTCCAAAGTAAATTGAGCCTCCTTACGTCGGCTGCTACGAAATCAGGCGTTTTTCAACGAGCCTTTAAGCCGGACGCCGAGTTTTCCTTCCACGCGTGATTTTCACGCATTTGGCGTGAAAATTTTCTCTCTCACCAAAATTCGTTGGGGCGAACGTCCTCGCGGCCCTTCGCCACGTAGCCGCCGACGTGAGTCTCCATGAAACAATGCCACACCCAAAGGGCGTGAAAATTCCGGGGAACTGTGCTTCCCCCTCTCCTGGGGGAGAGGGCTGGGGCGAGGGCGAGCGTTTCCTCCAATCCCATTTTCGGAGTAGGAGGCGGAAACCTGTGCGACTGGATTTTTCCACCTCGTTACCTCGGTGGCTACAAGTTAGAAGTCGGGACTCGACGGCGTTCGGCGCTCCGACTACAACGCCTGCAATGAAGTTCGCTATCTGCAACGAAATTTTTCAGGGATGGAAAATTGAAGACGCTTTTTCCTGCTCCGCCAGGGTCGGCTACGACGCTGTCGAAATCGCCCCGTTCACCATCGCCAAATACGTCACCGACATTTCCGCAGGCGAACGGCAAAAGATTCGCGAACTGGCAACGCGCGCCGGCATTGACATCTCCGGCATTCACTGGGTGCTCGCGCAGACGGAAGGCTTGCACCTGACCCATCCCGACGCAGCGGTTCGCGCGAAGACGTCGAAATACCTCTGCGATCTGGTCGATTTCTGCGGCGATCTCGGCGGCAAGATCATCGTGTTCGGTTCGCCCAAACAGCGAAACATTCTGGACGGCGTCACGCCCAAAGCAGCGTGGGATTGGGCCGCGGCTGCGTTTGGAGAACCGGTTAAGCAAGCCGAAAATCGAGCTATAACAATTTGCTTCGAGCCGTTGTCAGCCGCGGAGACCAATTTCATCAACACCGCTGCCGAAGCAATCCAGTTTGTGCAACAGTTCCACTCGCCGCATTTCAAAATCCTTCTCGACGTTAAAGCGATGTGCGCGGAACCCAAGCCCATTCCGCAAATCATCCGCGACTCGTGGCCGCACTTCGGCTACTTCCACGCCAACGACAGGAATCTGAAAGGCCCCGGCTTCGGCAACGTGGATTTCAAGCCGATCGCGGCCGCGTTGAAGGAGGTCGGTTACAACGGCTGCGTTTCGGTTGAAGTATTCAATTTCGACGAAGGGCCGGAGGTCATCGCGACGAAGAGTTTGGAGTATTTGAAGCGGGTCTTCTCGTAGCCGCCGAGGTAACGAGGCGGACACTCGCATCTCGTAGTCACGCGGATCGATCTCGACGAGCAGGTCACCTTTTCTCACGAGTTGATTGTCCGTCACGTGAACCGCCGAAACCTGGCCGGAGACTTTCGGAGCGATGGAAACAACATGGCCATCGATGAACGCGTCATCGGTTGACTCGTGCGTCAACGTGTCGGCGAGGTAGCTCAACCCGAGATACCAAAGGACGCCGAGCGCAAGGGTTGGCGCCCAGAGGAGCCACAACGCCTTCGGTTTTGTCTTCTGGTCGCCTGATTTTGTCGCTTCGACCGCGCCAAAGACCTGCTCCTGTTCTTCAACCAGAGTCGATTTGTCCGTTTTCATCGGCAGCTAATAGAAACCAGAACCGCCTGCCCCACAAAAATGTCCGAGCAGGGCTGCAACAATTGTCAAAAATAATTTCCGAGTGCATAAAAGACGACTAGCGCGCCGCTACCGGCACCGAAACAGGCGCTGCGCTGGCGGAGACCGCTCCCTTTTTGTTCGCGCGACGGCGCATAAGGAAGAATCTCCCGGCGCCCCAATCATCGAAAATGGAGTAACTGATGGGCGTGACCAGCAGCGTCAACAACAGGCACAGCATCTGTCCGCCGATGATGACCTTGGCCATCGAAGCGCGGCCGCCGGAACCCGGCCCGGTGCCCAGCGCAATCGGGATCATCGAGGCTACCAGCATCATCGTGGTCATCAGAATCGGGCGCAGCCGCGTGCGATTGGCCTGCAGAATCGCCTCCTCACGGTCCAGGCCGCGGGCACGAAGCGTATTCGTGTAATCGATCTGCAAAATGCCGTTCTTCTTCACGATGCCGAAAAGCATGAACAATCCAAAAATCGCGTAAATATTCAGCGGCTCGCGCAACGCAATCATCGTGATCAGCGCGAACGGCAATGAAAGCGGCACCGCCAGCAGAATGGAGACCGGGTGAACGAAATGCTCGAACTGCGCCGCCAGAATCATGTACATGAAAATCATCGCCAGACCGAACGCGATGATGAAATTCTGGAACGTCTCCACTAATTGTTTGGCCCGACCGGTGAAAATCACCTGATACTCCACCGGCAGGTTCATTTCCTTGAGGACGTCTTTGACGTTTTGCACCGCGTCGGCGAGCGGATATCCAGGGGCGAGGTTGCCGACGATGGTGACTTTCCGCTGGCGTTGGAAACGGTCGATTTGATTCGGCCCGCGCGCCTCTTCCAGTTTCACGAAATTCGCGAGCTGCACCAGCGACGCTTCGGAAGCGTTGGCGTTGGTCGAGAGCGGGAAGCGGCTGCCCGTGCCCGCGCGCATCATGACTTCACCCAGCGCCTCCTGCGTGCCGCGGTCGTGCGCCTCGGCCCGCAACCAGACATCGTATTGGTCGTCCGCCTCTTTGTAAGTGCCGACGATGTCGCCGCCCACCAGCGTGTGCAGCGCGTTGGCGATGTCGGTCACGCGCAACCCGAAATGCGCGGCTTTGGGCCGGTCAATCTGCACCTGCAATTCCGGTTTGCGATTCGAGAGCGTCGTGTCCACATCCACGATGCCTTTGTTGGAGCTCAATCGCCGGATGATCCCGTCCGCGTATTCAGAAAGCTTGTCGAGGTCCGGGCCCAGCAGGTTGAACGACAGATCAGAGTTGCGGCCGCCAGTGCTGATGTTGGAAATCAACTGCACGCTGGAACGCACGTCGGGATAGTCGCCCAAAGCGCGGCGGGCCAGGGTCATGACCTGAAATTGTGACCACCGGCGCGTCCGGCCGAGCAACGTTGACCAGAACCCGCCCAGATCGGGCAAACGACAGTAAATCGTGGCGAGCGTCACGTCGCCTTCGGCCTTGCCCACGCGTCCGGACGTTTCGCCGATTGTCGCCAGCGTGTCGGTGATGGCCTGCTGCCCGTCGATGCGAACGGCCTTCAACCTTTGTTCGATTTCGGCGCAGATGTCCGCCGACCGCTGCAACGTGGAACCTTCCGGCGTTTGCAGCGCGATTTCAAACTCGCTGGCATCGTCCTGCGGCAGGAAAGTGAACTTGGTCAGCTTGCCGAGCAGGAACAGCGACAGCACGCACGCTCCCGCGCCGCAAACGATGATCCGGCGGTGGCGCAGGCTCCAGCGCAGCACCGCGATATAATGACCCGACAGCCAGCGCAGCAGAACGCCGCCATGGGCCTTCTTCGCGCGAATCTTTTCATCGTCGGTATGCCTGAGGAAACGCGAGGCGAGCATCGGCGTGAGCGTGAATGAAACGAAGAGCGACACCAGGATGGCGAACGCGACCGTGACGCCATAGCTGGAAAAGAACATGCCGGTGCGGCCCTTCATGAATGCCAGCGGGAGGAAAATCACCACCAGCGACAGTGTCGTGGCCATGACCGCCAATGCAATTTCGCGCGTCGCGTGGCTGGCCGCCTTGATCGCCGACCAGCCTTTTTCCTCCATCGTGCGGTGAATGTTTTCGAGCACGACGATGGCATCATCGATCACGATGCCCACCGCGAACACCATGCCGAGCATCGTGAAGTTGTTGAGCGTATAATTCATCGCGCGCATCAACGCGAAGGTGGCAATGAGCGACGCCGGAATGGCAATCGAGGCGATGACCGTGCCGCGCCAGTCGTGCAGGAAAAAGAAAACCGTCAGCGCCACCAGCACCGCGCCCATCAGCAGGTGGAAGCTGACTTCGTGCAGCGAGCGCTTAATGAAGCGCGACTGGTCGCGGATGATATTCACTTTGAAGTCCCGCGGAATGATCGGCTCCAGCTCCTTCAGCTTCCCTTTCACCCCGTCTATCACTTTGACCGTGTTCGAGCCGGATTGCTTGCGAACAACGAGCGTGACGGCGTTCACGTCGTTGAGTCGCGAGAGCGAGCGCGGCTCTTCGACGGAATCGGTCACCGCAGCCACGTCGCTCAGCCGAATGGGCTGCGTGCCGACCGCGGCGATGATGAGGTCGTTGAAATCCCTGACGCTGCGCATCCGCCCCAGCGTGCGCACGACCAGTTCGCGCGTGCCCTGGTCCACGCGGCCCTCGGGCACTTCGAGGTTCTGCTGCAACAGCGCCGTCCGGACATCTTCGATCGTCAGGCCGCGGGCGCGGAGCTTGTCGATATCGACGGCCACCTGCACCGCGCGTGTGCGGCCGCCGATCATGATCACCGCGCCGACGTCCGGCACCGTTTCCAGGATCTGCTTGATCTGCCTGTCCACGATGTAGGTGATCTCCTTCAGATCGCGCGGCGCGCTGACACTCAGAGACATGACCGGCACGGCATCGAGATCGAATTTGTCGATGATCGGCGTGTCGGTGCCTTGCGGCAATTGCGACAAAATCGTGTTCACCTTGTCGCGCACGTCCTGGGCAGCGATGTCGCGGTTGCGTTCGAGGAAGAACTGGATCGTGATGCGCGAGACACCTTCGATGGTCGTGCTGCTCAGCTCGTCAATGCCCTGGACGGTGTTGATGATTTCCTCCAGCGGCTTGGTCACGCTCGTTTCTATTTCTTCCGGCGACGCGCCGCGCAGAGTGGTGGTGGCGGTGATGATGGGCAGTTCGACGTTCGGGAACTGGTCCACGCCGATGCTCCGGAAAGAAAACCAGCCGAGCACGACGAAGAACAGATTGATCATCGTCGCAAAAACCGGCCGCGCGATGCAGAGGTCGGCGATGCCGAGGCCGCGCGTGGCTTGCGCAGAAACCCCGGAAGCGGGCGGGTGAGCTGGCGGCTCCGGGCTCATCGGGAGGGAGTTTTGGAAATGACGAATGACGAATGACGAATGATGAAAGAAGATAAAGCGAGCGACCCGTCAGCAGGGCCCGGTTCGGTTTTCGTGCTTCGGATTTCTTTGGTCATTCGGATTTCGGGCTTCGCCATTCTTTGACCGTGAGGCCATTGGCCTGGTTGTTTGCCAGCGCCGCCCTCACGCGCACCTTCACGCCCTCATGCAGTTTGCTCAAGCCGCTGATGGCGACGGCCTCGCCTGGTTTCAGCCCCGAGAAAACCTGCTGGCGGCCATCTTTGACCCGTCCCACCTCGACCTGGCGACTGTGCGCGACCCCGTTTTTTTCGACCACGAAAACCCGGGTCACACCGGCGAACGTGATGACCGCGTCGAGCGGCACGACCGGCGTGGGCACGTCGCGCGCGAGGATCAGTTGTCCCCGCGCGTACGTGCTGGCCTTGAGGCGGTGGTCGGCATTCTGAACCAGCGCGCCGAACGGAAAGGCCCGCGTGGACAGGTTCACCGAGGGGCTGATCAAATAGACTCTTCCTTCGAACGTCTGGTTCGTGCCGTAGGCGTCCACCCAAAAAATCACCTGCTGTTCCTTGATCACCTTGCCGGCGTAGCTTTCGGGCGCCTGCACAATGAATTTCAAAACGCTGTCATTCACCGCACGGAACATTGGCGCGCCGGCCTTCAGATAATCGCCCGCACTGGCGATGCGCTCGGCGATAGCGGCGTCGAAAGGCGCTTTGACGTGCGAACGCTGCAAATTCAGCCGCGCCACGGCGTTGGCGGCCTCGTCGGCCCTGACCTCCGCGCGTGCTTGCTCCGCGGCAGCGACGGCCGAGTCAAGATCGCTCTGGGAGGCGATATTGCTTTTGCGCAGCTCCTGAGCGCGTTTGAGATTCAATTCGGCATTGTCCGCATTGGCTTTTGCCTTCGCGAGGTTCGCTTCGGCCTGGTGAGCGAGCGCCTCGTAGGTCGTGGTGTCGATCAACGCCAGTTCCTCACCGGTCTTCACGCGGTCGCCGAAATCAACCAGTGTCTTTTCCACTTTGCCTTCGACTTCCGCCCCCAGCGTCGCTTCGTCTTTTGCGTAAAGGGTTCCCCAGATGTCCAACCACCGGTCCATCGGCATGACCTCAACCTCGGCAACGGTAATGGCCACGGCGTCGTCCGCCTCGTGCTTCGCGCCGCTGGCCGCCGGTTTCGAACAGGAAGCCAGCCACGGCAGCGCCGCCACCAAAATTCCGACGCTGTAACTCCAAGCCAGTCTGGGGAGCGCACGGCGCGGGCGTGCTCCCTGCAGCGGCCTGCCGCAAGGAAACCATCGGGCAACGGGAAAATCTGGCAGGTTCATTTGCTGGGCACCTGCTCCAGAGTCGCAGGCGCCGCGAGGGGTTTGCGTTGGAAACGCTCCGCGAGATCGCTGAACAGCGTATAGACCACCGGGATGACCAACAGCGTAAGAAATGTGCTCGTGAGCATCCCGCCGACGACGGCCACGCCCATCGGCCGGCGGCTTTCGGCGCCCGCGCCGAAACCGATGGCGATGGGAAGGATGCCTGCGATGGTCGAAAAGGCCGTCATGAGAATCGGCCGCAGCCGGACAGTGCCCGCCTGGAGCATCGCGTCGTGAGCGTTGACGCCTTTGGCACGTTGCTGATTGGCGAACTCAACGAGCAGGATGGAGTTCTTCGTCACCAGGCCGACGAGCAGCACCAGGCCGATCTGGCTGAACAAATTCAAATTCATCGCGGGGATGACCGGCAGCACGCCGATTTTGCCGCCGAAATTGAGCAGCCACAGCAAGCCAAACGCGCCGACCGCCGCAAGCGGCACCGCGAGAATGACAGTAAGTGGATGGATAAGGCTCTCGAACTGCGCGGCCAGCACCATGTAAACGATGATCAATGCCAGGATCAGCACGAGCCAGACTTCCTGGCCAGTATCGCGCAGGTCGCGCGATTCGCCCGACCAGGCGTAAAGGAACCCCGCCGGCAAATCGGTCCGGAGCATTTCTTCAACGCGATTGAGGACGGTGCCCAGCGGCATGCTGACGGGAGTGCCGGTGATGGTTGCGCTGCGCATCCGGTTATAGTGCTCGATGGCGTTGGGCGCGGCGCCGACCTGGTGTTTGACGATGCTGCTGAGCTGAATGAGGTCGCCTCCGGCGTTGCGCACGTAGAGGCGGTCCAGGTCCTGCGGTTTCAGGCGTGAGTCGCGCTCCAATTGCGCCATTACGTAATATTCCTTGCCGCTTATCTTGATGCGGCTGAGGTCAAGTCCCCCGAAAAGAATTTGCAAGCTGCGCGAAATATCCTCAACCGAAACACCCAACGCGCCGGCGCGGTCGCGGTCAATGTCGAGCCGCAATTCCGGTTTATTAACCTCGAATGACGAGCGGACGTTGACGAGGATGGGTTGCCCGTCGTTTTTCAGTTGCTGGAGTTTCGTCACCAGTTCGCCGGCGTAACGATTCAACGCGTCGAGGTCTTGCGACTGAATCGTCAATTGAAACGGCGCGCCGAATCCACGCGTGAAAGCCTTCGGAATTTGCGGAATGGCGATCGCGCCTTCGACTTCGTTGATAAAACGGCTCTGCAATCCGCCCGGGCCGCGCACGATTTCCTGCACCGTGCGTTTGCGGTTCTCTTTGAAGTGGACGAAAGCGATGCCCTGGTCGGCTTCGCCCGGTCCGTTCATCGCCAGCGCGACGACGGAGCCGTACAACTCAACCTCCGGCGTCTGTTTCAAGATGTTCTCGACCTTGTTGACCATGCGGCTGGTGTATTCGCTGGTCGCGCCGCGAGGCGAAATGACAAATGAGAGCAGCAATCCGCGATCTTCTTCCGGCAGAAACTCCTGCTCCAACCCGGCATAAATCAAGCCCATCAGGACCAGACTGGCGAGGCCCGCGCCCAACACCGCCAGCCGATGCACGAGCGACCATTCCAGCGTGCGGCGATAGGCGCCGTAGAACCAATTGAGCAGTTTCTCGAACGCAACCAGAATGAAGTTGTGATGTTTGTGCTCGGCGGTCTTCAGAATCCGCGCGGCCATCGAAGGCGAAAGAGTCAACGCCACGAACGCCGAGATGATAACCGAACCCGCGACCGCCACGGCGAACTCGACAAACAGCCGGCCGGTCTGGCTCTTCTGAAAAGCGAGCGGCGCGAAAACCGCCACCAGCGAAACGGTAATCGCGATGATGGCGAAGGCGATTTCTTCCATGGCCTTGAACGCGGCGGGCAACGGTTTTTCGCCTTGCTCGATGTGCCGGAAAATATTCTCCAGCACCACGATCGCGTCGTCCACGACCACGCCGATGGCGAGCACGAGCGCGAGCATGGTGAGAATGTTCACCGAATAGCCGAACGCGTAGAGAATCGCGAACGTGCCGATGATGGAGACGGGAACCGCGATGGCCGGAATGAGCGTCGAGCGCACGTCGCGCAGGAACAAATAAATCACCAGCACCACCAGCACGAACGCAATGCCGAGCGTGGTCCAGACTTCATGGACTGAGCGCTCCACGAAGGTGGACGAGTCATAGTTCACGACGAACTCGACGCCGGCCGGCAGCGTCGGCCGGATGCGTTCCATCTCCGCCTTGATGCCGTGGGCGACTTCGATGGTGTTGCCTTTGGACTGCTTGACGATGCCGAGAAAGACGCAGGGCTGGCCGTTGTTGCGGGCGACCGTGCGGTAGTTTTCCACGCCGGCTTCAGCGCGTCCGATGTCACGCAGGCGGACGATCTTCGTGCCTTCGTTCTTGATGACGAGTTGATCGTATTGTTCGGCCGTCTTGAGTTCGCCGCGGGTCTCGATGGTCATCTCGCGGTCGAGGTTCTCAACGCGGCCGCTGGGCAACTCGACATTCTGCTGGTGCAGCGCGCGTTCGACGTCGAGCACCGTGACGCGGCGGGCCGCCATTTTTTCCGAATCGAGCCAGAGCCGCATGGCGAAGCGTTGTTCGCCGGCGATCCAGACGCCGGAGACGCCCTTGACGATTTGGAGGCGGTTCTTGATTTGCATTTCGGCAAGGCGAGTGAGTTCGAGCGGCGTGTAGCGCGCGCTGTTCAGCCCGAGCCAGATAATGGGGAAGGCGTCCGCTTCCTGCTTGGCAATGATGGGCTCGCGAATGTCCAGCGGCAGGTTGCCGCGCACGCGCGAGACGCGGTCGCGCACGTCCTGCGCGCACAGGTCAATGGCGCGCGAGAGATCGAACTCGATGGTGATGCTGCTGACCTGCTCACGGCTCTGGCTGGTGAGGGTCTTAATGCCCTCGATGTTGTTGATCTCCTCTTCGAGCCGCTCGGTAACTTCGGTTTCGACCACCTGCGCGTTGGCGCCCGGAAAGACCGTGGTGACGGAAACAATGGGCGGATCAATGTCCGGCAACTCGCGCACCGGCAGGCGTGACAGACCGATGACGCCGAAGAGGATGAGACCGAGGCTCATCATCGTGGCGAGAACGGGACGTTGGATGCTTATCCTGGGGAGGACCATTTCAGGAAGGTTTCAAATAGGGCGCCGCCGCTTCGACCGGCGCGAGTTTCACCTTCGCTCCCGGCCCGATCTTCTGGACGCCCTCGACGACTACTTTTTCTCCGGCTTCGAGCCCGCCCACAATCTCCACCTGCCCCGCCAGGCGCAGACCGAGCTTGACCGGTCTGAGCTGCACGGTGCTGTTGGTGTCCACGGCAAAGACGATGGCGCGGTTGCCGTCCAGGAGCTGGCTCAAGGCGGCCTCGGGAATGACAATCGAGTTCTCGCGGACGTTCACGGTCAGATCAAGGTTGGCAAACATGCCCGGCTTGAGTTCGCGATTCGGATTGGGGATCTCCGCTTTGACGAGTGTGGTGCGGGTGTTCGAGTCCACCGAGGGGGCGACGAAATAAACTTTACCCTGAAACCGGTTCGTCGGATAAGCAGCGACTTTGAGGTCCAGCGTTTGCCCCACCTGCACCTGACTGAGAAAACGCTCCGGCACGTTGAGCTCGACCTTGATCGGGTCGAGATCGACCAACCAGGAAAGAACGGCGTCCCTGGCGATGACCTGGCCGGGGCTGATGATGCGCGCGCCCATAATGCCTGCAAATGGCGCGCAAATGCGCGTGTCTTTAAGCTCCCGCTTCCGGCGATCGACTGTGGCCTGGTTTACGTCGAAAGAGGCTGTGACCTGATCGTAATCCTGCTGCGAAATGAGCTGACCTTTAAACAGTTGTTTGGCGCGTTCAAAGTTTGCCTGGCTTAGCTTGAAATTGCTTTCGGCTTCGGCCAGAGCAGTGGCGATTTTGGTTTCGTCAAGTCGGATCAACAATTGACCCTTCTCGACGCGCTGGCCTTCGCCGAAAAGAATATCCTGAACGATGCCTTCCGTCTCGGCCTTGATCTCCACCATCTCATTGGCCGCCAGGCTGCCGATGAGCGAAAGCGATTCGGTCACCGGTTGCCGCTTCGCCTCCACCGCGATCACTTGAACCGCGAAAATTTCTCCCGGTGCGCCGACGGCCTTCTTCGAGCAGCCAGTTGTCACGAAGCCGACAGCCAAAGCTACCAAGGAGGTGACAAGCGCGATTCTCATTCTGTTCCCTGATTTCGATTACCGTTTGGCCCCCGCGCCCGCGAGAAAAAGTTCGACGATTCGCTCCGCGGTCTGCCGGTTCAATTTGCAATCCGGCATCAGCAGGTGCGCCATCAGGTAAATGTTCAACTGCCCGTAGATGCCGAACGCCAGTTCCTTGCTGTCGAACCGGCCGTCCAGTTCGCCCGCTGCCTGGCCGCGTTTGATCAAATTATGAATCAACTCAAAGTTGCGAGCGCATTTGTCCAGGTAGCGCACTTCCGCCGGCAACTCGCCGGGCGCCGCGAACGCTGTCGCGAAAGCGATCCTCATCAGCTCACGGTTGTTCTGCAAAAACTCAAACAGCGCGGTCAAAATCTCCACCAGCTTGTCCGCCACTGTCCGGCCTCGCTCCGTCGCCGCCTGCATCAACCGGAATCGTTCGTCATGAGCGTAGTCCACCAGCGCCTGATACAACTCCACTTTGTTGTCGAAGTAGTAGTAAAGCGTCGGCTTGGTCACTTTGGCCGCTTCGACAATGTCCTGCACCGACGTGCCCTCGTACCCACAATCGGCAAACTTTTTCAAGGCCGCCTGCAGGACTTGCTGACGTGTGGTGGAGTCGGTTGTCAGCATGAACTTACCGGACGGTAGGGAGGGCATCACACCTCGTCAAACAGTTAATAGGGTGTTGCCTCATCGATCCGGCTGTGGCGCCTTCCGTAGCCGAAGTAAAAAAACAGCCCGATGAGCAGCCAGACGAACAACCGTGCCCAGTTGGTCCAGCCAAGCCCATAAATCATCGCGCCGCACACAATGATGCCGAGCGTGGCTACGAAAGGCAGCGCCGGCACGCGGAATCCCCTTTCGAGGTCGGGTCGCCGCGATCTCATTATCCAAACACCCGCGCACACCAGAATGAATGCGAACAGGGTGCCGATGCTCGTCATCTCGCCGACGACGTCCTCCGGAATGAACGCCGCAAAAATGCCGGTGAAAACGAAAAAGAGCGCGTTCGATTTGTAGGGCGTCCTAAAACGTGGGTGGACATCGGAAAAGATCTTCGGGACGAGGCCGTCGCGGCTCATTGAGTAAAAGACGCGCGACTGCCCGAGCAACATCACGAGAATAACGGAGGAGAATCCGGCAAGAATCGCCACCGTCACCAATTTCGACAGCCACTCGTAACCGGTCATGTATTTGGTAATGGCGAACGCCACAGATGCTTCGCGACCATGGGTCCGGAAATCCTCGACGGTCGCTACGCCGCCCAGCACGTACGAAAACAGCACATACAACACGGTGCAGATGACCAGCGATCCGAGAATGCCAATCGGCATGTTGCGCTTTGGATTCTTGGCCTCTTGAGCGGCAGTTGAGACAGCGTCGAAGCCGATGTATGCAAAGAAGACCACGCCCGCGGCGCCCAGGATTCCCATGATCCCGCCATAATCGTGCACGATGCCTTGCGGCGTCGTGTAGGTCGTCGGCGCCGGGATCAGCGGCGTGTGGTTCGCGGGATTCATGAATCCCCATCCGATTCCGATGACGAGCAGCACGATGCTGACTTTCAGGACGACGATGAACCCATTGACGAACGCCGATTCCCTGGTGCCGCGTATCAGCAGTCCCGTGAGCAGCAGCAGGATGAATACCGCCGGTGTGTTCATAATGCCGTGCGCGCCGTTGGCGGCCGTCTCGAATGGCGAATGCGACCATCGCGTACGAGTACGTGTAGGCGCTGCCTGCCACCGGGATCATCGAGGCGAATTCGGCGTAGCAGAGACCCGCAAACGTACAGCCAATACCGGCAACCATGAAAGCGAGCACGACCGACGGTCCCGCGCGATCGGCGATCGCAGCCGCCGTTCGCACAAAGAGACCCGCTCCGATAATGGCGCCTATGCCCAGCGCGATGAGGTTCACTGGCCCGAGGGTGCGCTTGAGACTATGGCCGCCGGTTTCCTGCGCGTCCGCCATCAGCACGCTGAGGGGCTTTGTTGCGAATAGTTTGGCCATGATTCGGTATTCCTCCTTCTATTAGTTCGTATCGGGTCGCTTGGGTTTCATTAAGTCGAATGGCTGCCTGACAAGTCACGGCTCGCGCGCTTCTTCCACAGAAAATAAACCGGCACGCCCGTCAGCACAATAATGAGCCCAGGCCAGGTCGTTGCGGTTTGATACGCGAAGAGCACGAACAGAATCACGGCCGCCCCGATGATGTAGAGGGCAGGAAGAATCGGATAGCCAAACGCACGATACGGTCTTTCGGCGTCGGGCCGCTTCGCGCGCAGCACATAGACTCCGGCGATGGTGAGGATGTAAAAAATGAGCGCCGCCGAGATCACGTAGGTCAACAGATCGCCGTAGAGATTGCCATACGATATGGTGCCGTCTTTCGCCGTCTTGACTGTGCGCGGCAGAATATAAAACGCCGACCACGCCCCTTGAATCCACAAACCCCATGCCGGCACGTGAAAGCGATTCAAGTTGCCAGCCGATTTGAAAAACAATCCGTCACGCGCCATGGCGTAGTAGGCGCGCGCGCCGGTCAGAATCAATCCGTTGTTGCAGCCGAAAGTCGAAACGATGATCGCAATCGCCATCGCCGCCGCGCCGAAGCCGGGAAAAATCACCTGCGCCGTCGCCGACGCCACGCGATCGCTCGGCGGGTGCTGGATGCCCATCGCGATGGGATCTGCGCGATATTCTTCAGCCGCCTTCACCGCCACGGCGTTCTGCGGGTCTTTCAGGTAGTTCGGGTCTTTCGCCGCCTGGTCGTCCACGGCTTTCACACCCGCGACTTTCCCCGGCACACCTTCGAGCGGAAGCGTGACGAGGTAAGCGACGTTAGCGAGAAGGTAAAGTCCGATGACCATTCCCGTTCCGAGCGCGAGCGAGAGCGGCACGTTGCGGCGCGGATTTTTTACTTCGCCGGCAGTGAAAGTGATGTTGTTCCAGGCATCGGCTGAGAAAAGCGAGTTCGTTTGGGCGACACAGATGCCAACGAAAAGGCCGAATGCGGTTGCCGCAGTCAAACCCTGGCCAACATCCTGAAGTGATCCGCGCACTGTCCAGAAGTCGCCGAAGTTTGCGCGTGCGATGTCACCTTGCCGGACAAGCCCCACGATGATGCCGAGAACGATCAGCGCCGCCAGCGCTCCCGTTTTGGTCACGGTGAAAATATTTTGGACGAGCTTGCCCAGTTTCAGTCCGCGGGTATTCATCCATGTGAGCAGCGCGACCATTACGATTCCGACGAGTTGTGCCGTGGAGAGCGACAAGGCGTATTTGGAACCGATGCGGATCGGTTCGATGAGATAACATTCTTGCGAAATACCCGGCGCCAGCACGCCGACGTATTTGGCGAAGCCGACAGCGACTGCTGCAATCGTCGCCGTTTGAATCACGAGAAAGAGCGTCCAGCCGTAAAGAAACCCCCACAACGGTGAAAATGCCTCGCGCAGGTAAACGTATTGCCCGCCCGCCGTTGGCATCATCGCCGCCAGTTCGCCGTAGCTGAGGGAGGCCATCAGCGTCAGCAATCCAGTGATGACCCACACCACCAGCAGCCACCCCGGCGAACCGACTTGCCGCGCAATGTCCGCCGAGACAATGAAGATGCCGGAGCCGATCATGGAGCCGGCAACGATCATCGTTGAATCCAGCAGACCCAGTCCCTGGACGAACTTTCCCTCAGCCGAAGTGGAGACCGCAGCGGCGTCTGGCATAGGTTGCCTGATGATGATTCGGACGGCTGTCGGCGCGGAGTTAAGCACCCCGCAATCCTGCCGCGCAACTCTAAACTGCCGGCATTCGCGGCTCCATCCAGGGCCATTGAGAAAGTCCTGTCTCATGCGGACTGCCAGTCCGCGATACATGCCGATTGACAATCGTCGCTACACCGTAGCGCAGACTGCCAGTCTGCTGTATCGCCGGTTGTTAACCGGCTACGGCTGCGCAACCACTTGCGCGAACTTTGTCAATGGCCTCGCGGCTCCATCAGGAGTCCGCTGACAGTGCCCGGGTCGCGTCACCCGGCTGATTCAAGCGGCTTCGGCGGAAGCCGTAGAGGAAGTAGAAAACCAATCCGCCAGCCAGCCAATAAACAAAACGCTTCCACGTCTTCTGCGGCTGCTCCACCATTAAATAGGCGCAGGTAAAAATCGCCAGGAGCGGCACCCAGGGAACCAACGGTGTACGGAACGGGCGAGGCCGATTCGGATCCGTGCGCCTCAGTATAATGACGCCCGCCGCCACGAGCACAAACGCGAACAGCGTCCCGATATTGCACAGTTCGACCACTTCATCGATGTTCGTCACCGCCGCAAAGCCCGCCACAAATATTCCGGTCAGAATGGTGGTGATGTGCGGCGTCCGGTATTTCGGGTGCACGCGCGCCGCCCACGACGGCAGGAGTCCATCGCGCGCCATCGAGAAGAAAATGCGCGGCTGGCCGATTTGAAAGACCACCAACACCGACGTCGTCGCGAAGACGGCGCCAAACGAGATGAGCCCGGCGGTCCAATTCATGCCGCGCAAGGAAAAGGCCCTGGCTAACGGATCGGCCACCTCGCTGAATTGCTTCCAACTGACCATTCCCGTGAGAACCAGCGCAACGGCGATGTAGATGACCGTGCAGACGATCAGACTGGCGATGATGCCGATGGGCATGTTGCGTTGCGGATTGCGCGTTTCCTCAGCCGCCGTGGACACGGCGTCAAATCCAATGTACGCAAAGAAAATGCTGGCTGCTGCGTTCGAAATCCCGGTGAAGCCGTTCGGCGCGAATGGCGTCCAGTTTGCCGGCTTCACGTAAAAC
>QHNT01000335.1 GCA_003218515.1 Verrucomicrobiota bacterium | reverse complement strand
CCTCGTTCTCGAACTCGTCCTCGACTGGCCGACTCGGTTTCGAGGACGAGCACGAGGACGATCTAGTCCATCGTCTCAATGCACGCGAAAAGATGTAAAGGAGGCTCTGACTGTTCACTGATTCCCAGAGAGATTTGAGCCTCGTTATCTCGGCTGCTACGAATTCACGAGTTTTCAAAGGCCTGCCAGCTTTGTTGGGCCATCCTTTGGCCGCGCACTTGGCGCGTTTGCCGTGACACGCGCACCCACCGCCGCTAACTTCCGCCCATGTCGCAACGCACGTTGACGCTGGGCCATTCGCCCGATCCGGATGATGCTTTCATGTTTTACGCGCTGGCCAAAGGGTTGATTCCGACTCGCGGCTTCCGTTTCGAGCATATCCTGCAGGACATCCAGACGCTTAACGAACGCGCCACGCGCGGCGAGTTGGACATCTCGGCCATCAGCATCCACGCCTACGCCTACGTGAGCGAGCAATACGCGCTGCTGCCCAGCGGCGCGAGCATGGGCGACGGATACGGCCCGATGCTCGTCGCGAAGCAGAAGTTCACGAAGGCGCAAATCGCGCGAAAGAAAATCGCCGTGCCGGGAACGATGACCAGCGCATTTCTGGCGTTGCAGCTCTGGCTCAATCAAACGCGGAACGCGGAACGCGGAACGCGGAATTCAGAACACGGAACTCCGCACTCCGCACTCCGCACTCCGCACTTGAATTGCGTTGTCATACCGTTCGACCGGATTCTCCAGGCCGTCCGCTCCGGCCAGGCGGATGTCGGTCTCATCATTCACGAAGGCCAGCTCACGTATCAAAACGCGGGGCTGGTTTGCTGCGAAGACCTCGGCGTCTGGTGGGGACGCGAGAATGACGGCCTTCCCCTGCCCCTCGGCGGCAACGTGATTCACAAACGGTTCGACCTGGCGACGCGCAAAATCATTTCAGACATTCTCACGGCCAGTATTCGTTACAGCCTCGATCATCGCGCCGAGGCGGTGCAGCACGCGTTGCAATTCGCTCGCGATATGGGACGCGATCTGGCGGACAAATTTGTCGGCATGTACGTGAACCACTGGACGCTCGATTACGGGGAGAAAGGGCGCGAGTCGATCCGGCGGTTCCTCGGCCAGGCTTACGAGCGCGGATTGATCGCGCACCGGCAGGAACTGGAGTTCGTCGTCTGAAACCGATCTTGTGCCGGAAAAGCTCCAAGTTCGAAGCTCAAAGTTCAAGAGAAGACTCAAGAACCAAGTCTCAAAGGCCCGCAAATTTCCGAATCGGGTCCATGACAAAGCAGGTCAGACAGCCCGTTGAATGTTGGAGTTTGAAGCTTCCCTTGAACTTTGAGCTTTGAGCTTTGAGTTTTCCCTCGCCTCATGTCATACCTCTCGCGCATGAAATACCGACGCTTTGGCCGCACGGAACTCCAGATGCCCGTCATTTCCTGCGGCGGGATGCGGTACCAGTTCAAGTGGCAGGACGTTGATCCGAACGAAGTTCCCCGCCAAAACCAGGAAAATCTTGAATCGATTATTCGCCACGCGGTTGAACTGGGCATCAATCACTTTGAAACGGCCCGCGGGTACGGCTCGTCCGAAATGCAACTCGGCAACATCCTGCCGGCGTTGCCGCGAGACAAAATCATCGTGCAAACCAAGGTAGCGCCGCACAAAAAACCGAAGGATTTTCTAAAGGCTTTCGAGAAGTCACTGAACTACCTGCGGCTTGACTACGTTGACCTCCTCGCGTTGCACGGCGTCAACCACCGGCAGTTTCTTGAATGGTCGCTGAAGAAGAACGGCTGCCTGGCCGCCGCGCGCCAGTTGCAGCGCGGCGGTTTCATTCGCCACATAGGCTTCTCCACACACGCGACCAAGGACATCATTCTCGAGACGGTGAACAGCGGTGAATTCGATTACCTGAACGTTCACTGGTATTTCGTCAACGACCTGAACTGGCCGGCCATCGCCGCGGCGCACCGGCGCGACATGGGCGTCTTCATCATCAGCCCGAATGACAAGGGTGGAAAACTTTATTCCCCGCCGAAGAAGCTGGTTGACTTGTGCGCGCCGCTGACGCCGATGCAGTTCAACGACCTTTATTGCCTCGCGCGGCAGGAGGTGCATACTCTCAGTTGCGGCGCGGCGCGGCCGAGTGATTTCGACGAGCACGTTCACGCGCTCGATTACTACGACAGATTGTCCGAAACGGTTGCGCCGATTGAAAATCGTTTGCGTGATGAGATGGAGCGGGTGCTCGGCGCGGACTGGTGCCAATGCTGGTTTGAAGGTTTGCCGCACTACATCCATGTGCCCGGCGAAATCAACATCAGCGAAATACTGCGGCTGTGGATGTACGCAAAATCGCTGGACCTCGTCCATTGGGCCAAAATGCGCTACAACCTGCTTGGGCAGGGCGACCATTGGTTCCCCGGCGAAAACGCGGCGAAGGCGGAGCAGTTCGATATGCGGGCCGCGCTGGCCAAGAGTCCTTTCGCAGAAAGGATTCAAAACGTCCTTCAGGAAGCCCATGAAATGCTGTTCGACGCCCCGCAGAAGCGGTCGAGCCGGAGCTGAGCTTACTTTGGATTTGCCGTAAGCGGCGGTTCGCGGAACAATAACCCAATGCGTGGACGAGTGTTGCTATGGATTTCGCTCAGCCTGAACCTGGCGATGGCGGCGGTCTGGGTGTACTTTCCGCGCGTCGGCACGGACAGCTACGACGCGCTGGCAGTCATGCCGCCGACAGCAGACACGGGCAAGGTTTACAAAACCAACGTGGTCGTTCGCCGGCAGAATTTCACGTGGAACGAAATCGAGTCCCGCGATTACCCGGCCTACATCGCCAATCTACGCGCGATCGGATGCCCGGAGTCGACCATTCGTGACATCATTGTGGCGGAAGTGAATCAACTGTTCGCCCGTCGTCGCGCCACGGAAGTGGTGACTGCCGAGCAGCAGTGGTGGCGCTCCGAGCCCGACGCCGACGTAACGGAGGCCGCCTCTGACAAACTCAAGTCACTGGAAGAGGAGCGTCGCGCATTGTTGACCACGTTGCTTGGTCCACAGTGGGAATCGAGTTACTACCCGTATCCCGAACATCCGAACACCCTGCCGCTGGATGGGCCGGCTTTGGGTTCCCTTCCGCCGGAGACGAAACAAGCGGTGCGCGACATCGAGGGCCGCGCGGCGGAGCGCCGCCAGGCTTATCTCGATGCCGTTCAGAAGGGCGGCAAACAGCCCGATCCAGTCGAACTGGCCAGGTTGCGGCAGCAAACGCGAGCCGAGCTGGGGGAGGTGCTCAACCCGGAACAACTGGAGGAATACCTGTTGGCCGGCGCCACCGACGCGGCAAGCGTGGCGCAACGGCGGGTATGGGAATAGCAGCGAAGTGACGCGCTGCAACAGGCTCTGGGACCGGACGTTTACAAGCAATACCGCGTGCTGCAGGATCCGCTCTATCGCGATGTGCAAGCGTCGGTCGAGCAATCGGGCGCGCCTGCCGATAAAATTCTTCCGCTCTACGAAATCAACCGCGCCACCGAGCAGGAAAAACAGACTATCCGCAATGACGTTGCACTGACCGACGAGCAAAAGGCGCAGAAGCTCGAAACCGTCCAGACGGCGAGGGAGAATGCCTTACGCAAGGTGCTCGGCGAGGAGATTTATCAACGGTTCTTGCAGCAGAATACCAAACCATGAGTCCACCGGTCTCACGAACCAACAATGAAGGCGCGCCGGCGGAACGGAAGCCGAGCGGCGGCGCTCGGGCGCGCATCCTGTTGGTCGATGATGATCCAGTCAACCAGATGGTTGCACTCGGCTTGCTTCGCCGTCACGGCTGGGAAGCGGTCGCCGCCGCCAATGGCAAGGACGCGCTGCAAATTCTCGCCAAACAAAGTTTCGACCTGATCCTGATGGACCTGCAGATGCCGGAGATGGACGGCTACCAGACCGCTTCCGTCATCCGCCAGATCGAAGCGCAATCCTCCTCCGCTTCGGGCGCACGCGAAACCACCGACGCTGTCGGAGAACGGACCGGCCAGCGCGGCGGACGCGTTCCAATCATCGCGCTGACCACGGCCTCACAACCGGGCGTGCGCGAAAAGTGTCTGACTGCCGGGATGGATGATTACCTGACCAAGCCGGTCAGTCCCGCTGACCTTTACGCGGCTGTTGAAAAGTACCTCGGGAGCAATCCGAAATGATCGGCTCAGCGAGTACGCTCAGCTTGCAGGATTTTTTTGACGGCAACAAACTCCTGCTGCAATTGGGCAACCAGCCGCTTCGCGGACGAGAGGGTTCCCTGCCGGGCCATCAGCTCCAGTTCCGTGCACCAGGCGGCCATTTGCTCGGCGCCGAGGTTGCCGCAACTGCCCTTGAGCGTGTGGGCGGTTTCCCTCAGTCCTTCCGCATTCTTCTCTTCGCAGGCGGCCTCCAAGGACTGCAAATAGGGGAGCGTCTGTTCGATAAACAAGCCAATGATTTCGGCCACCGGATCGGGTTGACCGGGCGTGCGCAGCTCGCGCAGTCGCTCCAGCGAATTGAGATTCACGGTCGCATAGGATCGGGGCATTTCGGGCAATGACGGCAACGGCAAACGGACCGGCGCGCTGTGCTCCAGAACGGCTTCCAATTCTTGAACGCGCACCGGCTTGGTGATGTAGTCATTCATGCCCGCGGCGAGACACTTTTCGCGGTCCCCTTCCATCGCGTTGGCGGTCATGGCCACAATGCGAAGAGGCGGCAGCCGCTTTTCTCTTTCGCCTTGCCGAATCCGTCTCGTGGCTTCGTAGCCGTCCATCTCGGGCATGTGGCAATCCATGAGAATGACGTCATAAGGAATCTGCTCGAGCGTGGCGAGCACCTCCAGGCCGTTCGCGACAACGTCCGCGGTATAACCCAGCCTGCGCAATTGTTGCAGCGCCACTTTTTGGTTTATGGAATTGTCCTCGGCTACCAGAACGCGCAGATGCTTGGGTGGAGCCGCCTGTTCCGTGGTTGAAAGCAACGCTTCACCTTCGACTGAACGAATCGGCTGCTGGCCGGTCAGAACATGGATCAACCCGTTGTAGAGTTGCGATTGTTTCAGCGGTTTGATGAGACATTCGTCAAGGCCATATTCGCGAACCTCAGCATCGCTCAAGTGCCGTGCTGCGGACGTTGCCAGGATGACTTTTGGCCTGGGAATATCCGGATCCGCCCTGATCGCGCGCGTCAGCATCAGACCATCCATCTCCGGCATTCGCAGGTCGGTAATGACCAGATCGAATGGTTTGCCTTCCGTGGCCGCCTGGCGCAGCGCGTGCAGTGCTTCGGATCCACTGCTGACGCATTCGCTTTTCAGCCGCCAGGACCGGAGGTAATGCTGCAGCACTTTGCGGTTGGTCTGGTTGTCGTCCACGACCAAAATCCGCTGTTGCGCAAACAGCTCCTCCCTTGGCACCAAAGCGGTGCCGTCCATGGGCTGCTTCTGCACGGTGACGGTGAACCAGAAGGTTGAGCCTCGTCCAACGGCGCTTTCCACACCGATGCTGCCGCGCATCATCTCGACCAGCTGCTTGGAAATCGCCAGGCCCAATCCGGTGCCGCCGTATTTGCGGGTGGTGGAACTGTCGGCTTGAATGAACGGTTGGAAAAGGGTCTGCTGCACTTCGGGCGCGATGCCGAGACCGGTATCTTTGATCAGGAAGCGAAGCGTGATTTCGCTTGCAGATTCATTCACTTTTTCGATCTGGAGAAGAACTTCGCCCCGGTCGGTGAACTTGACTGCGTTGCCGAGCAAATTGAGGAGCACCTGCCGCAGGCGGCCCGGATCACCGCGCAACCGCTTGGGGAGTTCCGTGGGCAGCCAACACACCAGTTCGATGTCCTTGCTGCGCGCCTGCTCCGCCAGCAAATCCTGCGTGCTTTCAACGAGTTCACGAAGGTGGAAGTCCAGGGTTTCAAAAGTCAGCTTGCCGGATTCGATCTTCGAGAAATCCAAAATCTCGTTGATGATGGTCAGCAGCGACTCGGCGCTGGCGCGGATGGTCTCGCCAAAGTCCAGTTGTTCCGGCGTCAGGTGTGTGTCCAGCAAAAGACCGGTCATCCCGATGATGCCGTTCATCGGCGTGCGAATTTCATGGCTCATGTTGGCGAGAAACTCGCTCTTGGCGCGGTTGGCTGCCTCGGCGGCTTCTTTGGCGGTGATCAATTCGCGCTCAGCGCGTTTGCGCGCCGTGATGTCCGTGCAGGCGCCGACAAATTTGATGACGTTTTTGCCATCCTCATCGTCGTAAATGGGCCGGCCACGATCAGCCCAGTAAAGCCACGAGCCGTCCTTGCGCTGGACGCGGTATTCGACCAGGAACACTTCGCCTGTGTCGTACGACTTTCGATAAACAGATTTCACCCGCTCGGAATCATCGGGATGAATTCGCCCCTCCCAGGCCTCCCTGCTGCGCGCGAATTCCAGGTCGCTGTAGCCGAGCAATTTGTCGATTCGTCCGAACCAATCGACCTTTCCGTTATCCGGCCGGTAAGAGTAGAGCAGGTCGCTGGCGCTCAGCGCCATGAGCCGATAAAGCGCTTGCGATTGAAACAGAGCCCGCTCCGCCCGTTTTCGCTCGACGATCTCCTGCTGCAATTCGGAGGTGCGTCCGGCAACGCGCTTCTCCAGCTCGTCGCGCGCCTCCTGCAGGGCAGCATCGCGTTGCTGAATCTGCTCAAGCATTTCGTTGAAGCGGTCAATCAGCCGGCCCAGTTCGTCCTCACCCTGTTTGCTCGCGCGGACGGAGTAGTTCTTTTCGCCGGCCACGGCGCTGGCCGTCCGTTCCAGTTGCAGAATAGGATTGGAGATGACGCGCTGAAGTTTGGTGGACAGGAAGAACACCACCAGTGCCGAGACGAAAAGGACGGCAAGAACAATCGCCGTATAAAGGCGGAGGCGAATATACAATTCCTGTAAATCGGATTGAATGAAAACCGTACCCATATGACGGTCTTCGACAACAATGGCGTGAAAAAGCAGCAGCGAATCGCTGGTGAACCGATGGCCATCCGGTCCAACCGGAGGCGGCACAGACTTCGCAGTGTCGCCATCGCGCGCATATCTGGCAAAGGGCCTCCCGTTTTTGTCGTAGATGCAAGCCCCAACGACATGCGCATCGGTGTTGAGCGAGGAAAGAATCTCGCCGGCGGTCTTCTGGTCGTTAAACAGCAAGGAGGAATAGGCATTGGCCCCAATGACGTCAGCGAGGCTGAAGAGCGTCCGGACCATCGTCCTCCGCTGCGCCAACACCTCGTAACTGACGAAGGCGGCGCAAGCCAGGAACAAGGCCACCACGCTGGCGAGCATGATGATCCAGGTCAGCTTGCGTTTGATTGGCTGGTCTTGAAACTTGCGCATACCACTACTTCTCCGCGTCGATTTCCTCCCGAACAATAGTGCCCAGCCGCAAAAGCTGCGAACTGATTTTCGTCCCCGCCCGCTCGGCGGCGTTCAGGTTGATCTTGAAGCGCACCTTGTTGTTCTCCTTGTAAAAATTGATGATTCCGCCCCGTTCGGCGAAGCGATCAATGTCGCTCACGGTCAAAATGCCGCCTTTTTGTGCCGCCAGAAAAATTTCCGGCAAACGCGCCGCCTCCGATGCGCAGACGAACAGTACGTGGCACCCGCGCATTTCGCCAATCTGTTTGAACCGCTTGAGTTCGAAGGAGCGGCCGTGAACGGCTTTGTCTTTGATCGCCTGATCCAACGCGCCGCCGAACGGGTCTTCGCCGAGCACGCCTATGACAATCGGCGCGTCCGGCGAGATGAAGCTGTTGCTCGGCCACTCGATGAATTGAGTAAAGTTGAACAAATAAGCGGCCTTGAGTGAATACTCCGGCGCTCTCACCACTTGCGCGAACGCGGCTGACGCCCAAAAAACCAAAAGCACTCCCAGCGTCCACCGCCAAACGCCGCGACCGGCGCCTGCACACTGCTTTGCGAACGGCGCGCACGGAGTGACGCGCCCTACCAGCGCTCCGCACGGCGTAACGAAACTCATTTGTCGCGGTACTAGTAGCGCCATGTGACCTTTCCATACACGCTGTGTTGCACCTCCGTTCTTTCAATCGGAATAAACAGGGACTGAAATTCGGGGTGCCGATCGTCCAGCAGGTTTTGGCCAACGATCGCCACCTCGAAGTTCTTGAAAGGCCGCCAGGCGAGGCGAACATCAACGACTATGTAGCTGGGAATTTGGAAATCCGGCAAGCTCTCGACGTAACGAACAGCGCAATCGACCTCGAGGTTGTGGGGCAAATCCACCGACGAACGCAGACTGAACTGGTGGTGCGGGTTCCGGCCCTCATCAAGTTCGCTCGTGGTGTCCCCGCTGCCCGCATCGCGATGGAGTTGATTTTGAAGGAACGTATAGCCTGCCTGGAGACGCCACGAGTCGGTGACCTGCCAGCTCGGCGCAAACTCAATGCCGTAGGTTTCGCCGTGAAGTTTGTTGCTCGCGGTAGCCGTCACGGTTAATGGCGGGCCGGGCAGAACGGCTCCGGGCTCCAGACTGCGAAGGTGATCGTAATCGTGATAGAACGCCGTAACATCCAGTGAAACGCGAGCAATCGGTCGCCACCGGTATCCCAGCTCGCAGGCAAGCAATTCTTCGGAAGCAAAATCGCGATTGCCTTGGAGCAACACCTGAACACCGGGCGTTGAGGTCAATTGCCGCAGTTGGATGTCGTCCTCTGCCAGTGAAGGCGTGCGCACTGCGCGCGAAATCGAAGCCCACACCGTCTGCCGGTCCGTCGGGGTCCACGACAGCCGCCCGCTGGGCTGATATTCAAAACCGGTGAAATCGTTGTGCTCGAACTTGGAGCCCAGCGTCAGACGCAGCCGGTTCTGCACCAGCGCGATTTCATCCTGGGCAAACAAACTGAACAATTGAATGGCGCGCTGGTCGGGATTGAACGTGACGGTGTAGCTGTTGTCGAGTTCGTCGGAGCAAAGACGGTAACCGGCGCCCCAAACAATGTCCTGCCGTTCGCCCAGGAGGAAACGGTGCTGCAGGTCAACGTCAAACGTGTCGCGGTCCTCGTTCAAAACAGGTCCATCGCGGACAGTCCGGTCATAATAAACCTGCAACTTCAAATCCGAACGTTCGGAGAAGGTGTGAGACCATCGTCCGAGGACATTGCCGCCGCTGACGTTCAGGTGGGTTTGGTTTGTCTGCGCGAAGGGAGGATTCGGTGTGGGCAGAAAGTAAGTTTGATCCAGCCGGCCGGAGTAAAGATCGCTCTGTAACGTGTAATGATTTTCGGTCGAGGCGTCCCAGTCGATACGGAACCCGCCGCGTTCCATGTTCCACCGGTCGTGGGAGTCGCTTCCGTCGGGAAGCACCTGATCGTCGCGATTGAAATACTTGGCATAGACACGGTAGTAGGCGTTTTCTCCCAGCTCGCCGCCGTAGCGAACGCCGGCAAAACCCTGCTCCTCGGCGCCGCCGCCGCCCGTCACCAGCAGTCCTCGCGTATCTTTGGCCGACCTGGTGATGATGTTAATCACGCCATTGACCGCGTTGGCGCCCCAGAGCGTGGCGCCCGGGCCGCGGATCACCTCAACCCGGTCAATGTCTTCGAGCAGCGTGTCCTGCGTGTCCCAGTACACGCCGGAGAACAACGGCGTGTAAAGGCTCCGCCCGTCCATCAGAACGAGAAGCTTGTTAGCGAATAAATCGTTGAAGCCGCGGGCACTGATTGCCCAATTGTGGGCGTCCACGCGCGCCACCTCCATGCCCGGAACTAGGCGCAACGCCTCGGGAATGCTCGTCACGCCCGAACGCCGCAGATCGTCAGCCGTCAGGACGGAAACGGCGGCCGGCGCTGCTGAAAGTTTTTCCGCCCGCCTGGAAACCGACGTGACTTCGACGTTCATCAGTTCCTCCAGGCTGAGGTGCGTAAGGTCGGCAGACGAGGCGTCCATTTTCTCGCCGGACGCCCAGGCAGTGTTTGAAAACAAAACCAACGCCGTGACGCAAATTGATTTGTAGTTCATCCGATGAATACAGGGACGGGTTTTTGATCGAACGGTGACCAAGCTTCGGTAAGCTAAATTCCTACAACTGCAAAGCCCGGTTGTCGTGGGTTCATGAGCCGGGACTTTACGATGTCACCACAAGCTCGGCAAACGGAAAGCGCGCTTTGGTCGAGACCAACAAATCATGGCTATTGCGTGCGCCGGAGCCGGAAAAACATGTTGCCCGCTGTATTGGTGTACGTGACGATATTGTCGCCGCCCGCGACAGTGGGCGTGGCCGTCACCGCCAGCCAACTGATGTTCGTTCCCTTGAGGCTGTCGGTGGACTGGAGCTCAAAGTTCGGCAATCCGTAAGGCCAGAAAATCATAACGTCACTCGAACCGGACAATTGCGCGCGCAGTTCCGCATTGCGCGGAAATAATTTGGCGACGAACGCGTCGCCGCTCCCGCCGCCGAACGCCGTTTGCACGCCGTTGGTCGCGGGAAAAACGGGAAGGTCGGTCGAGGCCGTCATTCCTGAGATGTAGGCGTTGCCGGCGTTGTCCACCGCGATCCCGTGGCCTTCATCGGCGAAAAGTCCCCCGAGATAGGTCGAATAGTCCAGCGCCGTCCCGCCCGCATTGAGCCTGGCCACGAACACGTCATTCAGACCTCCTGGCGCTGATTGATACGGGTTCACCGTCGGAAAATTGGTCGAACTCGTCCGGCCAACGACATAGGCGTTGCCATTGTTGTCCACCGCGATGCTCCAACCTTCGTCGTTGGAAACGCCGCCGAGAAAAGTCCAGTAAATCACATTCGTGCCGTTGGAGTCCAACTTCATGACGAACGCATCCTCCGAACCGTTGTTGGTCGAATACAGTACGTTAGCCCCCGGGAAATTGGTCAAAACCGCAAAATTGGTCGAGGTGGTGAGACCGGTCAGGTAGACGTTGCCGACGTTGTCCAAAGCAAGCCGGGAAATTTCGTCATCGGCGTCCCCTCCGAGATAAGTTGCGAACAGGCGCGTCGTGCCGTCCGGGCTGAGTTTGGCCACGAAGCCATCGTAAGGTCCGCCCGCGAAGTTGGTCTGCAGGGCGTTGGTTACGGGAAAGTCCAGGGACGAAGTCAGGCCGCCGATAATTGCGTTGCCGGAAGCATTCACGCCCAGACCCAGGACATAATCATTGCCGGTTCCGCCCAAGTAGGTCGAATAAATCAAGTTGGTGCTGGCGACGTTCAACTCGGCCAAAAATGCGTCGTACCCGCCGCCATAGGCCGCGGTTGTCCCATTCGTCGGGAAATCTGTCGAGGTCGTCTCGCCGGCAACATAAATATGCCCGCTGCCGTCCAGGACGATCGCTTCCGCCACGTCCGCTCGATTCCCGCCCAGATATGTTGAGTACAGCAAATTTGTTCCGCTGGCATCCAGTTCCGTCACGAATGCGTCGTAATTGGCAGCATAACCGAAATAGATCGGGTCATGAATGTTGGTGGAAATCGCGTTGGCGGTGACGGGAAAATTCGTCGAAGCTGTGGCGCCCGTGAGGTAAACATTACCTGCACTGTCCAGCGCCATGCCGAACGCGACGTCCTCGTCGTTGCCTCCAATGTAGGTGGAATAAACCAGGTTCGTGCCCGCCGCGCTCAACTTGGCTACGAACAGGTCCCGCAGACCGCCGCCGTAGTTTGTGTTCCAGGCGTTGGTGGCGAAAAAGTTTGTTGACGCGGTCTCGCCCGTCACATAAGCGCAGCCATTGCTGTCCACTGCGACGGCCCAGCCTGCGTCCAGGCCGAGGCCGCCGAGAAAGGTCGAGTAAACCAGCACCGGATCGATGGTCAGCGGCCGGTCTTCATCATAAGCCGCAACTTCGAAACCAACCACCCGATCGGCGCCTTCTCTAAGGACGTACCGGCCGGAAACCTCCTCCCGCCGGCCGTTGAATTCCTGATATACGATGGGACGGCGCTGCCGCACCGGGCCGCTGCCGGTTTGCAAGATCAAATCGCCGCCCGCATCGATCGCGATCTTCTCCACGCCATCGAATTGGAGCGCGATCTGGTCGGTACTCACGCCCGGCGCGACCACAAAATCGTATTCGAGCTGCCGCTGATTGCCGTAATAAACCAGATCGACGCCGGGATAAACATTCTGGTAGCGGACCCGGCCGAAAGTTGGCACGTCGATCCGCCATCGGGCCGGATCGTTTCCCAGGAAATAATTCACCTTGGTAGGCGATCGCTCCAACCCGGCCGATTGTGCCGCCGCATTGGAGCCGAGCAGCTTGATCCGTAGCGGCGCCGGATCCGCCGCGCTGTTTCTCGAGTGCGAGGCCGGGAACCGCCTGCCGCGAAATCCGGGTTGCTCACGCCACGCTCCGCGATCCTTGTCCCGCGTTTGCCGCAGCGCCAGCACCGCTTCCCCCGACGACAGCCACAAATGATAACCCGAACCGCGGCAAAAGAATCTGCTGGCTCCGCTGTCGGCGGCCTCGAACATCAGAGGCAACCGCCCGAACGGCTCAGCAGGAGTCGCCGGACAGGTGCCGTCGGCGTTTGCGCCCTTGATGTCGATGAAAGGACCCGGGCCGGCGCTCATCAGTTGCATCGGCGCAGCTTGAGCGCGCAGGAAAGCCAACCCAATCTCCGCTAGAAAGCAGAATCCCACTAAGTTCCCAATGGCCCGCAAGCTGCGAACACCGGTTGGTCCCTTGCCATTTCGCTTTTCCATAATTCAACCCTTTTTCTTGAACTCCAGTTCGTCTCCCCTGGCCGCGACGCTGATGCTGTCGCCGGGCTTGAATTCGCCTTCAAGCAGTTTGATCGAGAGCGGGTCGAGCAATTTTTCCTGGATGGTTCGCTTGAGCGGACGGGCACCGAATTGCGGATCGTACCCGTCGCGCGCCAGCAGTTGTCTGGCGGCCTTATCGACCTCGAGGGTCAGTTGTTGTTGCGCGAGGCGTTTCTCCAGGCCTTTCAGTTGAATCTCGACAATCCGCGCGAGCTGCTGTTCGTCGAGGCTGTGGAAGATGATGATGTCATCCACGCGGTTCAAAAATTCAGGCCGGAAATGTCGTTTCAACTCCGTTCTGACCCGTTCGGCCATCTCCGCCTGGCTCTTGAGGGACCCTTTGCCGTTCTGGAAATATTCCTGAATGATCGGCGAGCCAATGTTGCTGGTCATGATCACGAGCGTGTTTTTGAAATCGACGGTCCTCCCCTGTCCGTCCGTGAGCCGACCGTCATCGAGCACCTGCAACAGCACGTTGAAGACGTCGTGATGCGCCTTTTCGATCTCATCAAACAACACCACGCTGTAAGGTCGGCGCCGGACCGCTTCGCTGAGCTGGCCGCCTTCTTCGTAGCCGACATATCCGGGCGGCGCGCCGATGAGCCGCGCGACGGTGTGCTTTTCCATGTATTCGCTCATGTCGATGCGCACCATCGCGTTTTCGTCGTCAAACAGAAATTCCGCGAGTGCGCGAGCCAACTCGGTCTTGCCAACGCCGGTCGGCCCCATGAAGATGAACGAGCCGATAGGCCGGTTCGGGTCCTGCAAGCCGCTGCGCGCGCGACGCACCGCATTGGCCACCGCGGTGATGGCCTCACGCTGTCCCACCACGCGCTGAGCCAGTCCCTCCTCCATCTTTACGAGCTTTTGCCGTTCGCCTTCGAGCATCCGCGCGACCGGAATGCTCGTCCAGGATGAAACCACTTTCGCCACGTCCTCCTCGGTGACTTCCTCGTTGAGCAGGCGCTGGCCGGACGGTTTCTCGTGCAATTCCTTTTGCGCGGCTGCCAGCTTGTTTTGCAGCTCTGGAATGCGTCCGTATTGAATCTGCGCGGCGGCGTTCAAATCTCCCGTCCGCTGCGCCTTCTCCATCTCCAGCTTCGCCGCTTCGAGTTGTTCGTTCAAAATGCTGACTGCGTTGATGGCCGCCTTTTCGTTCTGCCACCGGGCTTTGAGTTTCGTGGATTGCTCCTTCAAATCGGCCAGCGTTTTTTCCAGCTTCTTCAAACGCTCGCGCGACGCCTCGTCTTTCTCCTTCTTCAAAGCGGTCTGCTCGATCTCCAACTGCATAATCTGGCGTTCAAGCCGGTCGATTTCCGTCGGCATCGAATCCAGTTCCATGCGCAGGCGCGACGCCGCCTCGTCCACAAGGTCCACCGCCTTGTCCGGCAGAAAACGGTCGGTGATGTAGCGATGCGACAGGGTGGCGGCCGCCACGAGCGCGGAGTCCTGAATGCGCACGCCGTGGTGCACTTCGTAGCGTTCTTTCAAACCCCGCAAAATCGCGATGGTCGCCTCCACGCCCGGCTCCGCGACGTAAACGGGCTGGAACCGCCGTTCCAGCGCCGGGTCTTTTTCGATGTGCTTGCGATATTCATCGAGCGTCGTCGCGCCGATGCAACGGAGTTCGCCGCGCGCCAGTTGCGGTTTGAGCATGTTCGCCGCGTCGGTCGCGCCTTCGGCCGCGCCGGCGCCGACCAGAGTGTGCAATTCGTCGATAAACAAAACGATGCGTCCTTCACTGGCGGTGATTTCCTTTAGAAACGCCTTGAGGCGGTCTTCAAATTCCCCGCGATATTTCGCGCCGGCGATCATGGCGCCGAGGTCCAGCGCCACGACGCGTTTGTTTTTGAGCGATTCCGGCACATCTCCGCTGACAATGCGCCTGGCGAGGCCCTCGACGATGGCCGTCTTGCCGACGCCCGGTTCGCCAATGAGCACCGGGTTGTTCTTGGTGCGCCGCGAGAGCACCTGCATGAGGCGCCGAATTTCCTCGTCGCGGCCGATCACCGGATCAATCTTCCCTGAACGCGCCAGCGCCGTGAGATCGCGACCGTATTTTTCCAACGCCTTGAACTTGTCTTCAGGATTCTGGTCCGTGACACGCTGATTTCCGCGCAACTCGGCGAGCGCCTTGAGCACCTCGCTCTGCTTGAGTCCGTGCGCTTGTAAAATCTTCTTCAACGTTGGAGTTGCTTCCGAGATCAGACCGAGCAGCAGGTGCTCGGTGCTGATGTAGTCGTCCTTAAGTTTGCCGGCTTCAGCGCCGGCGGCGTCCAGCGCCTTCTTCAGCGCCTGGCTCAGGAACACGTCGGCGGAACTGGTACCTTGGACCTTGTGACGCCGGTCCAGCTCCTTTTCCAAATCCGCTTTCAGTTTGGGCACCGTGATGCCCAGCTTCTTCAGCAGTTCCGGAATGAGGCTGTCGGACTGCTCCGCCAGAGCCAGGAGCAGGTGCTCTCCATCCAGCTCCTGGTGGGAGCGACGGTGGGCGAGTTGTTGCGCCTCCTGCAGAGCCGCCTGCGCTTTCAGGGTCAGTCTGTCCAATTGCATGATCGATCAATAACCTCAACAGGCGAAGCGTCAAGCTGCCGTCCGACCGCGATGGGCTTAGCTGCGGAGGTCAAAAGGCTCTGATGAAAATCCGAATGACGAAAAAAATCCGAACCGGCGATTCAGTCAAGGCTTGCCTGCCGCTTGGCATTTGGATTTCGGCATTCCCTTGGCCTTGGTCATTATTTCTTGCCCTGTTTCCTCTCGTCCTTCTTGTCGTTCGGCTTGTCTTTGCTTTCTTCGGTTTTTTGAAGGCCGATCGGAGCGCCGGCATTAAGTTGGGAAAGGATCTCCGCCGTAATGTCATTCTGACCGTTGGTGTAAAGAACGATCGGGGTGCTGCCGACCGGGGTAGGAGTCTGTGCTGACGTGTCAATCACGAGGGAGTATCCGGCCGCCCTCGCTTTGGCATCGATCAATTCGCGAATATCCTTGAGAATGTTGTCGGTCATGCGGCGGACCTGGATGCCCAGGTTCTCGTTGGAATTTTTCCGAAAGAGATCGGCCGTTTGTTGAATTTCATTGATTTCCAGCAGCTTCTTTTCGGCGGCGCTTTTGCGCTTGTCCCGTTCCTCGATGGAGACGGCCTGATCGGTTGAACTGTCGATCAGTTTTTTATATTCGTCGTTGGCCTTTTGATAATCATCCAACATCCCTTTGAACTTCTTATCAAAATCGGCTTTTTGATCATCGACCAGGGCTTGAGCCTGTTTCTTCTTCCAGTAGTTGTCAAAGACCCTTTTCAGATCAATGACGGCGATTCTGGTTTGCGCCTGGTCTGTCGCCGCCAGGAAAGAAGCGGCGACCAGCGCCAGGAAGATTTTGGCGAGAATGTGAGTGTTCGTTTTCATGCGCCAGAGAAGTTAAAACGGACGTGAATAGCCGACGCTGAACTGGAAACGGCCGGAACCGCTGGTGTCGGAACCGTGCGTGATCGGAAATGCATAATCCAGACGCAGCGGCGCCGGGCCCAGTTGCGGGATGAGCAGGCGGAGGCCGACGCCCCAGTCGTCGTTGTAGTTCCCGAGATTAAAGTCATAGGCTTTGGAGTAAACCATACCGATGTCATAGAAGGCCGCAAAGCGCAATCGTTCAATGATCGGAATGCTGTATTCCGCGGACAGAAACCAATACGTTCCCCC
>QHNT01000334.1 GCA_003218515.1 Verrucomicrobiota bacterium | reverse complement strand
CTCCTGGCGCCGGTGAAGTGGCCAAAGCGTTCCCGTGGGTTTCCATTAACTATCGGGAGGCATTTGACGCGCATTTGGCGCGAATCGATCGTTTGCTGAGACGGGTTCGGCGGGATTACCGCGGGATTTTCTTGAATGATTTGCAAGGCGGGCCGGCCTCGTGTGGCTGCGGCAATCTGCAATGCCGTTGGGCGACGGATTATCACGTTCCGGCCACTGCCATGAAATTTGAAGCGGACGATGCCGCCGCCAGATTCGTCGCGGCGGTGCAGGCAAAGGTCGGCAGCAAGGAAGTCATTCCTGTCTGGACCACCGAATGTGACAGAGAGGACTTGCCGAAAGAGAAAAGGGCAGGGGAGTGGACCACCGGCTACTCGGGCACGGTTGGTTGCGCGGTTGGGAGTTGCCCCAAAGTGTTCACGCAACAATTCACGGCGCTGACCAGGACGCATCGGGGCAATGTGGGAATCCTGGCGTTGCATCGCGAACTCGGCCGGGTATTTCCGAAGTACGGCGCAACCACCGGCTGGATCGGGCACACGCTGGAGTACCTGGACCGGACTTTGCCGGACAACGGCGGACAAGCGATGCCACACGAGCGGCTGTGGTTGGTCGTCCAAGGTTACGGTGTTTCGCAAGAGGAGGAAAAGGCGGCGCGGCAATCGGCGGCGAGAACAGGTGTCGGCGCGGTGATTGTCGCGCGGGCGCGGATTGACCAGTCGTTTGAGCCGCGGATCGTGCCGGTGAAAAAATGATTTGGATAGGGGCGCGACTTGGCACTAGCACCCTATCGAGTCAGGTCTGCGAGATTTCCGAAGACCCCTCACCCCGTCCCTCTCCCCATCCGATGGGGAGAGGGTGACCTTCCATACGTGCGTCACATCAGCTTGGTGGTGCTGGCGAGTTGCGCCCTTTGGATGCCGACTCGGACAAAGCCGCTTGCCTCCCTGCCCGGAGCCAATAGCATGAGCGAGTGAGCAACCTGGTCGCCGCCGTTGAACAATCCATCCGCTCGCAACGGCTCTTGCGTCGGGGCGAGTCCGTTTTGGTTGCCGTCTCCGGCGGATTGGACTCGATGACCCTGCTGCACGTGCTGCGCCAGTTGGCTGCCAAGCACGAATGGCGACTGGTGGCCGTTCACTTCAATCATCGCTTGCGCGGGGCTGACAGCGACGGAGATGAGCAATTCGTCCAGGCCGCGGTCGTAAAGCTGGGCCTCAGGTTCATCGCCGGACGAGCTGATGTGGCTGCATTTGCGCGGCGGGAAAAACTTTCCGTTGAAATGGCGGCCCGCAAGTTGCGCCACGACTTTCTGACTCGCGCAGCGCGACGGTTGAAAATTAAAACCGTTGCTCTCGCCCATCACGCCGACGACCAGGTCGAACTGTTCTTTCTCCGCTGGTTGCGCGGAGGAGGGGGGAAAGGGCTGGCTGGGATGAAATGGGCCAACCCTTCGCCGAGTGATCCGGCCGTGGGCCTGGTTCGGCCGTTGCTCGACCAGTCGAAAGCTCTGTTACGGCGGTACGCGCAGGAGCAGGGAATCGCCTTTCGCGAGGACGCTACGAATGCGCACCTTGATTTTCTGCGAAACCGAATCCGCAACAAGCTCCTGCCGTTGCTGTCGCAGAAATATCAACCCGCGCTGGCCCGGTTGGTGTTGCGGACCATGGACATTGTCGGCGCGGAAGCCGAGCTTGTTCGGCGAGTCGCGGAAGAATGGTTAAGTCAAAAACGGCGGAGTGATTTCGAGAAACTGCACCTGGCGGTGCAACGGCAGGCCATTCAGATTCAACTGCTGAAGCTGGGAGTTGCTCCGGACTTTGACCTGACAGAGCAGTTGCGCGGTTCAGCGAACCAGCCTGTACCGATTGGGCCTGGCCTGACGGTCCGTCGTGAGCGCGGCGGGCGCGTCGTCAAAGAAGCGACCGTTTGTCCAACCTTTAGACCCGAGCAAATTGCCGTGGAACTGAAAGGCGCGGACGGCGCGGTGGACTTTGGCCGTTTGCGAATTTATTGGCGGCTCAGGTCCCGGAAGGCTTCGGTGAATCGAAGGCCGAAGTTCGCGAAAGGGTGCGAGTATTTCAACGCGGAAAGGATCGGATCGCCTGTCGTGCTTCGCCATTGGCGGGCAGGGGACCGCTTTCAACCGATCGGCATGAAAGCGCCGGTCAAATTGCAGGATTTGTTCGTGAATCGGAAGATTTCCCGCGCTCAACGCCATCAACTGGTTGTCGCTACGACGGCGGCGGGGGAGTTGTTCTGGGTGGAAGGGGTGCGCATCGGGGAACGTTTCAAGCTCGACAATCGGACGGTTTATCTGTTGAAATGGCGTTGGTTGGTTCGGTAATCCGTGGTTGCGGCTCGAAGTGAGCCGTGTTAGTGTGCCGCGGCTATTTTTGCTCATGGCTGACGACAAACATAACGACAACGGCAAGAACGACAAAAAGGGCGCCGAGATCCGCGTGCCGCCCCGCACGTGGCTGCTCTGGATTGGAATCATCGCCCTGGTGCCGCTCGTCTGGAGGTTCCACAGCCAAGCGGAGACAAAATACCGCATTCTCAGTTATCCGGATTTCGTTCAGTTGGTGGAGTCGAACCTCGTGGTCCAGGGAATTATCTATTACGATCCGCAGTATCAGGACGTTCGTGAAATCACCGGGAAATACAAGGCCATCGACAGCGCCGGCACCCAAACCGAAGTCGCCTTCAAAATTGAAACCCCGCTTTCGCCCCAACTTCAGGAAAAACTGCTCAGCACAGGCAAGTTCAAACCGCAGAAACCCAATACGCTGCTGTTGGGGGTCCTTTATTCGCTGCTGCCGTTCGTGCTTTTCGGCGCGCTGGTTTGGTTTTTCCTGATCCGCCAACTCAAAATGGCCGGCAAAGGAGCGCTGAGCTTCGGCAAGAGCAAGGCGCGGATGCTGAGCAAGGAAAAGAACCGCACGACGTTCAAAGACGTGGCGGGTGTGGAAGAGGCCAAAGAGGAAGTCTCCGAACTCGTCGAGTTTTTGAAGGACCCCAAAAAATTCCAGAAGCTCGGCGGGCGAATCCCCAAGGGCATATTGATGGTGGGTGCCCCCGGCACGGGGAAAACGTTGCTCGCCAAGGCCATCGCCGGCGAGGCGGACGCCGCGTTTTTCAGCATCAGCGGGTCTGATTTCGTGGAAATGTTTGTCGGCGTCGGCGCCAGCCGGGTGCGCGACATGTTCGAACAGGCGCGCAAGAATACGCCCTGCTTGGTTTTCATCGATGAAATTGACGCCGTCGGGCGGAGCCGGGGACACGGCCTTGGGGGCGGCAACGACGAACGTGAACAGACCCTCAACGCGTTGCTGGTGGAGATGGACGGCTTCGACACCCAGGAAGGAATTATTATCATCGCCGCCACGAACCGGCCGGATGTGCTGGACCCGGCCCTGTTGCGTCCCGGACGTTTTGACCGCCAGATAACTGTCAATTTGCCGGACGTTCGCGGGCGCGAAGCCATTCTCCGGGTTCATGCCAAAAATGTTAAGTTGGAACCAACCGCGGATTTGAGCGTCATCGCCCGGGGCACGCCCGGTTATTCGGGAGCCGAGCTGGCCAACCTGCTCAACGAGGCGGCGCTGTTGGCCGCGCGCATGAACAAGAAGGCCATCGGCATGGCGGAACTGGAGGAAGCGCGCGACAAAGTCCGTTGGGGCCGTGAACGTCGCAGCCTGGCCATGACCGACGAGGAGAAGCGCAACACCGCCTGGCATGAAGCAGGCCACGCGCTCGTCAACGTCCTGCTGCCGCACACTCATCCGCTGCACAAAGTCACAATCATTCCGCGCGGTCAGTCCCTGGGTTCCACCATGTCGCTGCCCAAAGACGACGTTTTGAACCGCCGGCGCAAAGAAATGCTCGACATGATCGCCGTCACGATGGCCGGTCGCATTGCCGAGGAAATTGTCTCCGGCGACATTTCCACCGGCGCGGCGGGCGATATCCAGCAGGCGACTCAGCTTGCTCACGCGATGGTTTGCCATTGGGGCATGAGCGAAAAACTCGGCATGGTTCAATACGGCGACAACAACGAGTACGTTTTCCTCGGACGCGAAATGATCCGGAGCAAGGATTACAGCGAGCGCACCGCGCAGGAGATCGACACCGAAGTGAAGCGGATCATTGATGAACAGTTTCGCATCGCGAAGGACATTATCGACGGCCATCGCGACAAACTGAAGCTGATCGCCAATTGTCTGCTCGAATACGAAACGCTTGACGGCAGTCAGGTTGATGAGATCGTGCGGACCGGCAAATTCACTCCGCCAGCTCCAACGCCGCAGGTTGACCCGCCGTCCGGAGCGCAGGCGGCCACTCCGTTGCCGGAAGTTCCCAAGCCCGCTCCGCCGAAACTCGATCCCGGACTCGGCGCGGCGGCGCCCGCCACGGCCTGACGCAGCGCGCGTTCCCCCCTTCGGACGGTCCATCAGCCGACTTCTATCTTCCATCCGCCGTCCTTTCTCCGTTATGCTCGCCCCATGATTATCGCACCGTCGTTACTGGCCGCAAATTTCGGGAGGTTCGCTGCCGAGACAATCCGCGTGGACAGGGCCGGCGCCCAATGGCTTCACCTTGATATCATGGACGGTCACTTCGTGGCGAATATCTCGTTCGGCCCCGAAGTCGTCCGCGTGCTGCGGCCGCTGACGAAAATGTTCCTGGACGTGCATTTGATGTGCTCCCGGCCGGAAATCCTGCTGGAGCCGTTCGCCAAGGCTGGCGCGGACCAAATGACGGTACACGTTGAATTGGGCGACCGGGTGACGCGGTTGCTCTGGAAGATTAAATCGTTGGGCAAGAAGGTTGGCCTGGCCATCAATCCGCCCACGGGCATGCCCCAGGTGGAGCCGTACCTCAATCAAATTGACGTGCTATTGATCATGACGGTCAATCCGGGTTTCGGCGGGCAGCCATTCATTACCGAAACACTCCCCAAAGTTCAGCAGGCTGACGCGTGGCGAAAAGAGAAGAATCTCCACTACCGTATCGAGGTGGACGGCGGAATCGATTTTCAGACCGCCGCTGAGTGCGCCCATGCCGGCGCGGACACCTTTGTCAGCGGCACCGGGCTTTTCAAGCATCGGAACTTCAAGGCGGCGCTGCGCAAGATGCAGAAGATCGTGGACGAACAGGCGCGAATCCGGAGTTGAAGTCATGGGGCAAATCAGGTTTGGAACCGACGGCTGGCGGGCGGTCATCGCCGAGGATTTTACGTTCAAAAGCCTTGAGCGCGTGGCCCAGGCCACGGCGGATTATTGGAATGCGAACCACGTTGAGGGAACGCAAAAGAGGGCCGTGGTCGGTTACGATCGGCGATTTCTCTCGGATCAGTTCGCGGCCCGGACGGCGGAGGTCCTCGCCGGTAACGGCTTCCAGGTCACGCTGACTTCCGTGCCGACGCCTACGCCTGCCGTCTCGCTTGCCGTCAAAGCCCAACGCGCCATCGGCGGCGTAATGATTACCGCCAGTCACAATCCTCCCGTGTTTAATGGTTTCAAATTGAAGGCGCATTATGGCGGCTCCGCCGAGCCGGTCATTTGTCAAGGCGTCGAAGCCCGGCAGGACCAAAGTCCAATTCGCGCTGTTCCGCTGGACGATGCGCTGAAACAAGAGCAGGTGGTTATCAAGAACATTCGACCGGCCCATTGCGCGGCGGTCAAAAGGCTGGTCGATTTTCAATTGATTGCGAAGTCGAGACTGCGCTTTGCGCACGACGCATTGTTCGGTGTTGGGGCCGGCTGCTTCGACGAAATGCTCGCCGGAACGAGTTGCCAGGTGACCACGCTGAACGCGGCGCACGATCCATTTTTCGGCGGCATCAATCCGGAACCTATCCCGAAGAACTACGGCGCCAGCGCGGCGTTTCTGAAGAAGCATCCGCACGACATCTGCCTGGTGACCGATGGGGACGCCGACCGAGTAGGGGGCATGGACGGCCGTGGCAACCCGCTCTCGACACATCAGCTCATTTGTCTGCTGCTGCACCATTTCATCGTGAACCGAAAGGGCAGGGGACGTGTCGTCAAAGCGCTCACGACCACGTCCATGGTGGACAAAATGTGCGTCGCGCAGGGGTTGGAGCTGATCGAGACGGCGGTTGGCTTCAAATACGTCGCCAGCGAAATGCTCAAGGGTGGCGTGCTGCTCGGTTTCGAGGAGAGCGGCGGCATTGGTTTTCCCGGACATATTCCCGAACGTGACGGCATCCTGGCCGGCCTGATGTTGCTTGAGTTGCTCGCCACGGAGCGCAAGTCCGTCAACAAACTGATCGGCGGACTGGAAAAACAGTTCGGCCCGCACCGCTACGCGCGCATCGACTCGCGTTTTGCGCCCGAAAAACGCGCGGCGTTGATGGAGTTCTGCAGAACCAATCCTCCGGCTAAACTGCTTCGCTCGGCAGTCGTTGACGTAAAGTCATTCGACGGCGTGAAGTTCATCGCAGCGGACGGCTCCTGGCTCATGCTGCGCGGTTCGGGCACGGAACCGATTCTTCGTATCTACGCCGAAGCCGCGTCCAACCAGGTGGCGGAAAGCCTGCTGAAGCTGGGTATTAGACTGACCAGGCAGGTTTGAGAGGGCTTTTCGCGTTCCGCACCGGGCTGGCGGCAAAATTCCCTTTTCTTCGCTGTGGACGCCGCTATCTTCTCGCAGAACGCTAGAGGACGGATGCGGGCGGATCAGGCGGAATGATTTCATTCCGCGTTCCGTGGGTAGCATTCCGCGTTTGAGTCATGGACGCAGCGCACATACGTAATTTCAGCATCATCGCCCACATTGATCACGGAAAGACGACGCTCTCTGATCGCCTGCTGCACCGGACCGGGACCATTTCTGACCGCGAGATGCAGGAGCAATTGCTCGATTCGATGGACCTGGAACGCGAACGCGGCATCACCATCAAAGCGCATCCGGTCACGATGCTGTACCAGGCCAGGAACGGCGAGACCTACGAGTTGAACCTGATTGATACGCCCGGTCACGTTGACTTTTCCTACGAAGTCTCGCGCAGTTTGAGCGCGTGCGAGGGCGCCTTGCTCATCATCGATGCCGCGCAGGGTGTCGAGGCCCAGACCGTCGCCAACCTGCACCTGGCGATGAAGCAGAACCTGGAGATTATCCCGATCATCAACAAGATTGATTTGCCGCACGCCGATGTCGCTCTGACCAGGCAACAGTTGGAGGACATTCTGGCGATTCCCGCTGCGACGGCGATTTTGGCAAGTGCGAAAGAGGGGATTGGGATCGACGACATTCTGGAAGCGGTTGTCGCTCGCGTTCCGGCGCCGAAACCCACGGGCGAGAAATCGTTGCAGGCGCTGTCGTTTGATTCCTACTTCGACACTTACAAGGGTGTCGTCATACACGTGCGCGTATTCAACGGGGAGTTGAAGGCCGCCATGCTGGTGAAACTGCTTCATTCAGGCAAGACGGTCGAAGTCAAAGAAGTGGGCAGTTTTAATCCCAAGCCTTATGTGCGTGAAAAGCTGGAGACAGGCGAGACCGGTTATATTACCGCAAACATCAAAAGCCCGCTGGACGTGAAGCTGGGCGACACGTTGACGGATTCACGCATCCCATCACCGGCACTGGCCGGTTTTCGGGAGGTTCACCCGATGGTGTTCAGCGGCATTTACCCGATCAACACGGCCGATTACGAACATTTGAAAGCCAACCTGGCGAAACTGCAGCTCAACGACTCCGCGTTTGTTTACCAATCGGAGAGTTCCGTTGCTCTTGGCTTCGGCTTTCGTTGTGGTTTCCTGGGCCTGCTGCATCTGGAGATCGTGCAGGAACGCTTGCGTCGCGAATACGGCATGGACATCATCGCCACCTATCCGAGCGTGGTGTATCGCGTGACGATGACGGACAAGAAGCTCAGCGAAATCGACAACCCGGCTTATTTGCCGGAGCCCAATTTCATTGAGAAAATCGAGGAGCCGATGGTCAAGGCGTTCGTGATTTCCCCGAACGAAAACATAGGCGACATGATGGCGTTAATTTCCGAAAAGCGCGGCACGGTGCGACACACGGAAACGCTGGACGCGCGCCGCGTGATGTTGACCGCCGGCATTCCACTGAATGAAATCCTGATTGATTTCCACGATCGGATCAAAAGCATCAGCCGCGGCTACGGCTCGATGGATTACGAGCACGACGGTTATCAGGAGTCGGACATGGTCAAGCTCGACCTGCTGGTCAACGGCGAGCCGGTGGACGCTTTCTCGTGCATCGTTCACCGGGGCAAAGCCGAGGGCCGGGGACGGGCGTTGGCCGCGAAGCTCAAGGAAGTCATCCCCAGACAACAATTTCAAGTAATCATCCAGGCAGCCATCGGTGGAAAAGTCATCGCTCGCGAAACAGTCAGCGCCTTGCGGAAGGACGTGACCGCAAAATGCTATGGTGGCGACATCAGCCGCAAACGCAAGCTCCTCGAAAAACAAAAAGAAGGGAAAAAACGGATGAAAGCCGTCGGCTCGGTGCACATTCCGCAGGAAGCCTTCATCGAAGTGTTAAAGGCGTGAACTCATGAATAGAAATGGACTGGCAATGATTCTTCGCTGGTTTCTTTCAAAAAAGGTGCGGCAGGCCGTCGATATGTGCCGGCAGGTCCGCAGAATCATCCATGCGCAGCGCGATTTGCTGAGGCCGGAGGAAATTCAGGAAATTTCAAAGGCGGCGCGAGAGTTGAGAGACGCGATTGCCGCTGGTGAAAAGCTCGACGGGATCGAGAAGTGGATGAAGAACCTCGAGAAGGTTGCGAATGAAAATCTGAAGCCGTATCCGAGCGCCTCCATTCGCGAGAACGTCGAGGTGCTTCTGGTGACGGCCGCGGTAGTGCTGGCGTTGCGCACCTTCTTTTTTCAACCGATGGCCATTCCGTCGGGTTCCGCCCAGCCGACGTTGTGGGGGATCACGTACGAGAACCTGAAGGGCAACGTGGGGGTTGAAATCCCGCACGGGCTGAATCGGGTCATTCAGACGTGTTGGTCCGGGGTTCATTACTATCACAAAGTGGCAAAAAACGATGGCGAGCTGCGCGTGGAGCCGCCGAAAACGATTCTTCCGTTTGTCAAACGTCAGACGCTGTGGGTGGGAGATACGCCGTACACCATCTGGTTCCCGCCGGACAAGCTGGAGGACCTCGGGGAGCTTCATTACGGCCAGGGGATTCATGCTGGAGAGGACATCGTCAAACTCAGGAAGAACAGCGGCGACCACCTGTTTGTTAACCGCTTCACCTATAACTTCCGCCGGCCTCGCCGGGGGGAGATCATTGTTTTTTATTCTGATCACATGCCCGGCTTGATCCAGGAGACGCATTACATCAAACGTCTGGTAGCGTTGGGGGGCGAACAGGTCCGCATCGGCAATGACCGGCACGTCTATATCAACGGCCAACGTCTGGAAGCTTCGACTCCCGGTTTTGAAAATGTTTACGGCTTCGACCCGAACCAGCCCCCGGAAAGAGACCATTATTCCGGCCACGTGAACGGGTTTGTTGCCAGAAATCTGACGGACACGACCATCGCGCCTTTGTTCCCGGATGGGGAAACTGTGCGCGTTGTGCCCAGGAGGCATTATCTTGCCCTGGGCGACAACACCATGAGCAGCAGCGACGGGCGCACCTGGGGCTACGTTCCACGGGATGAAGTGGTCGGCAAGGCGAGCTTTGTGTTTTGGCCGATCGGAGGAAGAGACGATATCCCCAGCCGCTTCGGGTGGGGTTACCGGTAAATGGAAAGGGGAAATGATTCTCCGCTGGCTCCTTTCGCCCACCGTCCGGCAGGCGAGCAATCTTCACAGGCATGCTCAGAGAATCCTCAACGCGCAACGCGACCTGCTCAGCTCACCAGCGCTCGAAAAGGTTGCCGCGGCGATTGCCGCAGTGCGATCAGCCGTTGCTTCCAACGCGGACGGAAAGCTTCTCAAGCAACGCATGGCCGACCTGGAAAGAACGACCGCCAAATGGATTCAACCTTACCCGCACGCGTCACTGAGAGAAAACACGGAGGTTATTCTGGTGGCTGTGGCGGTCGCCGTGGCGATCCATACCTTCTTTCTGAAACCGTTCAAGATTCCGACCGGTTCGATGCAGCCGACGCTCTACGGCATCATTTCTGAAAACCTGCTGAATGAGGCAGCAGCCACATTTCCCACAGGGTTGAGGCGAGTCATTGATTTGATATGGCACGGCACATCCTACATCCACAAGGTGGCGAGAGCAGAGGGGATGTTTGAAGCGTTCGAGCCGCCGAAAACAATCTTTCCCTTCCTCAGCCGTCAGCGCGTCAAAATCGGAAGCGAATGGTATGCTGTCTGGTCTTCCGTGGATCACCTGCTTGAGCGGGCTGGGGTGCAGCCGGACCATCTTTACCACCGGGGGGATGACATCATCAAACTCAAGCTGATCAACGGCGACCATCTTTTTGTTGATCGCCTGACTTACAATTTTCGCCGGCCGACGCGCGGCGAAATCATCGTCTTCGAAACCAAAGGAATCATCAGTCCGACAACGGGTCAGCAGGCCATGCCGCAAGACCAGTTCTACATCAAGCGCCTGGTGGCGATGGGCGGCGAACGGGTCCGAATCGCCAACGACAGGCACTTAATCATCAATGAGCGGCGGCTCGACCAGACGACGCGACATTTTGAAAATGTTTATTCGTTCGATCCAAAGCAAGCGCCCCGGCCAAATCAATATTCCGGCCACGTGAATGGGTTTGTCGCCCGACAGTTAACGGAGGCGGTCATCGCGCCGCTGTTTCCCGACGAATCGACCGTCCGCACTGTCCGCCCGAATCACTACCTGGTGATGGGCGACAACACACTGGACAGCTACGACGGACGTAGCTGGGGCGATTTCTCGCGAACCAACGTCATCGGAAGATATTGCTTTGTTTACTGGCCATTCAGTAGCCGCTTTGGTTGGGCTGCGCGCTAGCTGCCAGGGACGGGCCTCAGTCAGGTTCACTGTTTCGCACAATGTTAGTTATATTTAGTTCACCCGATTGCCTTGAATTTCATCTCACGCACCGCACCGTAGGCTTCAAGGCTGGTCCAGGGAACGGACCCAGAATCGCTTCAGGCCGCTGCCAATGTCCGCCGATAGACATCCACGTATTCCGCCGTGGTTCGATCCCAGGAAAAGTCCGCCGACATCGCATTCTTCCTGAAGTGGCGAAGTAACGGCGGCCGGTCGTAGAGGACCAGCGCCTTGCGGATCGCTTTGGCCAGCGCGCGAGACGAATATTCATAGAACTTGATGCCATTCGCCTGCTCCAGGTCTTCCGTCAGGTCAATGATCGAATCATCCAGGCCGCCGGTGGCACGGACGATTGGAATCGCGCCGTATCGCAGGCTATACATCTGATTCAAGCCGCAGGGCTCGAATCGAGACGGCATGAGATAAAAATCGCAGCCGGCTTCGATGCGATGGGACAGGGGATGATCGTAACCGATCCTTGCGGCCGCTTTGTCCGGATAGCGTCGGGCCAGGTTTTGGAAAGCCTTTTCGAGCAGGGGCGAACCGCTGCCGAGCAACACGAACTGCATGTTCGCCGCGAGCATTTCCACCAAAGCCCCGAGCAGAATGTCGCTGCCTTTTTGGTCCACCAGACGACTTATGTTGCCGAACAGCGGCCGGTCCGACGCCTGGGGCAAACCCATCGTCAGTTGAAGCGAAAGTTTCTCGGCGTCTTTGCCGCGAAGATTGCGGAGCGCAAAAGAATTGTTCAGGAACGGATTGCCCGTCGTTTTCCATTCCGTGTAATCCACTCCGTTCAGGATGCCGACCAGTGAACGCTGGCGTTGCCGCAGGACGTCGTCCAATCCGCCGCCGAACGCTTCGGTCAGGATTTCCCTCGCGTAACGCGGACTGACGGTAGTGATCAAATCGGCGCAGGTAATTCCCGCCTTCAGGCAATTCATGCGGCCGTAGAACTCGGCCCCTCCCGGATGGAAATAGTCCTCGGGCAAATTGGTCAGCTCGTAGGCCGAACGGGGAAACACCCCTTGATATGCGAGGTTGTGAATCGTAAGGCAGGTTTTGGGCGCGGTCCCCCACCCGGCCCGTTCTTTTGCGTGTTTGATCAGCAGCGGCACCAGGCCGACCTGCCAATCGTGCACGTGAATCAGGTCCGGCTGCCACGGCAAATAACGAGCCAGGTGCACGACGCATTTGGAAAAGAAGACGAACCGCTCTGCGTTGTCAGGATAATCGGCGTCTGTTTCCTGATACAGCCCGGCGCGATGAAAAAAATCGGACTGACGAATGAAGTAAACCGTCAGCCCGGGTTCCCATTCGAGTTGGAACACTTCACCCTCGACCCGGCGTGTTCCGAGGGGCAAATCAATGCGCAGGTCGGAAGGATGAATGCCGGGAAATTTTTCAAGAACCCCTTTGTAGAGCGGCGTGGCCAGGCCGACTTGCAGTCCAGCCTTCGCCAGCGCTTTCGCCAACGCGCCCACCACGTCGGCCAGCCCGCCCGTTTTCGAATATGGATGTACCTCGCTGCTGGCGAGCAGGACTTTCATCGTGCGACGAGGGAGCAACTCATCCGTTTACGCGGTAATTCGGTCGGTCTTCAAGTAGGGTTGCAGAGCGGCTGGAATCGAAATGCTGCCGTCGGTTTGTTGGTAAGTCTCCACCAGAGCCACGAAAAGCCGGGCGAGCGCAGTGCCACTGCCATTGAGAATGTGCGGGAATCTGTTCTCTCCGGCCTCGGTTTTGAAGCGCAGGTTCATCCGCCGCGCCTGGAAATCTTCGCAATTCGAGCAGCTCGAAACTTCGAGATAGCTCCCCTGCCCTGGCGCCCAGACTTCAATGTCATACGTCTTGGCGCTGGCAAATCCCATGTCGCCGGTGCACAACAGCACGACGCGGTAATGCAGCCCCAGCGATTGCAGGACGCGTTCGGCATGAGTCACCATTTTTTCAAGCTCGTCGTAACTGTGCTCTGGTTTGACAATCCTGATCAGCTCCACTTTGTCGAACTGATGGACGCGAATCATGCCTCGCGTCCCGATGCCCGCCGCCCCCGCCTCGGCGCGGAAACAGGGACT
>QHNT01000333.1 GCA_003218515.1 Verrucomicrobiota bacterium | reverse complement strand
GCTGGACGGTCGCCTGGCTCAACGGCCTGGTAAACAAGCAAAACGGTTTTCTGGACGAAGCCATCAAGGAATTTCGCAGTATTCTGGAAGACCGCTATCCCGAACTCGACCAGCGCGGTTTCGATTTCAGCAAGGACTACGAAGTCATCAACGAACTCGGTCAAACTTACTTCGAGCGGGCGAAAATGGAGCGGGCTGACCCTGATCGGCAAAACCAGTTTTTGCTCAAGGCCGCCGAGCAATTTCAGAAGACGTTGGCGTTGGATTCGGAAAATCTGACGGCGCACTTCAATCTCGCGCAGCTTTGTACGCAGCTTGGCGACGAACAAGAGGCCGCGTTCCATCGGCGTGAGCATGCGAAATATCTGCCCGATTACAACGCCGCCGACCGCGCCATCGCTATCGCGCGCCGCGCCAATCCGGCGGCTGACCACGCGGCGCAGGCGACGGTGATTTACCCGCTGCAGCGCCCCGGCGCGGCGGAGTTGGCGGCCGAAGTGACTGCCCAGGCCGTCTCCTCCGCGAAATAGAGATCAAACACGTTGGGCGAGTTCGATTGGAGAATTCTGGTTCTATGATTACCTACAAAACGGGCAACGACCTTGAGCTCGATGCCGTCATCGAATTGTATCGCGCTTCGACGTTGGGCGAACGCAGGCCGGTTGACGAGCGCGAACGAATGGCCGCAATGCTGAGCAACGCGAATCTTATCATCACCGCGTGGGACGGGGAGATCCTCGCCGGCATTTCGCGGGCGCTGACGGATTTTTGCTATGTCACCTATTTGGCCGATCTGGCCGTTCGCGTTTCGCACCAAAGGAAAGGCATCGGCCGGGAATTGGTTCGCCGCACTCAAGCGGCCGGCGGGCCGAAAACGATGCTGCTGTTGCTCGCCGCGCCGGCGGCGGAGAAATATTATCCACACATCGGCTTCAGCCATCATCCGCAAGCCTGGCTCCTTCAGCCCGGCGATTCTGTGAAATGAATTCGCGGCACATTCCTGCTCAAATGATTTTCGATCCGTTGACTCGATGAACCAGAATTCAACGCAACCACCCGAAGAACAAGGAGAACTGGCGCACGCTGATGACACGGTTATTGGCAAAGCCGTTCGCTGGTCGTTGCTTGGGTTCGCCGCAATCGCAGTAATTGCCGGCGGCATCCTGATCGTTCTCAAGCGCAAGCCCGCGCCACTGCCGCCAAAGATCACTCAACTCAACGCGCCAACAGTTCCAAAGATACCGAACGCTGAAATTCCGGTTGCGAGATTCACCGACATCACCGAGGAGGCCGGCATCGCCTTCGTCCACAACAACGGCGCTTACGGCGACAAATTACTGCCGGAGACGATGGGCGGCGGCGTCGCCTTCTTTGACTTCGACAACGACGGCGCGCCCGACCTGCTCTTCATCAACTCCAGCTACTGGCCCTGGCACATCCCCGACGGCAGCAAGCCCGCCACCCACGCGCTCTATCACAACGACGGCAAAGGCCGCTTCAGCGATGTCACCGCCGGTTCCGGGCTGGACGTGAGTTTTTACGGCATGGGTGTGGCGATCGGCGATTACGACAACGACGGGCTGGAGGATGTGTTCATTACGGCAGTGGGCGGCAATCATTTGTTTCACAACGAAGGCAACGGAAAGTTCAAGGACGTGACGGCCGCAGCGGGCGTGGGCGGTTCAACGAATGACTGGAGCACCTGCGCGGCGTGGGTGGATTATGACAACGATGGCAAGCTGGATTTGTTCGTCGGCAATTACGTCAAGTGGTCCAAGGAAATTGATGCCGAGGTTGGCTACAAAATTGACGGACAGACGCGCGCCTATGGTCAGCCGAACAATTTTGAAGGGGCGTTTCCACGCCTCTACCACAACGACGGCAACGGCCATTTCACGGATGTGTCTGCGCCGAGCGGCATTCGAGTCAAAAATCCTTCCACGGGTGTGCCGGCTGCGAAATCGCTCGGCGTCGCGCCGGTCGATCTGGACGGCGACGGCTGGATCGATCTCGTTGTCGCCAACGACACCGTCCCGAATTTTGTTTTTCTGAACCAGCGCGACGGCACGTTCAGGGAGATCGGAGCTCTGTCCGGCGTGGCATTTGATAATTTCGGCAACACCCGCGGGGCGATGGGCATCGACACGGCGCGTTATCGCAACGACGACAAACTGGGTATTGCCATCGGCAACTTCGCAAACGAGATGACCGCGTTATATGTCGCGCAAAATGCGTCGACAAATTTTGCCGACGAAGCCATCACCGAAGGCATCGGACCCGCCAGCCGGCTACTGCTGAAGTTCGGTGTTTTCTTTTTTGACTACGACCTCGACGGCTGGCTCGACCTGCTGAGCGCGAACGGCCACTTGGAAGAGGAAATCCGCAAAATCCAGGCGAGCCAGCAATACCGCCAGCCAGCACAACTGTTCTGGAACGCGGGCGGCGCCGGACAAAACGGCTTCCTACTTGTGCCGGCGGAGAAGTGCGGCGCGGATATTTTCAAGCCGATCGTGGGCCGCGGCTCGGCATTCGCGGACATCGACGGCGACGGTGATCTTGACGCGGTGCTGACACAGGTCAACGGTCCGCCGTTGCTGTTGCGTAACGATCAGCAACTGCATCATCACTGGGTGCGCTTGAAACTGGTCGGGACGAAGTCGAATCGGGATGCCATCGGCGCCTGGGTGCAGGCGCGTGTCGGCGATCGGGTACTGTCACGACAAGTCATGCCCACACGCAGCTACCTTTCTCAATCGGAGTTACCGGTTGTTGTTGGTTTGGGCAGCGCTCCGCGGCCGGACGAAGTAAACATCATCTGGCCGGACGGTTCGCGGCAAAAAGTTGAGTCGGTGCGGGTGGACGGATTGACGGTCGCTGAACAGGCGCATTGAAGCGGCTGAACAGATGCGAAGGGTCGCGAATCCGGCGCGGGAACGGTTCAATAACGAGCGCCTGTGGCGGGTTTAATGCGCGAAATTTTTCGGGGAAATCTCTCCCTAACGACGCACAGTCACCTGGCCGCCCTCATCCACGGAGATCTCCTTCGCTCCTGCCGGGATGAGGCCAGTGGTGGATTTACCGCCGGGCCAGCGTATCCAAATCCGGGTCGGTGATTCCGGTGTGCCCAGCACCTGCACGGCGCTGTCCTGCGACCAATACCCGCTCCCGGCGTGAATTTCCCGCACAGTACCGGAGCGCCGGCCAAACACCAATCTTATCTGCGCTCCGATGCCTTGTGGGTTGCCGGGTGGCCCTTTGAGTTTCACCCTCAGACCAGGCCTGGCGCTGACATTATGAAAAAGTTTCGTCTCCGCCCCGTTCTGCGTCACTACCAGGTCCACCCGCCCGTCGCCGTCGTAGTCACCCAGCGCCGCCCCGCGCTGTTCCCCATATACTTTGACGCCACTCTCCTGCCCGGGCACCGGCGTCAGATTCCCTCTGCCGTCGCCTTTCAGCCACAGGCCGCGCCCGGCGTCGAGCCGAGGCGTTTCCGGTTGCGTGGCGAAAAAGTTTTGGCCGAGAAAAACGTCTTCGTTTCCGTCACCATCCATGTCGGCCACACCTACGGCGAATACCGGTGCAAACTGCGCTTCGCGCGGCATTGTCACAGCTTCAAAATGGTCTCCGCGGTTGAAGAAAATCATCGTCGCCAGCGTGTTGGCCTGGAGTTCGCTTGTTCGCGGCATTTTGTCGCCCAGCACGCTGGCGACATTGGCTTCGGCGAATGTCCTGTAAGTGGAGAATTTTGCCAGTACGAACGGCAACGCTGCTGAGACCGCGCCAAAGTCGCGCCGAGGAACTGCGCCGAGTTGCGGGTCGTCTTCCGCTTCCAGCAGGTCGATATTCCCAGTGTCATTCCAGTTGCCGAAATAAAGGCGCGCGGGGTGTTCGCGGCTGGCGTGATAGGAATGGTTGAGCCCCCAGTTGCACCCAATAATGTCCAGCCGCCCATCGCCATCGAGGTCACCGGTGGTCACGCCGGTCCACCAGCCGGTGAATCCGGCAAGGCCAAGTGCTTCGGTGACTTCACGCAGTTTGCCGGATTGTTTTTTAAACACCCGCACCGGTCCCCATTCACAGGCCAGAATCAGCTCCGGAAAACCGTCGCCGTCCAGGTCACTCCAAACTGCGCCGCTGACCAAACCGACTCTTTGCAGGAGCCCGCTGTTCTCCGCGTCCAACTGCCATTGCTTGCCGTCGTAGCGATAAAGGTATGAAGCAGCCGCTTCGGGATAGCGTCCGGGGACGACTCGACCGCCCACAAACAAATCCAGAGTGCCATCGCCATCCAGGTCCGCCAGAGCGAGCGGACCGGCGCTGGCCGCTTGCGCCGGCAGGCCTGCCGCCCTGTTCAAGATGCCGTTTTGAAAATCATAACGCAGCACGGACTCGCCGTTGGTCGCGCCATCTTCGTAATTCGCCGACCCAACCAGCAGAGAAGCGACCCCCGGCGCGGGCGACCAGCCGAGCACGGTTGTCTGATCACGCTTCACCGGATCGTTCAAAGCCGGCGATTCAAGCAATTGAAAACCTTTCTGCGAATCGTTGTGATACACGGCCAGTTTGCCTCCCTGGCCGCTGGCAATGATCAAGTCATCTCGTCCGTCGCCGTCCAAATCGAACCACGCGACGCCCGGGCCGAGCTGACTCAGACGATTGGGCAGGAGTGGCTGACGCGCGAAGTCGTCGAACAATTCTTCATGATGTTTGTGTCGCAGCCGTTCGCTGACATCTTCAAACACCGGCTTCGTTTCGGAGTTGGAAGTTGGCAGTTGGAAGTTGGGAGTTTCTTTGGAGCTTGGAGCTTGGAGCTTGGAGTTTGCAGGTTCCGCCCCCGCCTCAGCGATTTCGTAAAAGTGATTCGGTTGGCAATTGTGTACGACGCTCCGCGCGCCGCTGCGCCAGGTCACTTCGACGGTGAGGCTGGTCGAGCTGCCGGCGGCAAAGACCCGCATCGGATCATCGCCGGACAGGTAACGACTGCCACAGATGACTTCCTGGCTTTGTGTCACCGGCCCGCCATAAACTTTGATTTTTGCTCCGATGCCTTGTGAATTGGGCGATGTGCCGCGCAAGCGCACGGCGAGTCGCGGCGCCGCGGTTTCATTGCGGTAAATTAATGCCGGACCGTTCAAACAATTGACCACGACATCCGAGTCGCCGTCATTGTCCAGGTCAGCCAGAGCCATCCCGTTGGAGACTTCGGTTGAATCGAATCCCCATTCCCTGCCCGCCTCGCGGAACGTCAGGTCGTGTTGGTTGCGAAAAGCGATGTTGGGTGTGTTCAGACGAGGGTAGAGCGGAAGCGCCTTTCTTGATTCATCGACCGTCATGCCTTTGACGCGCTGCCGGATGTCGGCATCGTCCACGTCGTGAGGGAAGCCGTTACAGATCAAGATGTCTTCCCAACCGTCAAGGTCCACATCGAGAAAGATCGCGCTCCAGGTCCATTCCGACCCGGCCACACCGCCATAGTTGGCTATTTCGGCATAGGTGCTGTCGCCGCGATTCAGGAACAGCGTGTTGCGGCGGATTTGAATTTGGGTCTCAAAATTTCCGGGCAGGCGGGGTTGCGGGTGCATGCTGCTTTTCTGCGTGAGCGCCAACCGATGTTGTCGGCTCAACATATCAACGACCAGAAAATCGTCGTTGCCGTCCCGATCAATGTCAGCGAAATCGATCCCCATCGAAAAATAGCTGGTAGAACGCCAGGCCAGGGGGCTGAGCGCGCGAAAATGGCCGTGGCCATCGTTGATCCAGCAGCGATCCGGAGTGAAGGCGTCGTTGCAAACATAGAGGTCGGGATAGCCGTCGCTGTTGAGGTCACGAAATGACACCGACAATCCCTGGTCCCACGGGGCCTGGGTGAGTGGCTTGCCGTTTTCGCCGAGGAACGTTCCGTCCGTCCAGGAAACCGGGGTGAACGTGCCTTTGCCGTCGTTCAAATACAAAACGTCCGGCTCGCCCAGTTCATACATCATTCCATCAATGATCTTGATTCGCTGTGCGTTGCGTCCACGGACTACGGGTTGGCCATTGACGTAGGAAAAGGCTAACGTCCCGCCGGTGCGCAGAATCGAAGTGACGCCGTAGTTGGCAACATAGAGGTCCAACGTGCCGTTGCCGTCAACGTCGGCCAGCGCCATCGAGGTGCTGCCCAGCTTCGACACCAGCCCGGCAGCGATCGTGACATTGGTAAAATGACCGTGCCCGTCATTCAAAAAACAGGCATTCGGCCCGCCCATGGACGTGACCAGCAAATCCAGATAACCGTCCCCATTGACATCCGCAAACACTGCGCCGGTGGAAGTCTGGCCCGGACAAACCACCCGGGCTTCTTCGGTCACGTCCCTGAATTTCCAGTTCCCGAGATTTTTATAAAGAGCATTCGTCCCATTCAAATTGCACAGATAAATGTCGCAAAGGCCATCGCCATCGTAATCGCCCAGCGCAACGCCCGATCCATTCATTAAATTCACGTTCGTCATCGTGCGGCTCTCGGGCAATGTGTTGGTGAAATGGATGCCGGTCATTTCGGGAGGGAGAAGGCTGAAGCCGGTTTTGCCGGAGGAGGGGACCGGCAGCTTTGCCACCCGGAAGCCATCGGCCTTCTGCCAGTTCAAAGGAGCGGCATCGGTGGGCAAAACGCCGACTCCAGTTGAAACAGAGAGGAGGACGGCACAAATGCTTTTTCCGGCAAATCTCATTTTGGCGGGAAGACGCTGTGCGTTTGGTCGCAACGGTGTTCAGCTCGAAATCGCTTCTCTTGTTGCGAGGAGCGGTCTGTTGTTCGGCGGCCAACCTAGCCCTCGCCCGTTTCATGGCAAGCCGATTCGTTCGGCCATTTTCGCTAGTGGCACGGGTGTCCCGCCCGTGAGTTTCTGGTTTGGAGCAACCGGGCGGGACGCCCGTGCCACCAGCCGCCCATGCGCCCTGCAAGAAACTGATGCGCCCCACATCAACCGCTCAGTTCGTTAAACGATTGAAACGAACGAAGAAGGCGATACAATGACGAAAATTCCATGGCGCACCGTAGGCAGCATCGTCCGGGCGGCAAGAATGGCACGAGAGGAATGGGACGGAAAATATCGCCCTCGTCGTTGTTTCTTGCGATCGCCTTGGCCGGACTGGTTCTCTTAACCGCCTTGTCTGGCTGGCTCCGACACCGGCCGACAAATCAGCTTCCGGCCAAATCGAACATCCAAAGTTCGCTTTCAGGAGCCAACGCTTCCACGGGATCGGTGGAAGCGACTGTCAGCGGCGGGGGACAGTCGGTCGATGTTGAAAAGGCAGCCGACCTCCAAAACCGGGGAACTGAGTTGTTGACGCAAGGGAAAGTTGACGAGGCGGTCGTGCAATTCAAAGCAGCAATGAAGCTGAATCCCGAAGACGAAGATGCTCACTACAATCTGGCTCTTGCTCTTGCCAGACAAGGAGACCGGGCGTCCGCCAAACAGGAATATCTTGAGGCCTTGCGGATTTATCCTGACTACACCGAGGCCCACAACAATCTTGGCAACCTGCTGGTGGCCGATGGAAAATTCGAGGAGGCCATCGAACACTTCCGGGCCGCGTCAAAAATTTCCCCCGATAACGCCTCCGCCCAGAACAATCTTGGCAACGCTTTGGCCCGCCAGGGAAAAGTCGGCGAGGCCATCCCCTGCTTTCGTGAAGCGGTGCGTTTGAAATCTGATTATCTCGAAGCGCGCCACAACCTGGCCAGCGCCTATCTCGCGCAGGGACGGATTGACGAGGCCATCACGGAATTCACGGCCATCCTGAGACTCAATCCGGACTTCACTCCAGCCCGGCACGGCCTGCTCAAAGCCCGCCAGCTTCAAACAAAATAATACGCTGGATCAAAGGTTGGTTCCAACAAGGTGATGGTGCAAAGAGGGCGCCGGAGCGTTATTGAAAACTGAAAAACACAATGACAGTTGATACGAACCGTATGAATAAAAACTGCCTGCTCAAATCGCGCAGGTGCATCGCTCTGCTTTTGATCCTGAATTCGACGCCCTTCGTCGTCGCCGCCGATGCCGGCGCCGCGAAGCCAATTATCGATCCACTCAAGCTGAATGTGAACACACTTCGCTTCCTGGAGGAAAACAAACAGAGGCAGATTGAAGCCGCGACGACTTGGAAAGCTTTTCACGACTTTCAGTTCACCGACCGTTATGAGGAAAGCGGCATCCGCTTTGAAAATCATGTGGTGGATGACGCGGGGAAAAACTACAAGGCCGTACATTACGATCATGGCAACGGAATGGCGGTGGCGGACGTGGACGGCGACGGCCTGCTCGACATCTATTTTGTCAATCAGGTCAGAGGCAATCAACTGTGGCGAAATCTCGGCCGCGGCCGGTTTGAAAACATCACCGCCGCAGCCGGCGTCGGCCTGGAAGACAGGATTTGTGTGACGGCTTCTTTTGCCGACGTTGATAACGACGGATGGCCCGACCTTTTTGTCAGCACGGTCAGAATGGGCAATGTCTTGTTCAAGAATCTCGGCAACGGCAAATTCAAGGACATCACCCAGGAAGCCGGCGTCGGCTACGTCGGCCACTCTTCCGGCGCGGTGTTCTTTGATTTCAACAACGACGGACTGCTGGACTTGTTTGTGTGCAACGTGGGCGTTTATACCTCGAACAAGAAAGGACGCGGTGGATTTTACGTGAGTTATGCGGACGCTTTTTCCGGATGGCAGAAGCCGGAGCGCAGCGAGCAAAGCATTTTGTATCAAAATCTGGGCGGTGGAAAATTCAAGGACGTGTCAAAAGAAACGGGTTTGCAACATCGCGGGTGGAGTGGCGACGCCACGTTTTGTGATTTGAATCAGGACGGTTTCCCCGACCTCTACGTGCTGAGCATGTCGGGCGACGACAAGTATTACGAAAACGATCATGGCCAGCGCTTCGTAGAGAAGACCGCCACATATTTCCCCAGGACACCGTGGGGCGCGATGGGGGTGAAATTTTTCGACTATAATCTGGACGGCCTGATGGACCTGTTCGTGACCGACATGCACTCGGACATGACCGACGCGCAATCCAAAGTCGGCAAACGGGATTACAGCCAGAGATTTGCGAAGCAGAAGAGCGAGCAATGGTGCTCGATTGAATGGTCTGCTGACGCCCTGCGAAGCGCCTCCAACAGCATTTTCGGGAACGCCTTTTACCAGAACCAGGGCAACGGCAAGTTCGTCGAGGTGTCAGACCGGATCGGCGCCGAGACCTACTGGCCGTGGGGCATCACCGTCGCTGACCTCAACGCGGACGGTTACGAAGACGTTTTTGTGACCGCCGGCATGGGTTATCCGTTCCGCTACGCGAACAATTCCGTGTTGTTGAACGAGTATGGGCAGCGCTTCATGGACAGCGAATTTGTGCTCGGCGTCGAGCCGCCAAAAGACAACCGCATTGAAAAAGAATACTTCACCCTCGATTGTGACGGCGAAGATAAAGACAACCCGCTCTCTCGCCACAAAAAAGGGATCGTGGGAATAATCGGTTCCACCAGTTCACGTTCATCCGTTGCTTTTGATCTGGACGACGATGGAGATCTCGACCTTGTGACCAACGACTTCAATGACCATCCGAGGGTGCTGATCAGCAATCTATCCGAGAAAAAGCAGGTCCATTTTCTGAAAATCAAACTGGTCGGCACGGCCTCCAATCGCGATGGTCTCGGTGCGACAGTCAAAGTGCACAGCGGTTCGAAGACCTGCACTCGCTACTGCGACGGCAAGTCCGGCTACCTGTCGCAAAGTTCCATGCCACTCTACTTCGGGCTCGGCGACGCCACGAAAGTTGACAGCATCGAAGTGCTGTGGCCGTCCGGCAAAAAGCAAATACTCACTGAAGGTACTCCCACGAATACTCTGCTGATAGTCACCGAGAACCGTTGATTAGCGATCCTGCGCGGCGGCGGCAGTCTTGATAAAAACGGGGCGATAGCCGACGCCTTTATACTCCGTCGCTTCGGGCACAAAGTCTTTGTTGAACCTCGGATGCGGCGCGTTCAGAGTATTCTCCTTTGCAGAGACGGAATGGCGGGGGTCGAGAATGATGCCACTGATAAAACATCCGCTGACTTTCGCCGCCGCCTGCAAATCCAGCTCGTATCGCTCTGTTCCCTTCAACCCATCCGCCAGATTGTTGTTCACGAAGATTGAGTTGAGATAAACGCTCTCGCCCCCCAGATCATCAACCGCATTGCGATTCCCGGTGAACGTGCAATTCCGCACGTCGGCATGGGACTTTGGGAAGATCGTGAGCACACCGCAATTTGTGAACGGCTTCTCGCCCGAACGCTTCGACACCACATCTACTCCCGTGTTCGACACGTTGCCGACGAACAAACAATTAACGATGCGGGCGGCGCTCCCTCCCAGCAGGTCAATCGCCGCGCCGGTGACCTGGGTTCGATTTCTGAGAAACACGCAGTTCTCAATCAAAACCGGATTTTGGTTGAACCCCATTTGCTGGACGGAAATGCCCGCGCCGCATGGACTGGCATAATTGTCGATCACTTCGATGTTTTGGAGAGTGGGGTAAGAATGGCCAAAGATTTTTATGGCCCCGCCATCGGTGTAAAAAAACAGGTTCTTGGGAATAGTCGTGTCCGGCTCCAGTTGTTTCGTTAGTTTCTCAGTCACATAATGATTCGCTCCGGTGATGCGAAACCCTTTGAGCACGGTATTCGAGGTGATCCCATTTCCAAAATAAATGACGTGATTCACGACGGCCGGGAACCCCGGAGTATCGGGAGAAGTTATTTCCGGATTCGCCGCCGTGAGCGTCACTGGGCCAACCGCTTCGAGCCGTACGCCCTCGTGCATTTTATTGAATCCAATCAGTGCCTGGCGCTTGGCGCCGGGTCGGTACTCGCCGGCGTGGACTTTGACAATTTTGTTGGTTGGATTTCGTGCCGCTGCCTGCAAGGCATCCTGGATAGAGTCGCCGGGAAAAACATGGTAGCCGTCCCGTTCAAGACCCATCCCGATACATTTCATCGAAAGGGAACACGAAAGAAGAAGAAAACCACCAACCCAAAGCGATACGCTTCGATTCAGACCTTGTTTAAGTGTCATTAACTTCATTCGTTTACGTAATTAAACCAGCTGTCCTATTCTTTCCCGCGTGAATCCCGTTTTCCCGCTCCGAGGAACTTCCAGGTCAGCCCATCGGAATCCTCCTGCTTCATGCCACCGTCGTTCGCCGCCGAGCAATTGGGAAATCCCGACACCTAAAATCAAAAGCCCGCAAAAGCTCACTGAGCTGTTCTTCATTTTGTTGAGCCTCCACTCGGACCTTTGACCTTTGAACCGGGGTCTTCCACCGCTCCCGCCTCGATGATTTCATAAATCCGGTTGGCGTTCACTCCGTTTACGGCGCTCCGTTTTCCGTTGCGCCACCTCACTTCGATGCGCATCTCATTGGTCAGACTCCCCGCCGCAAACACCCGCATCGGATCATCACCGCTCAAGTATCTGCCCCCGCAGATCATCTCCTGGCTTTGCATCGGCACCGCCCCGCCGTAAAGCCAAATCCTGGCACCGATACCCTGCGTGTTGGGCGCCTGACCCTTCAACCGCACCGCCACCCGCGGCGCATTGCTCTCGTTGCGGTAAAGGCCCGCCGCCCCGTTCATATTGTTCACCACCACATCCAGGTCCCCGTCGTTGTCCAAATCACACAAACACATCCCCTGCGACACCCCTTTGAAATCAAAGCCCCACTCATGACTCACTTCCCGAAAGGTGAGATCATGCTCGTTGCGAAATGCCTTGTTCGGCAGCGGTAGCGGCGGATACATCAACAGTTTGAAGGGCACCCTTTCCCGCGGCCAGGGGCCCAGGGCATTGATTCGCTGGTCGGCATCGAGGTCCTGCGTGTCGAAGCTGTAGCCGGTCGTAATCAACAGGTCCTCGTAGCCGTCCAGGTCCACATCCAGAAAAACCGGACACCAGGACCATTCAGTGGCTTCGAGGCGGCTAAAAAATGCGATCTCCGAAAAAGTGCCGTCGCCGCGATTCAGAAACAGGGTGTTGCGCGCGACTTGAGGACGCTCAGGGTCGGTCCCGACTCCGTTCGGGAGCGAGGCGGTTGCTGTCTCGGAAAATTGGCTCATGCGCCGAACATGGTCTGCGCTTAACATGTCGAGAACGATGAAGTCATCCAGGCCGTCGCGGTTAACGTCCGCAAAATCGATGCCCATCGAGAAACTGCTGGTTTTCGTCAGAGCCCTTCCTGAGAGCGCGCGGAATTTTCCCCTGCCATCATTGATCCACACGCGGTCGGGACTCCAAAAATCGTTGCAAACATAGATGTCCGGCGCGCCGTTGCCATCCAGGTCCCGGAACATGACCGACTGCCCCCAATCCCGTGGAGGCGACGCGAGGGGCTTGCCTTCCTCATCCAGAAAAGAACCCCCTGTCCATGACACGGGTCTTACCTTCCCCTTGCCTTCATTCAGGTACAAAATATCCGGCTCGCCGCGTTCGCGCACCAGTCCCTCGGGAGTGAGTACATAGTCATCGCGATCCTGAGGGCGCAGCATTCGACGGCCATTGACATTCAGCATGTCCAATCCAGTGCTGCGGATGGTCGTCGTGCGATAATTGGCGACGTAAAGGTCCAGCGTGCCGTTACCGTCCACGTCCGCCAGCGCCATCGACATGCTGCCCTGTCTTCGAATCAACCCGCTGTCCGTTGACTCGGTGAAATGGCCCTGGCCGTCGTTCAGGAACAATCGCGTCCCGCCCCCCAGCGCGTTGACCAGCAAATCCACATCCCCGTCCCCGTCGATGTCGGCGAAAACCGCCCCGGTGGAATATTGCCCGGGGCACGCCACGCCGGCGCGGGCGGTGATGTCCTCGAATTTCCATTGGCCGAGGTTGCGGTAAAGCACGTTGGAGTTGTCCAGCCCGCAAAAATACAGGTCCACCCGTCCGTCGCCATCCAGGTCGCCCGCCGCAACGCCGGAGCCATTGAGGCGGATTTGGTTCAGCGCGGCGTTCGTGTCCGACAACTGGTTTGTAAATCCGATCCCAGTCACCGACGGTGGCAGCAGCATGAAGCCCGTTGAACCCGACTTCGCGACGGGCAGTTGGGCGCTTCGCCAGCCGTTGCCCGTCTGCCACTCGAGAGCGCTGCCGCTTTGGAGAGAGGAGACCAAAGCCACGGCAAAGCCGACTCGCGCTGCGCAAGACCTGGACCTGAGCGACCGGAGATTGTTTCGCACCCGATGCCGAATGCAGATCATTTGACTTTCGCGGCCAGCATATTGAAGCGGCAGGAAGAATCAAATTGTGTTCTCAACCCGGCGCGACTAAAGTAGCACCGTTCAAACAGATTCACTGTAAGGTCTTCCTTTTGAATGAGCGCTGCTCTCGCTCTGCAACGACAGCGGGTTCTTTCCTTCGCCCGCTGGTTCGTCCTCCTGTGGGCAATGGTTTTTTGCGGTTCCCGTCTTCGTTCCGCTCCTTACCAGGCGCCGGGCACAAAACAAATGGCCGAGCGGCTTCAGAAAATCTCCGCGCAGAGCAACCTGCGGAACAACCTCTACCTGAATCGCGAACGGGCGGATTTGTTTGGCAAGGAGTTGAACCAGTTGCTCACGACGCCGGACTCGCCCGACAAAGGGACCAAAGTCCTCGACCTGGATTCCAGGTATGCCACGGAGTTGCTGCTGGCAGGGAAAAGCTGGGAGGCGATCGAGGAGTTCACGCGGCTTGATGCTTTTACCAGGACCAGCGGGGTCAATTTCGGCAGCCAAACACGGAGCTCGCTTCGGCATTACCTGGTGATTGCCTATCTGAGGCTCGGCGAACAGGAGAACTGCCTGACCAACCACACGATTGATTCGTGTCTGATGCCGATACAGGCGGCGGGTATCCACAAAATTCAGCGCGGTTCCCGAAAAGCTGTGGAATTCCTGATCGAACAGTTGAACGAATTTCCAGACGACCTGAAGGCGCGATGGCTGCTCAACCTCGCCTACATGACACTGGGCGAATACCCGGACCACGTGCCGTCCAAGTGGCTGATTCCACCCAGAGCCTTTGAATCCGATTATCCATTGTCCCGGTTTTACGATGTCGCAGGCAACCTGGGGCTGGATTTAAACTCATTATCGGGCGGCGTGATTGCCGAGGACTTCGACGGTGATGGCAACCTGGACATCATGATTTCGTCGCTCGGCGTGCACGATCAATTGCGTTATATCCACAACAACGGCGATGGGACTTTCACGGAGCGCACCGAAGACGCCGGATTATTGGGAGAAACGGGCGGACTCAACATCATGCAGACCGACTACAACAACGACGGCTGGCCCGACGTGCTGGTGCTCCGGGGAGCGTGGTTCGGTGTCGAGGGCCATTATCCCTTGTCGTTGCTGCGCAACAATGGCAACGGCACGTTCGACGACGTCACTGAGGAAGCCGGCCTGCTTCGCTTCCATCCGACGCAGGCGGCGACGTGGTTCGATTACAATAATGATGGTTGGTTGGACTTGTTCGTCGGCAACGAAACGACGCCGGGCGACACGAACCGTTGCGAACTCTTTCACAACAACGGGGACGGCACGTTTACCGAGTGCGCGGCGCAGGTCGGCCTGGACGCGATCGCGTTCATCAAGGCCGTCGCCAGCGGCGATTACAACAACGACGGCTGGCCGGACCTTTATGTCTCAAGTCGCGGTCAACCCAAGATGCTATTTCGCAATGAAGGCCCGCAGAGCGCGGACCGGTCCCCGAAGGGGGCGTGGAAATTCACCGATGTGGCGGCGCAAGCGGGCGTCACGGAGCCACGCTACAGTTTTCCGACCTGGTTCTTTGATTACGACAACGATGGGTGGCTGGACATTTTTGTTGCCGGTTTCGGCATAAAAGATGTCGGTGACATCGCCGCCGACTATCTCGGCCTCCCGACCAAAGCCGAACGGGCGCGGCTGTACCACAACAACCACGACGGCACTTTCACCGACGTTACCAAAGCAGCGCATCTCTACAAGGTCCTGCTCGGTATGGCCTGCAATTTCGGCGACCTGGACAACGACGGTTACCTCGACTTTTACCTCGGCACTGGCGACCCCGATTTAAGCACGCTGATTCCCAATCGGATGTTTCGTAATGCGGAGGGAAAGTTCTTTCAGGACGTGACAGCGGCAGGCGGGTTTGGTCATTTGCAAAAGGGTCACGGAATCGCCTTCGCTGACATTGACAATGACGGCGACCAGGACATCTTCGCGAACATGGGCGGGGCGTACTCCGGCGACATTTACCGGAAGGCCCTGTTCGAGAATCCCGGCAACAGCAATCATTGGCTTAAACTCAAGCTCGTCGGCGTTAAATCCAACCGCGCGGGGATAGGCGCGCGGATCAAAGTGACTGTGGAAAACGGGGCAGGGCAACGGGCGATTTACAAAACCGTCAATTCCGGCGGCAGCTTTGGCGCAAATCCGTTGCGGCAGGAAATCGGTTTGGGCCAGGCGAAATCGATCTCATCAGTGGAGGTTTTCTGGCCGGCATCCCATACAACGCAAACTCTAAAGCAGATAAATCCGGACAGTTGTTACACGATAAGAGAGGGCGATCCACAACCGGTTTTAGTGAAGTTGAAGAGTTTCAAACTGGCAGCCGGGAGCCATTCGCACCACACGCACGAGCACTAATCCCGAGTTTTCTCTTTTGCGATTGATTGAACTTGTCTCTTACCTCGCCCGGTAGAACTTCGCTGTCGGCCCCGCAGGCTCATTGAACGTTCCGCCGGTTCCCAAATCTGTCCACGTGATCGTTGGCGTCAAACTCGGCGTCGATTGCAGCGTTCCGCCTCCGATCCATTTGATGGTGACCGTCCCGCCGGCCACGCCCACACTGGTGATCCATTTCGATGGAGTTGCCGCAGACGGAGCAAACAGCAAGTAGTCGAAATCGCCGCTGTCCGCGTTGAAACGGACCGTTTGCACCCCACTCAACGAAACAGCCAAGGCGTTGCCGCCGTTGTCCTTCATCTGCACCAAGTTATCGGTGCCCCATGCACCGGAAGTCGGGGCATTGAACTTGCCCAAAGTCACGGCGGTTTGATTTGGAGTACCCACCCCACCAGTCACCAGGCTAAGACTACCTCGTAACCCATCGGTTGGGTCATGTGACAACGCTACCCATACCTCATACTTTGACCCGCCGGGAATCCTCCGCGATACGGCTGCGAATCCCTCGCGTCGGTGTCAAAGTAATCGATGTTCAGCACTGCCCCCGTACTGGCGTAGAGGCCACCCAGATAGGGCATCGTGCTGGCCAGAGCCACGGTCTGGCCACCACCGGTGTCGAAGTCTTCAGCCTCGATCAGGAACTGACCGGTAGTCCCCATCGCAGCGCTGACCGTGAAGGTTGCCTTGTTTGTCTGGGTCACGGCCGGTGATCCATTGTCCGTGAACCGCAATTCGTAGTTGTGTGGGCCACCCGCCATCAGACTGGGAACATACGTGACGGTCGTGATGTCCGCGTTCTTCGCAATCGAAGCGGTCGAAGTCACATCGTTGCCATCGAAGAACAGTTTGACCGAATTCACAACGGTTGCGGTGCTGAAATCCTCGATTGTAAACCGGATCTTCGCGTCTCTGGGCACGGCGCTGGCGGCTGCTGTGTCTGTATTGGCGAGCGGCGAGGCAGCAATCACATTCGGCGCAATCCCCGTCACAGGCACCAACGTGAGCCAGTCATAATCCCCGGCACGCAAGGCAAACCGCAGGGTGGTCGCTGGGTTGGTTATTTTGAACGCCGCTTGTGACCCGTCCGGCGCATACAGCGGCACCAGATTGTTGTAACTCCACGCGCCCGACGACGGGCCATTAAACGTTCCCAAAGCTTTCAACGTCTGGTTCGTCGTGCCCACACCGCTGGTCACGATGCTCAGCGTCCCCCCCATCGCGTTCGGCGTCCCAAGCGCGTCACCTCCGTCCGACAGCGCGACGAAAGCCGTGTAAAGCCCCGCTGGTATGTTGCGCGTGTAATTATACCAATCTGCATTGTCACCCCAGCCGATCTTATAGTTGGCGGTCATGTCATACCCTCCTGGACGACGAATTTGAAAATTCGACCCGATCTCATTATTACCGCCACCAGCGACGTCAACACTCCTGAACGCGGTATTCGGATCGCCCGTGCTGCGATAGGTCGTCGGCTTGGTGTTTTCCAAGTTATCGTTGTTGAAATAGTCCACGCCGAGCGTCGCCCCGGCACCGTCATAAGACATACTGACGCCAACATCATACGGCATCGTGTTCACGGCCGCCGGCACACCCGCCCCTGCGAAGTTGTCGAAGTCCTCCGCCTCGATCCAGAACGTGCCCGCCGTATAGGACGGCAGGTCGTGCGGCGCCAGCAAACGCACGGTGAACGTGAAATTATTCGTCCACAGCGTCTGTGGGGTCGTGCTTTCACTCCATACCAGCGTTCCGGTGTGCTTCGTTTGGAGCGGATATCCCGAGGGAGAACTGTAGGTCACCGTTGTTGTCGCGCCGCTTTTGTTAATGACCGGCGTCACCTGGGCGCCGTCGATCGACAGCGCAATCGATCCGACCGTTGTCAAATCGTCTTTCAATACAATCGTGATCGGCGCGTTGGTTGGGGCCACGGTAAAGCCGTCCGCGGGCAGTAATGACTGGACAAACGCGCGACCGCGACCCGTTCGGAATGCTTTAATTGAGTTCGGATCATTCTGGTTTATGAGAAGTTTTTCGCCGGTATCCAGGTTGACAGTGAACCATTCCAGATTGGCCCCGCCGTTGCCCTGCCACCACAATAACCGGAACGGATAGTAACCATCCGTCGTCACGACGAAGTCGAAGATCGTGTCGGACGATCCGCGCCCGCCACTGAATGAACCCAACACCAGGCCAAACGGATCAGGCGCACCAGGCGCGATCGTGCACTTGAACCCATCATCGCTGTTTACCCCCATCCGATAGCAACCAGGCGCCAGATGCAGGTAAGTTTCAATCTCCGCCACGATGTTGTCCACCGCGCGGCCGGCATTGTTGGGGTCGGGGTCAGAGGCAGTGCCGGGTATCCCGGGAATCGGCAGGTCCAGAATATCCATCGGGGGACTGTTGGTTGACCGAAAGTCCCCGATTTCCAGACCCTGATCGTTGTCCGGCCAGCCGACATCCATGGCGCCGTTCCAGTTGATATAGTCAACGTTAATCGGTCCCGCTTGCGCCGCCGAGTTCGCCACGTTGGGATAAGGCTGACCTGTGTTGGGATCGACAAGCCCGCGAGCCCACTGCTGTTCCGCGTTGGCAATCGTATTCCCGTCGAAAGGAACTATCTCAAGGGCGCTGCCTCGCAAAAAGTCGATTTGATAAACTTGCGCTTTTAATCCCGGATCGGTGGCAGCCGTGGGGATCGCATAGGACGCGGGGATGGTTGGGTAAGCCGGGATAATAAAACTGTTTTGAAAGCTCTGTGGATCCCCTGCGGTGTTGGTGAGCGTCAACCCAATGGAATGACTCGAACCGGCAGGAAACGGAGTCGCAGCTCGATATCCAATCCGCGTAGTCGTACCCGATTTGGAGACATTGGGTGTCACGGAATTTCCGTCGAACGTGAGTCGAACTGAACTTGTGTTTACTGAAACGCCTGTTGCGTCCTCCACCAGCAAAAGAACACCGCACGGATTTGCGTCAACTGGCAACCTGAGGTACGGCACCGTGATGGGGGAGAAGCGGACCTGATAGAGGAACATTCTGTTTTGTCCGGCCGGCTGTTGGATGTTAACCGTTTCCGGGCTGAAGGCCGGACCGACATACAGTGTTTGGTTCAACGACTTCGGCGTAACTCCATCCGTGTCCAACCAATCAGTGCCATCAACACGATCAGCCGCGGGATCCCAGTTGATGCCGTCGGCGCCGTGAAAAGTATGAATATCGCCCCCGGTTCTTTGAATGCGCACCCAGGCGTTGGGATAAGGCGGGGTATTAACCGTCGCATTATCACTCCCCGTCTGTCCACCGGTTGACCGGCGAATGTGCGACTCCCACAAATTATTGCCCGCTTCGAATATTGGTGCCGGTGGGCCGGTCTGATTGAAATCTTGCACGGGATTGGGGTGAACGTCTGCGTAGCGGCTGGCCGTACCCACGATCGGCGGATCAACGCTGGCGTCCCCCTGTTGGGTCGCGCTATTCTCCCTTTCGTTGAGTGACTCTCGGGCCATCACACCTGCGCTGGCCCAATGGCTGGAAAAATCCTGAAATTCAACGCGCGCCTGGAGATCGAAATCACCCGTCACCTGCTTGTAAACCATAACTACTTCATCGTAGTTGGCCCACTGGGCTGACCCGGCGCTGAAAATATCAAAACCGTTGGTGCCGACCGCGACGACTTTGCCGGCGATGGCTGGAGTCCCCGACTCAGCCCAGGCGTAGCCCGAGTCCTTAAAATTGATGTTCGTGGCGGCAATCGTGTTGGGTGGCGTCGCCCTGTCCTGCACGTTTTGAATCGTAACCGAAGCTGCCGCGTCGGCCGCCAGCCCGGACACCGTGAGCACGACGCATTCGTTGTCAAAGACGCGGCCATTCGGGGCCGGGTTCAGGACAATGTCGATCGAGTTGGCCGGCGGTAATCCAGTCATCAAACTTGCGCCGGTCACGGTGATTCCGGCTGAAAAGGTGTAATTGCCAAAAGTGGTGGCGCTGGTCTGCTCTACCGGGGCCGAAAAAACGATGGTAACCTGAGTGTTGGCGTCGTGGCGCACAGAACCGACGGATTTCACGGTCAGTTGCGCCGTGAGCGTCACATTGCTGAAGCCCGTGATCAGGAGCAATGAAGCCAAAATTTTTGCAGCTTGAGTTTTCATAAGGTTAACGTCAATTGAGGTTCGACTAGGCGGACGGTGCTGGAATATGACTTCGCGCCGGGAGAACTGCAACGCCGCGTACACAAGCTAAATGAGGAGGCCAGCTCTTCGATGCGCAGGTGTTCATCATCGGAAATCCAACAAACCCGACAAATGAAGCAATTTCCAAAACTTGGCAACAAAAAAAACAATTTCTTTCCAGTTGGCCCCGCTTAACCAGCGATTGCCATGGAAATTGCAGCCGTTTACCCCAAAAACAGCCGGTGTTCCGCAGTTCCGCTGGACGGAGAATTCAGTATCCGCGAGAATCAGGCTGTATTAAGCAATTCCATGCTGACTTTGCCTCTCAGCCGAGCCAGTTGGCACTTTGGCCGTTCCCTTACCGGTGCTCTGGGTTCGCTTTTCTTACTCAGCGGCTCCACCTGTGGCAACGGAGACCAGGATCTGGATGTCCGCTCCGCCGCAACGAATTCCGTGAGGACCGCGGCTGCCACAAACAGCCACGGCCAGCCAAAGGCCATCATCCAACCATCAGAAATCGAACACGGCGCCACTTTGGCGCACGTGGTCTGCCAGAGCTGCCATCTTTTTCCCGAACCCGACCTGCTGGACAAGGCGACTTGGGAACGCGAGGCGCTTCCGTTCATGAGTAAATGGCTCGGCATCTCCAAAATGAATTTAGATCTCCGGCCGGGCCGGAAATACGTGGAGGCCGCCGGGGTGTTCCCCAGCCTGCCCATTCTCGCGGAACGCGACTGGCAGGCGATTTGCAAGTATTACCTCGACGCGGCTCCCGCGACGCCGCTCGGGCAACCACCGCGTCCCACGATTCATCTGGGTTTGAAAGGATTCAAGGTCACAGCCCCCGAGTACCGTTTCCAGGTTCCCTTGACGACGCTGGTCAAAATAGATCCAACCAGGAGGCAATTTTTTTTGGGCGATGCCGGCACTAAAACGCTGAATGTTCTCGATCCGCAAGGCCACATGAAGTTCTCAAGTCCGGTGGACAGTCCGCCGGTGAGCCTGGTCTTCAAAGGAAACCGTTTCTACGCGACGTTAATCGGAAGCGTAACGCCTTCCGATGAACCCCAGGGAAAGGTCGTTGACTATCGGCGCGCCGGCGAAAATTTCAAAGCGAACCTGGCATTGGCCGACCATCTGACGCGCCCGACGGATACGGTTTTTGCCGACTTGAACAACGATGGAAAAGAGGACTTCATCGTTTGCGGCTTCGGAAATTACCTCGGCCGGTTTTCGTGGTTTGAGAACCTCGGCGACGACAAATACAAAGAACATGTTCTGCTCGACCGTCCGGGCGCAATCAAGGCGTATGTGTATGACTTCAACCAAGACGGCCTTCCGGACATTATCGTCATGATGGCCCAGGCGCGCGAAGGGATTTACCTCTTCATGAACAAAGGCAACGGCCAATTTGGCATGGCGCCGGTCGCCGAATTCCATCCTGCTTTTGGGAGCACTTATTTTGAATTGGTGGATTTCAATCGCGATGGCTTCATGGACATTCTGGCAACCAATGGCGATAACGGCGATTTATACAACTCGCCATTGAAGAGCTATCACGGGGTCAGGCTCTATTTGAACGATGGAAAAAACAATTTCCACCAGGCGTGGTTTTTTCCATTGAACGGCGCCTACAAAGCAATGGCCGCAGATTTCAATAAGGACGGCAACCTGGATATCGCCGTCGTTTCCTTCTACCCGGATTATGATCGCTGTCCGGAAGAAAGCTTTGTTTACCTGGAAAACAAGGGCCAGCTTGATTTTGGGGCTTATTCTTTTGCGGAATGTCGGGAGGGTCGCTGGCTGACGATGGACGTAGGCGATCTGGACGGCGACGGTTACCCGGACATCGTTTTAGGCTCTTTCATTCGCGGTTCCAACAAAGTACCCTCGGCTTTCTCCGACCGGTGGGAAAAAATGGGACCGTCGTTTTTGATCCTCAGAAATACTGCCGGCGGGAAAAAATAATTCATTCGCGAACGAGTTTCACTTTCCCGCCAGTATCAACTTCAATTTCTCTAGCGCCTTCAGGAATGTCGCCGGTTGTTACTCGGCCTCCAGGCCAGCGGATTTGAATGGCGGTGGGCGGTTCGGGAATGCCGAGCACTTCGATGGCGCTGTCCTGCGACCAATAACCGCTGCCGCCATGTATTTCTCGGACCGGCCCCGATCGCTGCCCCAAGATCAATCTCAGTTGCGCTCCCACCCCTCGTGGGTTGCCCGCCAGCCCCTTCAACCGCACCCGCAACCCCGGCTTGCCTCCCACGTTGTGATACAGCTTCGTCTCCGCTCCGTTCTGCGTCACCACCAAATCCACCCGCCCGTCCCGGTCATAATCACACAACGCCGCCCCACGCTGTTCTCCATACACCTTCACCCCGCTCTCCTGCCCAGCCACCGCCCTCAAATTGCCTCTGCCGTCCCCTTTCAACCACAAGCCTCTTCCCGCATCACACCGCGAACTCTCCGCGTTCACCGTAAAAAAATTCTGGCTCAGAAACACGTCCTCCTTCCCGTCCCCGTCGTAATCCCCCACGCACACCGCGAAGGCCGGCGCCAACTGCGCCTCCAGCGGCAACGCCCTCCCTTCAAAGTGATCGCCCCGGTTCAGGAAAATCATCGATTGCAAGGTGTTCACTTCCACTACCCCCATCGATTTCAGTTTGTCGCCGTAAATCTCCTGCACGCTCGCCCGACCATAGGCGGCATAGCTCGGGTATTTCTCTTTCACCCACGGCAGCGCCGCTCCCACCGTCCGCAATCCACGCTCCGGCACTTCCTGCTTCATCGCCTCATCATAGTAGGCCTCGATCACGTCCACCGCCCCGTTGCCGGCCAGGTCCCCGTAGTAAATCTTCCGCGGATGTTCCCGGCTCGCGCGATACTGGCTGTTCAATCCCCAGTTGCTCGCCACAATATCCATTCGCCCGTCGCCGTCGAAGTCCCCCACGTTCACCCCGTTCCACCAGCCCGTGTAACCGCTCAGTCCCCATCGCTCGGTCACTTCTTTCAATTGCCCTCCCTCATTGTGGAACACTTTGATCGGTCCCCATTCGCAGGCCAACACCAGGTCGGGTTTCCCGTCGCCGTCCAGATCGCTGAAGACCGCCCCGCTGACCAGGCCCGCCTGCTCCAAGCGCTGATGGACGATCAGCCGTCCCGCTTCGTTCTTCAGCCACAGCGAATCGCTCGCCTCGGGATACCGGCCCGCCAGCACTCGACCGCCCACAAACAAATCCAGTTGCCCCTCCCCATCCACATCCGCCAGCGCCAGTGGCCCCGCACTGAACCGTTGGCCCAGCACACTCTCCGCGCTCACCTTCTGGCCGGCTTCATAAATCCGCACGCATCCCCCGTTGGTCAGCCCGTCCTCGTAGTTCGCCGAACCCACCCACAAGCCGGACTCCGTCCCTAACACCGCCGTCTGGTCCCGCGTCACCACCTTCTCAAAAGGCGCCCCGGCCCACGGCTTGAACCCGCCCCGACCATCGTTGCGATACACCCCCACTTTCCCCCCGCGCCCGCTGCCAATGATCAGGTCCTCCCACCCATCCCCGTCCACGTCATACCACCCCACACCCGGCCCCAACTGGCTCAGTTTGCGGGGCAACAACGGTTGCCGTTCAAAATCATTGTACGGCTCCTCGTGGTGGACATGGCCGATCAACCCGCTCAGGTCTTCAAACACCGGCCGAGGTTCGAGGTTCGAGGTTCGAGGTTCGAGGTTCGAGGTTGCCTGGGCTTCGGCAATCTCGTAAATCCGGTTGGCCCTCGCGCCATTGACCACACTCCGTTTCCCGCTGCGCCAGCTCACTTCAATCCGCAGCTCATTGGTCAGACTCCCCGCCGCAAACACTCGCATCGCATCATCACCGCTCAAGTATCTGCCCCCGCAGATCATCTCCTGGCTTTGCATCGGCACCGCTCCCCCATACACCCGGACCTTCGCTCCGATCCCCCGCGTGTTGGGCGCCTGACCCTTCAGCCGCACCGCCACCCGCGGCGCATGGCTCTCGTTGCGGTAAAGGCCCGCCGCCCCGTTTAAATTGTTCACCACCACATCCAGGTCCCCGTCCCCGTCCAGGTCCGCCAGACACATGCCCTGGGAAATGCCTGGAGTGCTGAAACCCCATTCCGCGCCTTTCTCATCGAACGTCCGATTTCCGCGATTGCGGAAGACAACCTTGGCCGTGACCAGACTCGGATAAGACCGCAGCAATCTCAGCCATTCGGGGCGCGTCAATTTTCCAGCCGCCCGCAGAGCTTCAATGCGATTGGCCATATCGATGTTTTGGAAATCGCGCAACTGGCCGTTGGTCACGAGAATGTCCTCGAATCCATCCAAATCCACGTCGAGAAAGATCGGTCCCCACGACCATTCAGAGGCTTCCAGGCCGGCATAGTAAGTCGCCTCCGCGAAGGTCCCGTCGCCGCGATTGATCTGGAGATTGTTTCGCAAGACCTGCGGACGAATGTCGATCAACCCGACGGGCAGCGGCGTCGGGTTGCTTTCGCTGACCTGGACGTGCCGCTTTTGATGGTCGCGGCTGAGCATATCGACGACGAAGAAGTCAATGTAGCCGTCGCGATCGATGTCCGCGAAATCGACCCCCATCGAAAAGGTGCTCGTGTTGCGCAGTGCAAGACGCGGCAGAGCGCGGAATTTCCCCCGGCCGTCATTGACCCAGATGCGGTCCGGCGTGAACAAGTCGTTGCAGACGTAAATGTCCGGCGTACCGTCGCCGTCGAGGTCGTGAAACTGCGCCGCGAGACCCCAGTCCCTCGGCGGGTCGGTCAACGGCACCCCATCTTCATCGAGGAACGAACCGTCTGTGAACGACCTGGGCTGGAAATGCCCTCTGCCGTCGTTGAGATACAGGACATCCGGTTCGCCGAATTCCAACACGTTACCCGAAGGAGTGAGAACGAAACGATTCGTGTAATCCGGCAACGTAGCAGGCCTGTCGTTCACCGCCGTAATCACCGGTCGGCCTTCGACGAGTTGCCCGTGGAACTTTGTTGTCGGTTCATCGCGGATGGTTTCCGCGCGAAAGTTCGCGACATAAAGGTCCAACGTGCCGTTACCGTCCACGTCCGCCAGCGCCATCGACATGCTGCCCTGTCTTCGAATCAACCCGCTGTCCGTTGACTCGGTGAAATGGCCCTGGCCGTCGTTCAGGAACAATCGCGTCCCGCCCCCCAGCGCGTTGACCAGCAAATCCAAATCTCCGTCCCCGTCGATATCGGCTAAAACCGCCCCGGTGGAATATTGCCCCGCACACGCCACGCCGGCGCTGGCGGTGATGTCCTCGAATTTCCATTGGCCGAGGTTGCGGTAAAGCTCGTTGGGGTTGTCCAGCCCGCAAAAATACAGGTCCACTTGTCCGTCGCCGTCCACGTCGCCCGCCGCAACGCCTGAACCGCTGAGCAGATTCCGATTCGTCAGCGAATGTTCATCGTCGAGGAGGTTTGCAAACAAAATTCCAGTGACCGACCCCTTGAGCAACGTGAACCCGGTTCTGCCGGCTTTGGGCACGGGCAATACGCTCCAGCGATAGCCTGGCGCTGTTTGCCAACTCAAACCGGCTCCTTCGGCAACGAGTGTCAGGCCCACGAAAAGAAAAGACAGGAAGGCCAGGTGGCGCGGTGCTTTCGCCAAAGAGCGAAGCCCGGACAGAAAACGATTCATTGGCGAAGCACTTTTACTTTCCCGTCGATATCAACTTCAATTTCGCGCGCGCCGGCGGCGACAGCGCCGGTCGTGGTCTTGCCGCCCGGCCAGCGAATCCAGATTTGCGTCGCCGGTTCGGACGCAGCCAATACCTGCACCGCGCTGTCCTGAGACCAGTATCCGCCACCCGAGTGGATTTCGCGGGCCGGGCCGATCCACCGCCCTTGCTTCAATCGCATGACCGAGCCGACGCCGTTCGGGTTGCCCGGCGGCCCTTTCAGCCGCACGCGGAGTCCCGGCTTCGCGCCTTCGTTGTGATACAGTTTTGTCTCCTGACTGTTCTGTGTCACGACCAAATCGACGCGGCCATCCGCATCGTAGTCGCAGAGCGCCGCGCCGCGCTGTTCGCCGTAAATTCTTACCCCGCTCTCCTGACCGGGGACCGCTTGGAAATCCCCGTGCCCGTTGCCGTGCAGCCAAAGGCCGCGTCCCGCGTCGTAGCGCGAGGTCTCCACTTCCACATCAAAAAAATTCTGGCTCAAAAAGACGTCTTCATCGCCGTCGCCGTCGTAATCGCCGATGCAAACGGCAAAGGCCGGCGCGAACTGCGCCTCTGCCGGCAACGGCCTGGCTTCAAAGCGCCCGCCGCGATTCAAAAAAACCATCGAGTCGAGCGTGTTGGCTTTCAATTCGGCCGCACGGATCGCCTCGTCGCCCAGAATTTCCTGCACACTCGCGCGGCCATACGCTCGGCACGTTTGAAATTTTTCCTGCACAAACGGCAACGCCATGGTCATCGCATTCAGGTCGCGCCAGGGAACAATTTTTTTTAGATCGGGATCGAAGCTCGCCTCCACGACTTCCGCCGTCCCGTCCCGGCGGAAGTCACCATAAAAGATGCGTGTCGGTTGTTCCAAATACCATTGATATTTTGTGTTTCGCCCCCAATTGCCCGCGATGATGTCCATCTTCCCATCGCCGTCAAAATCACCCGCATTGACGCCATTCCACCAGCCGTAATACTTGGCGAGTCCCCATTCCTCTGTCGCTTCTGTCAACCGGCCACTGTGGTTTCGGAAGACCCTCACCGGCCCCCATTCGCACGCCAGCATCAACTCCGGCAGGCCATCGCCGTCCAGGTCGCTCCAAACCGCGCCGCTGACCAGGCCGACTTGCGCCAGTCGTTTTGTGTTTTCCGCGTCCAACTCCCATCGACCGCCCGCGTCGCGAAAGAACATCGAAGAGGCGGCCTCCGGATAGCGTCCCGGAATGACGCGCCCCCCGACAAACAAACAGAGATGTCCGTCCCCATTGAAATCCGCCAAAGCGAGCGGCCCGGTGCTGCTCGTCTGGCCCGGCAGACTGTCGTCAACGACTTTACCGCCAAAATCGAATTGCCGCACGCTCGGGCCGGCTGCCAAACCATCCTCGTAATTCGCCGAGCCGACCAGCAGAACTGTTTTGCCGTCCTTGACCCACGCGGCGATGCCCGTCTGGTCACGCGCCACTGGCTGCGCGAACTGCGGGACCTGCGCGGGTTCGAAAGCGCCTTTGCCGTCGTTCAGAAAAATACTTAACCGGCCGCCCCGTCCGCAGCCGACGATCAAGTCCTCCCATCCGTCGCCGTTGACGTCGCACCAGGCCGCGCCGGGACCGAGTTGACTGAGGCGCCGCGGCAACAAGCGCTGGCGGGCAAAATCATCGAATGGTTCGTCGTGATGCCGGTGGTCAATCCGCTCGCTGACTTCCCGGAAAAACGGCTTGGTTTCGGGTTTCAACGGTTCTTGATACGGCTGCGCTCCCGCTTCATCAATTTCATAGACTCGATTGGCACGGACGCCGTTGACCACGCCGCGGTTGCCGCTTCGCCACCGCACCTCAATCCGCATCTCATTGGTCAAGCTTCCGGCGGCGAACACTCGCATGGTATCATCGCACGAAAGATAGCGTCCCCCGCAGATCATCTCCTGGCTCTGCACCGGCACCGCCCCGGAATAAAGCCAGATTTTTGCCCCGATGCCTCGCGTGTTGGGCGGCCGGCCTTTGAGTCGCACGGCCACTCGGGGCGCAGTCGTTTCATTGCGATAAATTCCTGCCGCTTGATTCAGGTTGTTGACAACGACGTCCAGATCACCGTCGTTGTCCAGGTCGGCCAGCGCCATGCCGTGCGAAACGCCGACGGTGTTGAATCCCCAGGGCGCGCTCATCTCCGCGAAGCTCAGGTCGTGCTGATTGCGAAAGGCCAGTTTTTCCGTGTCCAGGCGGGGAAACCTGTGCATATTTTTGATGCGGTTCTCCAGCGTGTCCGGCTCCCTGAGTTTTGAAAGCTCCCGTAGTGTGTCCGTGTCCTGCACATCATAGTGATGTCCTGTCGTCAGCAGCAAATCCTCATAGCCATCCAGGTCCACATCCAGGAAAATCGCGCTCCAGGTCCAGTCGCTGAATGGCACACCGCTGAGCTGAGCAATCTCCGCATACGTGCCATCGCCGCGGTTCAATTGCAGGGTGTTCCGCGTGACTTCCGGACGAAAAATTGGATCGGTCATGGGCAGGTTCCACTGTTTGTGAATCAGATTTTCGCGGTGCCTCTGTCGCGCCTGATGATCGCGGTTCAGCATCTCAGCGACAAAGAAATCATCGTAACCGTCGCGATCTATGTCCGCGAAATCAACCGCCATGGACGACAGGCTCTGGTTGCGCACCGCCAGCCGTGGAATGGCGCGAAACCGCCGGGCCTTGTCGCTGATCCAGATGCGGTCGGGCCAGTAAAAGAAATCGTTGCACACGTAAATGTCCGGCAGGCCATCGTCGTTGATGTCGCGAAACGTCACGCTCAGGCCCCAGTCGGTCGGCGGCGCTGTGAGAGGTTTGCCGTCTTCGTCTAAAAAGCCTCCCGCGGTCCAGGATACCGGCGCAAAACGGCCTTTGCCGTCGTTGAGATACAAAAAGTCCTGCTCACCTTTTTCGATCACTTCCACGGCTCCGTTCTGCGGCGTCAACGCGATGAACCGGTTCGTCGGCGTGATCGTTACCTTGCCCTCCACCATTTTCGCTTCGATTTTGAGACCCGGAATATCCTTGTGCGTGTCGGTCCGATAGTTCGTCACGTATAAATCCAGGTCCCCATCGCCATCCACATCGGCCAAGGCCATGGAGGTGCTGCCGAACTTTCGAACCAGCCGTGTGTCTTGCGTCTCCGTAAAATGCCCGCGCCCATCATTCAGGAAAGCACGCGTGCCGCCGCCGATGCAGTTGACCATCAGATCCAAATCACCGTCCCCGTCAATGTCCGCAAACGCTGCGCCGGTTGAGAATTGCCCGTCGCAAGCGACCCCGGCAGCTTGCGTGATGTCGTCAAATTTCCCGTTGCCAAGATTGCGATAGAGCACGTTCGGCCCCTCCAGACGACAGAAGTAGATGTCACACCAGCCATCGCCGTCCACATCGCCCAACGCAACGCCGGAATCACTCCGCTCTCCTGCCCAGCCACCGCTGCCAAATTGCCTTTCCCGTCCCCCTTCAGCCACAAGCCCCTTCCCGCATCACACCGGGAAGTCTCCGGGTTCATCGGGAAAAAATTCTGACTCAGAAACAGGTCCTCTTTCCCGTCCCCATCATAGTCCCCCACGCACACCGCGAAGGCCGGCGCCAACTGCGCCTCCACTCGGACCTTTGACCTTTGAACCCTGGTCTTCCACCACGATTTTGATTTGACCTTCAGGGTTGACGGCAACTTCCAGGGGTTTCGGCGGCAGTGGGGCAGTGGTAACTTTGCCGCCCGGCCATCGGATCCAAATCTGCGTCGGCGATTCGGGTATGGCCAGCACCTGCACCGCGCTGTCCTGCGACCAGTATCCACTGCCGGCATGGACCTCTCGCGCCGGGCCGAAGTGATCTCTGAATTTGAGGCGTACCTGCGCCCCGACTGCCTGTGCATTGCCCGCCGGGCCTTTCAACCGCACCAGCAATCCCGATCACTCCGCTCTCCTGCCCAGCCACCGCTGCCAAATTGCCTTTCCCGTCCCCCTTCAGCCACAAGCCCCTTCCCGCATCACACCGGGAAGTCTCCGGGTTCATCGGGAAAAAATTCTGACTCAGAAACAGGTCCTCTTTCCCGTCCCCATCATAGTCCCCCACGCACACCGCGAAGGCCGGCGCCAACTGCGCCTCCAGCGGCAACGCCCGCGCTTCAAAGTGATCGTCCCGGTTCAAAAAGACCATGCTCTCCAATGTGTTCGCTTCCACCACCTTCATCTGCTTGAGCTTGTCCGCGTAAATCTCTTTGAGGCTCGCCTTGCCGTAGGCTTCGTACGTGCTGAATTTCTCCCTCAAAAACGGCAACGCCGTGCCCGCCGCACGCCAGCGCCGCTCCGGCACCTCCGTTTTCATCCCCGCGTCATAATAGACCTCGATCACGTCCACCGTCCCGTTGCCGTCCAGGTCCCCGTAATAAATCTTCCGCGGATGTTCCCGGCTCGTTCGATACTTGCTGTTCAGACCCCAGTTGCTCGCGATAATGTCCAGCCGCCCGTCTCCGTCCAGGTCTCCCGTGGTAACGCCGTTCCACCAGCCCGTGTAACGGCTCAGCCCCCATTGTTCGGTCATTTCCTTCAACTTTCCACCCTCATTGTGAAATACTCGCACTGGCCCCCATTCACACGCCAATACCAGGTCCGGCTGTCCGTCATTGTCCAGATCGCTGAACACCGCCCCGCTGGTCAATCCCACCTTGTCCAACCGCTGATCCAGCACCAAGCGACCCCCTTGGTTCTTCAACAACAGTGAATCCGTCGCCTCCGGATACCGGCCGGCCACCACGCGTCCGCCCACAAACAAGTCCAAGTCGCCGTCTCCATCCACGTCCGCCAGAGCGAGCGGCCCCGCGCTGAACCGTTGCCCCAGCACACTCTCCCCGCTCACCTTCCGTTTCGCTTCATAAATCCGCACGCACCCGCCGTTGGTCAGCCCGTCCTCGTAGTTCGCCGAACCAGCCAACAAACCGAACTCTGTCCCCAACACCGTCGTCTGATCCCGTGTCACCACCCGCTCAAAGGGCGCCCCGTTCCACCGCTGAAAACCACCGTGCCCGTCATTGCGATACACGGCCAACTGCCCCCCACGCCCGCTGCCAATGATCAGGTCCTCCCACCCGTCTCCATCCACGTCATACCACCCCACTCCCGGCCCCAACTGGCTCAGCTTCCTGGACAACAACGGCTGCCGCTCAAAATCATTATACTCCTCCTCATGATGGCTGTGTTGCAGCCGTTGGCTGACGTCTTCAAACACCGGCCGAGGTTCGAGGTCCGAGGTTCGAGGTTCGAGGTTCGAGGTTGCCTGGGCTTCGTCAATCTCGTAAATCCGATTCGCTCTCACCCGATTGACCACACTCCGCTTCCCGTTGCGCCACCTCACTTCAATGCGCATCGCATTGGTCAGACTCCCCGCGGCAAACACCCGCATCGGATCATCACCGCTCAAGTATCTGCCCCCGCAGATCATCTCCTGGCTCTGCATTGGAACCGCCCCGCCGTAGAGCCAAATCCTGGCCCCGATACCCTGCGTGTTGGGCGCCTGACCCTTCAGCCGTACCGCCACACGCGGCGCCGCGGTCTCATTCCGATACACCCCGGCCACCGCGTTGAAATTATTCACCACGACATCCAGGTCGCCGTCCCCGTCCAGGTCCGCCAACGCCATTCCTCGGGAGTTGCCCGAGGTGTTAAAGCCCCACGCGGCGCCCATTTCTTCAAAGGTCAAGTTGCCGCGATTGCGAAAGGCCACCTTGGGAGTCTCCAGACGGGGAAAGAGTTCCCAGATAAGCAGAATATCCGCTCGCGAAAGTGTTCTTCCCGCCTGCGCAGACTCGAGCCGGTCGAGCATATCGCCGTTTTGGAAGTCGCGGAGTTGGCCGTTCGCCACCAGAATGTCCTCGAAGCCATCCAGATCGACATCGAGGAAGATCGGCGTCCAGGACCACTCAGAAGCCTCGACACCGGCATAGAAGGCCACTTCCGTGAAGGTGCCGTCACCGCGACCGATCTGCAGAGTGTTGCGTTCGACTTGCGGCCGGTTATCGAAGAGACCGACTGGTGACAGAATCGGACCGGACTCACCCACCTGCACCTGCCGCTTCTGATGAACGCGACTTAACATGTCCACGACCAGAAAATCAACTAGCCCGTCACGATTCACGTCGGCAAAGTCCACGCCCATTGAGAACGTGCTCGTATTGCGCAGTGCCAGTCTGGGTAAGGCGCGGAATTTTCCTTTGCCATCGTTGATCCAGATACGGTCCGGCGTAAACAAATCATTGCAAACGTAAATGTCCGGGGCGCCATCCCCGTTCAAATCGTGAAACTGGACCGCGAGTCCCCAGTCGCCCGGCGGCTCCGTTAAGCATTTTCCGTCTTCATCGACAAAAAAGTCGCTGTTGGTGAAGGAAAGCGGCGTAAAATGTCCCTTCCCATCGTTGAGATAGAGAACGTCCACCTCACCGAATTCAAGAATCTTACCGTGCGGCCCGACGGCAAATCGACCCGCGTATTCCGGACTGCTGGCCGGCTTGCCATTCACTTTGACCAGGACCGGTTTTCCATCGACGATGTTGATCGAGAATTTTGTGCCCACCTCCTCGCGGATGGTTGAAGATCGGTAATTGGACACATACAAATCCAGGTCTCCGTCACCATCCACGTCCGCCAACGCCATGGACATGCCGGCTGTCCTTGAGGCGACGCCGGCCTGCGCGGTAGTTTCTTTGAAATGACCCTTGCCGTCGTTCACGAAAACCCGGGTGCCGCCTCCCATCGAATTGACCAGCAGGTCCAGATCGCCGTCTCCGTCAATGTCGGCGAAGACAGCGCCCGTCGAATTCTGACCTCCGCAGCCGACCCCGGCGGAATCGGTGATATCCTCGAATTTCCAATTGCCGAGATTGCGGAAGAGTTTGTTGTTGTTGCCGTCGAGACGGCATAGATAGACATCACACAGGCCGTCGCCGTCCGCGTCACCCAGCGCAACCCCCGAACCGTTCAACAGATTCTGGTTGGTGACCGATCGTTCATCGGTAATAAAGTTGGTAAAGGTAATCCCGGTGGTTTCCGGCCGCAGGAATGTGAAACCGGTCTTGCCGATTTGGGGCACCGACAATTCGCTCCAACGATAGCCTGGTCCGGTTTGCCAATTCAACCCGCTGCTTTCAGCCAGGAATCCACCTTGCGCCAGGAACAAGGACCCAAGGGCAAGCTGAAGCAGTGCGTTTGCGACGGAGTGTTGCCCACTCAAAAAACATTTCATTGGCGGAGCACTCCCATTTTTCCCTCAACGTCAACCTCGATCTCGCGCGCGCCGGCGGGAACAGAATTTGTCGTGGTCCTGCCTCCGGCCCACCGCACCCAGAGCTGTGTGGGGGCTTGGGGCGTGCCCAGCACCTCCACCGCCCCATCCTGCGACCAGTACCCTGAGCCCGCGTGAATCTCCCGTGCCGGGCCCTTGCGCTCCCCGTAAATCAACCGCATCTGCGCCCCCACTCCCGTCGGATTGCCCGGACCGCCTTTCAGCCGCACGCGCAAACCCGGCTTCGCCCCCACATTGTGAAACAGCTTCGTCGCATTGCCGTTCTGCGTCACGACCAAATCCACGCGCCCGTCGCCATCGTAGTCAGCCAAGGCGCAGCCGCGTTGCTCGCCGTAAACCGCCACGCCGCTTTCCTGGCCAGACACCGCCTTCAACCCGCCCTGACCATCACCTCTGAGCCATAAGCCGCGACCGGCGTCTTGACGCCACTCTTCCGGAAGCGTGGCAAAAAAATTCTGGCTCAGGAAAACATCTTCCTTGCCATCCCCATCCATGTCCCCGACACATACGCCAAAAGCAGGCGCGAACTGGGCTTCCATCGGCAATGAGCGCGCTTCAAATTTTCCGTCGCGATTCAGAAAAACCATCGAGTCCAGCGTGGCCGCTCCTAATTCCGTGACCGCGCTGAACTTCGCTCCCAGGGTCTCCGCCACGCTGGCCCCGCCATACGCGCGATAGCTGGTGAATTTTTCCTGCACACAGGGCAGCGCTCGGGCCATGGCCCTCAGGTCCCGCCAGGGAACGATCTCATTCAATTCCTGGTCGAAATAGGCTTCCACCAAACTAACCGTTCCATCTCCAATGAAATCCCCGTAGTAAAGCCGCAGAGGCTGCTGCAGGTGACTTTGGAATCGGGTGTTCCGGCCCCAGTTGCAGGCAACGATGTCCTGCCTGCCGTCTCCGTCCAGATCGCCCGTCGTCACTCCGTTCCACCAGCCCGTGTAGGCGCTCAAGCCTGCTTGCTGCGTCACTTCCTGGAACCGGCCGCCGTCGTTGTGAAAAACCCGGATCGGCCCCCATTCGCAGGCCAATATCAACTCCGGCTTCCCGTCCCCATCCAGATCGCTAAAGACCGCTCCGCTCACCAATCCCAGCTTTTCGAATCGTTGCAAGACCACCAACCGACCGCCTTCGTTCTTCATCAACAGCGAATCGACCGGTTCCGGATACCGGCCCGGTAGCACTCGGCCTCCCACGAACAAATCCAAATCACCATCCCCGTCCACGTCCGCCAAAGCCAGTGGCCCCACGCTGAATCCCTGCCCCAGCACACTCTCGCCACTCACCTGCCGCTTGACATCGTAAATCCGCACGCAACCACCGTTGGTCGATCCGTCCTCGTAGTTCGCAGAACCCACCAACAACCCCAACTCCGTCCCCAACACCGTCGTCTGGTCCCGCCCGACCACCTTGTCAAAAGGCGCCCCGCTCCAGGCCTTGAACCCCCCTTGGCCATCGTTCCGATACACCGCCAGACGCCCGCCCCGACCACTGCCCACGATTAAATCGTCCCAACCGTCTCCGTCCACGTCATGCCACGCCACCCCAGGCCCCAACTGACTGAGCTTCTTCGGCAACAACGGCTGCCGCTCAAAATCATTATACTCCTCCTCATGATGCACGTGCCCAATCAACCGGCTCACATCCTCAAACACCGCCTTCGTTTCGGAGTTGGAAGTTGGATGTTGGAAGTTGGGAGTTTCTTTGGAGCTTGGAGCTTGGAGCTTGGAGTTTGCAGGTTCCGCTCCCGCCTCCTCGAGTTCATAAATCCGATTCGCCTTCACCCCATTGACCACACTCCGTTTCCCGCTCCGCCACCGCACTTCAATCCGCATCTCGTTGGTCAGACTCCCGGCCGCAAACACCCGCATCGGATCATCACTGCTCAAGTATCTGCCCCCGCAGATCATCTCCTGGCTCTGCATCGGCACCGCGCCCCCATACATCCAAACCTTCGCCCCGATCCCGCGCGTGTTCGGCGATTGCCCTTTCAAGCGCACCGCCACACGCGGCGCCACACCCTCGTTGCGATACACGCCCGCCGCCCCGTTCAGATTGTTCATCACCACGTCCAGGTCCCCGTCCCCGTCCAGGTCCGCCAAGGCCATTCCGTGAGCGACCCCGCGCGTGTTGAAACCCCAGGCCTCACCAACTTCCTCAAATGTCAGGTCTCCACGATTCCGAAACGCCACCTTCGGAACGTCCAAGCGGTCGTACATCTTGCGCAAATAAATTTGCTGGAGGGCGGACAGTTTCTTTGCGGCCATGATCGCTTCCGCGCGATTCATCACATCCACATTCGCCGAGTCGAGTTCGTGGCCGGTGGTGATCAGCAAATCCTCGAAGCCATCCAAATCGACATCGAGGAAAATCAGAGTCCACGACCAGTCCGACGAAATCGTGCCGCTCAATGAAGAGATCTCCGCATAGGTCCCGTCGCCGCGATTCAGGAAAAGGGTGTTCCGCGAGTATTGCGGGCGGTTCTCCATTTCACCAATGGTCACATGAACAGGAAACAGGATTCCACCCTGATTGTGGCGTTGCTGATGATGACGACTCAACATGTCCGCGACAAAAAAGTCGTCATAACCATCGCGATTGATATCGGCAAAATCGACGCCCATGGAATAAATGCTGGTGTGACGCAGGGCAAGCCGGGGAATGGCTCGAAATTGGCCTTTGCCGGAGTTGATCCAGATGCGGTCGGGCGAGTGGAAATCGTTGCAAACATAAATATCCGGCGCGCCATCGCCGTTCATGTCTCTGAACATGACGGATAACCCCCAGTCATACGGGGGTTCGGTCAGCGGTTGTCCGTCCTCGTCGAGAAAGCTTCCGCCCGTGAACGGAACGGGACTGAATCGGCCCGTGCCGTCATTGAGGTAGAGTGCGTCCGCCTCGCCGTGTTCCTGGAGAGCGCCGTTGGCGCCGACGGTGAATCGGCCCACCAGATCGGGATCGCTGACGGGCCGGTTGTTGACTTGCACGACGGTCGGCCGGCCTTGCACGGTCTCAACCCTGACGGCACTGACGGGTTGGTCGCGAATCGTCCAGGTGCGGTAGTTGGCCACATACAAGTCCAGGTCCCCATCGCCGTCGATGTCGGCCAGCGCCAGAGAAGTGCCGCCTCGCTGGTAGTTCAACGGCGGCGTGTTGATTTGCGGGGTGAAGTGCCCCTGGCCATCATTTAAGAAAACGTGTGTTCCGCCCCCCAGCGAATTGACGATCAAGTCCAGATCGCCATCGCCGTCGATGTCCGCGAATACCGCGCCGGTCGCGTCCAGGGCAGGGCAGGCCACTCCGGCAGCAGCCGTAACGTCCTCGAATTTCCAACCGCCAAGATTGCGGTAGAGCACATTCGGCCCATCCAATCCGCAGAAGTAAAGATCGCACAAACCATCGCCATCCACGTCCCCGGCAGCCACACCCGAGCCATTGAGGAGCATCGAGTTGGTGAGGTAACGTTCTGCGGATATATGGTTGGTAACAAGAATGCCGGTCGATGATGGCGGCAGAAGGGTGAACCCGGTCTTGCCGGCGCCAGCCACCGGCAGTTGGCGCCAGCGATAGCCGGGACCGGTGTGCCAATTCATCGCGGCGCTGGCGGCCGCGCTTTTGTTCGTGATCTGCAGGGCGGTGGTGATGGCAACGACCGCCAGGAGCCCGCTGGTTCGTGGAAGTCTTTTAAAATCGAACGAGTTCATTCAGTGCAGCACGTTTACTCCACCTTCCATCGTCGCTTCAATCTCGCGCGCGCCGGACCGCACATTTACGGTAATCGTTTTGCCTCCGGGCCAGCGCACCCACAGTTGCGTCGGCGCCTCCGGTGTGCTCAGCACTTCCACTACGCTGTCCTGAGACCAATATCCGCTGCCGGCATGAAGCTCTCGGACCGCACCCGCTCGTTGTCCGAACATCAGCCTCAGTTGCGCCCCAATCCCTCGCGGGTTGCCCTCCGGCCCCCTCAACCGCACCCGCAACCCCGGCTTGCCTCCCACGTTGTGATACAGCTTCGTCTCCGCTCTGTTCTGCGTCACCACCAGGTCCACCCGCCCGTCCCCGTCATAGTCGCACAGCGCCGCCCCGCGCTGTTCCCCATACACCTTCACCCCGCTCTCCTGTCCAGCCACCGCTGTCAAATTGCCTCTGCCGTCCCCTTTCAACCACAAGCCCCTTCCCGCATCACACCGCGAACTCTCCGCGTTCACCGTAAAAAAATTCTGGCTCAGAAACACGTCCTCCTTCCCGTCCCCGTCGTAATCCCCCACGCACACTGCGAAGGCCGGCGCCAACTGCGCCTCCAGCGGCAACGCCCTCCCTTCAAAGTGATCGCCCCGGTTCAAAAAGACCATGCTCTC
>QHNT01000332.1 GCA_003218515.1 Verrucomicrobiota bacterium | reverse complement strand
TCCACCCAGCGCGGGTAGTCAAAGACCGTGAAACAATGGAACGTTTGATTGCTGATAGCGGTCAACGTCTGTTGCACTCGCTCGCCTTGCGCCAGCGCCGAAGCCACCGTGGTTCCCTTGAGCAGCGTCCGGGCGACGGTGAGAAAGTAGTCCGCATCCAGAACGCTCGCTTCGAGTGGCCCGCCAGATGCCTCCTGTTGGGCTGTCTGGATCTGGCCGGCCATTCCATCCAGTATTTCTTCGAGCGTCTTGGAGAGCCACAAATGCTCCATCTCCATGAGCAGGTTGTCGTAAGAGCGGTGCCACGCTTGCAGCAGTGCATCGGCGGAGACGAATACCGGCAGGTCATCGTTCCAGAGGCGATAAAACGATTCGGCGAAGTTCGTCGTACCCAGGCGTTCGCTCACCACGAAACCATTCCGGCGCAGCACCGCCAGTTCGTTGGAGTTGAGTCGGAAATCGTAGTAGCGATAACCCTGATTGGTGGGGGAGAGACCGACGTTGTGCGCGGCCGGATCCGTCGCGAACAAATCCCAATAAATCGCCGTCGTTGGGTCCCAGTCAATCCCCGTCAAATAGGCGTTGGTGACGCCGTACCGCGTGGCAAATTCCTGCGGCGAAATTTGGCCCAGACGCCGAAGTTCCTCAGCGAACGCCGCACCATAACCGAACACTTCGTCGCCGCCCGTGCCGGTGGCGCCGCCCGACGTATTGTCCCACTGCGCGGACAACCTGTAGAACAAACGGGGTTGGTCGGCGCTCAAAGAAATCTTCATTGGACTGCTTCCGCCTGTGCCTTTCAGCTTCGGGCCTGTCATCTTCCACTGTTGGAAGTCAGCGCTCTGTTCAAGCTGGAACAAGGGGTAAACCGTCGCGCCGGAAGGCAAGCGCACGCTTCCCGGCCAGTTCAGTTCGAGTTCCGCTCCCCGCGCTTTGATCTGCATCTGCGCGGTGGCAGGTTGGGCCGTTAATTCGAAGAACGCTGCCAGAAGCAGCCCGAGGAGAAACAGGAATTTGGATTTCACAAAGTTGAGAGAGGGATCATCCATCCGACGGCCCTTGAAGAACACCGGCTTGCGGACATTTCTCCACCGCAGCCATGAATCTGGATTTAGCGATCGCCACAATTCTTAAAGGCTCTTTCTAAACGAACCACCCACATCCTTTATCCCTTTCACTTAAAAGCGTGACTCTGCGCCTTGCCAGCCATCCAATCGCGGGTACAACCTGTCCGTCGCGATATCTGAAAAGAGGCTCACGCTGCGCTTAACAACATAACCCTTACCTCATTTCTCCGGAGGAGCGCATGGGGTATAACACCACTTTTCAACCATTCAGTCAGGTATGGTGCGGGGCTTGGAAGGACGCCTCTTTCGGTTGTGAAATCAAACGGCGAACGGCTCTCATGTTGGGATCGGCACGCTAGGCAAGGAAGGCAGCGGCCGTGGGTGGTCGCATCTGCACTTTTTACGGAACGCTCACCACTCGGTAAAAGCGCGTGCTGACGTTTGAAGAAGTCGTCTCCGTGAACATGTAAGGCGAGGAGGGAAGCACCAGATTGGTCAACATCGCCCAGTTCGTGCTCGGAAGTGAAGCCGCAGCTTCCAACTGGTAACGGGCTCCCACCGCTCCTTGAAGGCTGATCGCAGCGCTGTTCGACCGCATCTGGAGATTCAATCGGGCGGGCACTGGCCAACCGACGAACGGGGCGCCGTCTGAGAATTTGAACAAAGCCGCGTCGCCGCCGTTCAGTTTGAGAGCGAGTTGGCGCCGGTTGTTGACGACCGGCAGGGTCTGCGTCTGCACTTGCCCGGTCACCGGGTCGAGCATATCGACTCCCGTGATTCCGAAAGGGAACGCGAAGTTCAGTTTGATCTCCTGAAGACAGTCAGCCGCCGCGCCGGCCGGATCGGTCAGTCCGTTGACCACCATCACGTAGATTTCGTTCGTGTAGTTCGGTCCGTCGAAGCTCTCGTCCAGCGGCTTGAACCAGGAGATGATCACGTCCCCAGGTTGGCCATTGTTCTTGACGCCTGCTTTGTTCGTCACGGCCCAGCCGCGCAGGTACGGATCGTTGCGGTTGGCTACCCAGTCCGTGTAGCTGTTGGGCGCGTCAGGGTCGGCGACAAATCCGATCGGTATCGGGTTGGGCGCGCCACTGGAGGTCTTGCCCCGGAGAAACATCATGCTGGTAGTGTGCAAGTCGGGGAATGGAATATCAGCGATGGGCTTGAGCCGGACCAGCGCCTTGCCGAGGTTGCGTGCGCGACGGTTGGCGTCGGTTCTTTCAGCGAGCAATGCGGTGGGGTTGCTGTCCCCGCCGGGCGTTGTGAACAGGGACGAGGCGCCGGTGTTATAGGTGAAGTCGATGAGGACCTTGGCGTTGAAAGCGAGGGCGCCAAAGTGGTTCAGGCGCAGTTCCGATGCGGACGGATCGCGGTAAACGGTCTGGTCGTAGTCCTGAACGGCGTGGAAAGTCTGGACGTAGATGGCGAGCGGGATGTTGTTGGCTCTGGCGTGCTCGCGGTAGCGGCGCAAATCGCCGTACCAGCTCGTCGGCGACCCGCCGATGGGATTGCGCGACACGTAGTCCGAGCGCCAGGGATAGGCGTCGAAGGAGAGCATATCCGGCCTGGCTCGGGTGATGAAGTCGCCCAGTTGCGCGTCGCCGACCTGGCCTCCGTAGTTGTTCATGTAAAGAATTGTGTTGGGGAAGTTGCTGCGGATGGCGTTGAACCAATTAACCGCGCGGGTTCGCGTGGCGGCGTCGTTCAGGTTCCACTCGTCGCCCAACTGGAGCGACACAAGCTGACTCAGGTGAGAGCCTTCCGCCCCGAGCGGCGGGACCTTGGTCTCATCGCCAACCCAGCGCGACCACGGGAAGCCGGGGGTCGTGCCCATCAGGGACGGGTTGGAATCCCACAACCAGTGGATTGAGGTGTAATAGGCGTTCGAGTAGGTATTGAGGTGAAAAACGTCGTCCTTGGTAACCATCGCCTGCACCTGCAGTCCGCGGTTGATCAGGATCCAGTTCCCCTTGCTGATCTGAGCGTAACCCGTTTGGGCATACCCCGACACCAGCACCGCGGCGGCCAACGCCACAACCGGGCCGCGCTTGCGATCACTCCCTGATTGTATCTTCTTCTCCACGCCAACTGCTAATTGAATCGTTGAATCGTTGAATCGTCAATTGACAGAACATTGCTTTGTGATGCTGGGCGGTGCAAAGAGAATCTCGCGTTGCTGGCCACGGCCATGAAAACCTCACGTCACAGGTCCCTGACGACCGCCGCCAGTGCGAGCGCGCTTTCAATCCTGCCGAGGCGCGGGTTCGCGAAAGACACGAAGCCAACAGACCAGGCCCTGGAGAAGGCAAGCCGCGAAACCCGTGCTCGACCTTAAAGGCCTTACGGAGAAAACCTGTTACGCTTCGGGTTGTGAAATCGCTGATCCTGGGCGAATCTATTCATTATGAATCGAGCATTGATCTACGCCGCAGGTATTGTCGCAGCGGGCTTGCTTGCCGGGTGTCAAACAATACCCCCCGGCGCCGAGCGCGGACCTCATGGCACGATGGCTTACGAGGTGCTGATAGAGGCTTCGGCCCCAGGCGCGCGAATCGAAGCCAATGGCCAGGTGCTGGGTAACACACCGCTGCATTTGAAGATTTTCGGCGACCCGGACGGGACGTTTCACGACTTTGGCTCCCCTTACTACGTGATCAGGGCCCTGCCGCTGACCACCAACCAGTTTGAGCAAGTCCGGTTTTTCGGGACGGGTCAATGGTTTGGTCCGGAGGACCATATACCGAAGGAAATCAATTTCGACATGGGTCAGAAGACCCAGGCTTACGCGCCTTACGGACCACCGGGTTATGGCTATCCGTATTATGGACCTCCGGCCTATTATGGCCCGCCCTATTACTATTGGGGCCCTGAGTTTCGGTTCGACTTCGGCCCACGCTATCATCATCGGCGTTGGTGAAGTCGAAAGTGAAAACAGCCTTCGATTGAGGCGGACACGCACGGACGTTTAGAACAGAGCCCCAGCCTCGGTTCCGAGCGGAAAAAGAATGGTTCTGTCTGGTGCCTTTGATCGGCGGGAGGGACAACGTGTCGTTGTCATGAATTCCTGGTCCTTTATTTATTGCTTGCCGAGGTGAAGCCGATATAATGAGCGGCGAGATCCCGAGTCGCGCCCATGAAACCCACTCAATTTACGTTTTGGTTTGCCGTTTGTTCATTCTCCTGTCTGCTCACGCCTGAGGCAACCACGGTCGAGTCACGCTCGATTAGTCCCAAATACTTCGCCGTTCTCCGCAGCGGCGACGTCGGCAAGCTCCGCGAAGCGGTGGATCACGGCTCTTCGGCCAACGCGCGGGATGCCCTGGGCAACACGCCGTTAATGCACGCTGCCGTTTACGGAGACCTTTCCTGCATGCGCCTCCTGCTGGATCGCGGCGCGGAGGCGAACGCCACCAACGCCGCCGGCGCGACCGCCCTCATGCGCGCAGCGGTCGATGACCAAAAGGTAGCCCTGTTGCTGGAACGCGGAGCGGACGCGAATGCGCGTTCCGGGTTGGGCAATACTGCGCTGATGCTTGCGGCCCGGCCATGGAATTCGCATCGTGCAGTGAAACTGCTGCTGTCGCATGGGGCGAACGCAAGGGCCACCAACGAGTTTGGAGCGACCGCCTTGATGGCGGCCGCGGCCGGCGGCGATGAAACATCGGTGCGGCTGCTCATGGAACACGGCGCGGACCCGAACGCCCGACCGGGCACAGGGCACAGTGATTTTATTCTGGGTGGTGGACGCAGCGCGCTCATGTGGGCGGCGTATCGCGGTGACGTGGTGATTTTGAAACTGCTGCTCGACGCCGGCGCGGATGTCAATGCCGAAGCATCACTGGGCACACCGCTGTCGCAGGCTGCGTGGGCGGACCACACCGCGGCGGCGCGACTGCTTATTGAGCGGGGCGCCAAACCAAACCAAACTGCGCACAGGGACGGGTACACGCCGTTGCATTGGGCGGCTTCGACGGAAGACAAAGACACGGCGCTGGTGAAACTTCTGCTCGAACACGGCGCCGATCCAAACCTGGGCGGCGGTGAGAACGTGGACGCGTTCATGGGCACGTTGCAGACACCGTTGATGCTGGCGAAGCGTCGCGGTGAAACTCCGATTCTCACCGCGCTCATGGCTGCGGGAGCAACCAACGAAACTCCGGACAAAATTCGCGCGCCGATGCCGCCGTCTCGTATTGTGCCGGAAAAGCTCGACACTGCGACCTTGCGTTCGGCCATCAGCCAGGCCCTGCCGCCGCTGCAGGAAACCTCGCTGGAGTCCAAGCAGGCCTTCGTGCGTCATGCCAGTCGCCAGGACTGCGTCTCCTGTCATCAACAATTCCTGCCCCTGGCGGCGATTGGACTGGCGAAGAGGCAGCACGTGGCGGTGAACACAGAGGCGGAGCAAGCGCTGGTGAAGATGGTGCATGACGGCGAGCTGAGAAACATCGAAGCCGACTGGCAAGCGCTCTTCCATCCCGAGCCGGCTCACACCAAGGGTTACTCGCTCTTCGGCTGTGCGGCGGAAGATTTGCCCGCAAATGATTACACCGATTCCTGGGTTCACCATTTGTGCGCGATCCAGGGCAAAGACGGTCAATGGTTCAACAACCTGCCACGCCCACCCATCCAGACCGGCGACATCGGCGCGACGGCATTGGCCGTGCACGCCTTACAGCGCTATCCGTTACCGGGGCGAAAGGCTGAATTCGCAAAACGGGTCGATCGCGCGCGCCGCTGGCTCTGGACCGCGAATCCTCAAAACAATGAAGGCCGGGTCTATCAGATCCTGGGCCTGGCCTGGGCCGGCGAAACGGCGGGCAAGCTAAAGCCGCTGGCGAAAGCGCTCCTCGCGCAGCAACGCGCAGATGGCGGCTGGGCGCAACTGCCGGGCACGAAGAGCGACGCCTACGCCACCGGCCAGGCCGTGTATGCGTTCCACGTCGGCGCGGGAATGGCCAACTCGCATCCGGCAATTGAGCGCGGACGGCGTTTTCTCCTGCAAACCCAATTGGAGAATGGTACGTGGTATGTGCATCGCCGCGCATTCCCCTTCCAGCCGACGATGGACAGTGGATTCCCGCACGGGCGCGATTCCTGGATCTCCGCCGCGGCAACAAGCTGGGCCGTGCTGGCGTTGAGTCTTCCTGAGGATAGCAAGGTCGTGGCGCTGAAACAATGAGCAGCGCGATAATCCTCACCGCGCCGTAATGGCTGTGCGCGCGCACCAACTCGTTGGAGAGTTCCCGCCGCCTCAGGTTCACTGCTGCGAGGTTGTGTAGGTGAGATCGTCGAAGTAAACGCGCTGGCCGTTGCCGTCATGATGCGTTGTGATCAGGCCGAACCGATTGAAGTGTGCCCCGCTGGTCTTCTGGCCCGGTTCCAGGTCCAGCCGCGCCGTCTCACTGTCCAGCTTCACGATGATTTGTCCGCGTCCATTGGCGGCGCCAGGGTTGTACTCGCACGCCCAGTTGTGCGTGGCGCCATTGGGGTAAATGAATGGCCCGCCCTCCAGGGTCTTTTCTTGCGGGCCGTGGATGCGGTATGCGGGCGCGAAAAAGAAACCTTCCCGGCTTGGCCCGCCAATTCGGACTCCAAGAAAGTCGGGCGGCACACTGAATGAGTCGGACCCGCCACTGTCGAGACTGTGCTCCGAATGGAAAAACCCGATCAACGTGTCGCTGTCGGAAACGCCCCGGCGCAAGGCGACCTTGCCGGATACCCGCAAGGGACGGCCGAGGTTAAGCGCGTCCAGGCGGTCTCCGTAGAAGGCCATCATGCCGGCAAAACGGCCGTCGCCGCGAAAGATCAACCCGCCGAGTTCACCCGATCCTTTGCCGCCGGCGAAGTGCGTTGGACTGAAGCCGAAGTCAAACCACGGACGAACGTCGAAGGTTGTGTAGCTGCGCCGATTGTTCAGTCCCTCCCAGTGCGGGTCTTCGTCAAACCGGTGGCTTTCGCCATTCACGACCAGCTCATCCAACCAAAGCTCGCCGCCGCCGTCATAATGCTTCATCACGTTGAGCAGTCCAAAACGATTGAACGCGGCTCCGTCGATTTTGTGGCCCGGCTCCAGGTTCACGATCAGTTCTTCGCCATCGAGCTGTCCGGTGATGGAACCATTGGCGCCGTTCGCCGCGGGACTGTATCGGAGCGCCCAGGAATGGACCTTCGTGCCGCTCTTGAACTGTTTCGTTGTGGATTTGCGTGTCGTTGGATCGGCGGTTCCGAATTCACCTGCGCCCGCGCGCCACTTCTGATTTGCGTATTCAACGTAGGCATAGAAAACCTGGCCCCGGCCATAGACTCGCAGCGCGATGGTGTTGGGCGTGCGCCATTCGTTCAACGTCGCCGCGTTAAAGAACCCGATCAGTGCGTTGCCTTGTCCCCCCTCGCACACGAGCTTGCCGGAGGCGGCGAGGGTGTCGTCCAGCGTGCGCGGTGAGATGATTTTCGCGTAATAAGCAGGTTCGGCCGCCGGCTGAATGAAACCGCCAATCTCGCCCTTCGCGGCGCAATGGGCCGTAGCGCCACTGAAACCAAAGTCCTGCCTGACCTCCCTTCCGGCGGCCGTTGCAACCCGGCAGTTGTGCGCGTCCCATCTCGGATCGAGATCGAACGTCTCCGTGCGTTCGGCGCCCACGGCTCCAATCGCAACGACGAGCGCGAGAACGCCGGCGGTCAATCGGCCCAGACAATTCATCCACGCGATAGTGAAGCGGGAAATTTGAATTTCAACCAATCAGCAGGTCCAATCGCTGCTGCCGGACGAAGCCGGCCTGCCGCGCCGGCTCCGAGTCGTAGCCGCCGAGGTAAGGAGGCCGATAGAAATGGCGATCACGACGGTCCACGTCGCCGCCTGGATTATTCTGAATACACCCGATGGACCGGAAGTCGAGAAAGCCGGACGAACGCAAGCTGGTGGAGCGGATGACCGGGAAGCCATTTGCCTTGGTCGGCGTCAATTCGGATGGCGACCTGGCCAGAGTGAAAGCAGCAGTTGAAAAGGAGAAGATTGCTTGGCCTTCGTTTCGGGATGGCGGCCCTTTCGGTTCTGTCGCGAAGGCGTGGAATGTCGATAGCTGGCCGACGACCTACGTGCTCGATCCCAAAGGAGTCATCCGATACCGGAATGTCCGGGACCAGGCCCTGTCTGACGCCGTTGAAAAACTGATCCGCGAGAACGAGTGATAACCTCGCGCAGCAGTTCGATGCGCCGTTCGACGAAAACTCCGTGGCACAGAACTGCATAAGTCGCTTGACGGCGGGTGCAATCGGCGTATGAGTGGAGCATGCCATAATCGCTGTTTGGAAAGGATACACTCTTATGAATGCGCCGCGCACCCGTCGGGAATTTCTGGCTGAAGTCGGTCGAGGCATGTTGGTCGCCACCGTGGGCTATGAGATGGCCAGCGAACTGGGATTGGCGTCCACCTTGACTGAGGAGACCACTGACAAACTGACTTTCGGCTCGCTGGAGCCGCTGGTGTGCCTGATGCAGGAGACGCCCGTCAACCGGCTGTTGCCAACGCTGGTGGAGCAATTGCGGTCAGGCGCGGATTTGCGACGATTGACCGCCGCCGCGGCGCTGGCCAACGCGCGCACTTTTGGCGGCGAGGATTACGTCGGCTTCCACACCATGATGGCCCTGGCGCCGGCGTTGCACATGGCCCAGGAGCTTCCCGCAGAATTGCAGCCGCTGCCGGTCTTCAAGGTGCTTTACCGGAATACGAATCGCATTCAGGAGCGCGGCGGACGCAAAGAGGAGGTTCTGCATCCGGTCAAACCGGCAGCCCTTTCCGAGATTCATGCGGGCGGCGATGTCCTGCGCGAGGCCGTGCGAAGTAAAAAGGTGGACGCGGCGGAACGAACCTTCGCCGCACTTGCGCAACGCTCCGCGGACGACGCGTTCAACGATCTGCTGTTTGCGGTGCAGGACAACACCGAAGTCCATCGGGTGGTGCTGCCGTATCGCGCGTGGGATTTGCTGGGGCTGATCGGCAAGGAACAGGCGCACACGTTGCTCCGGCAGTCGGTCCGTTATTGCGTCAAAGCGGAGTCCTGGCAGCACACCGCGACCTGGGATGAGCCGCGAACACTACTCCCGAAAATGCTCGAAGACCACAAACTGCTCGGCCGTTCGCCAGGGGATCGGAAAGCCGAAGACAGTTGGGTCGAGCAACTGAGTCAAACCATTTTCAAAGCGACGCCCGAACAGGCCGCCGAGGCCGCCGCCGCTGCGCTGGCCGAAGGAATGTCACCGTCGGACATAGGCGAAGCGATCACGCTGGCTGCCAATCAACTGGTCCTGCGTGACATGGGCCGGACGCCGCGCGATGAAGTGCCGGGCAAACCGCTGGGCAGCGTGCACGGCGACTCGATCGGCGTTCACGCCACCGACTCTGCCAACGCCTGGCGCAATATGGCGCGCGTCAGCAACGCGCGGAACTGTTTTGCGAGCCTGATTCTCGGCGCGTATCAAGTGGCCCTGGACCGCACCGCGCGCGGCGGAGATTTCCTCAATTGGCAACCGCTGCCGGTCGCCCGGCATCTCGGGGAAATCAAAGCGAGTGATCCCGACGCGTTGCTCAAGGAAGCCGACGAGGCAATTCGCGGAAATCTCCAGGCCAAAGCCAGCGCGGTGGTTCATCGTTACGGCGAGTTGGGCCATTCGCCGCGTCCGGTGCTGGATTTGTTGCTGCGCTACGCGGTCAGTGAAGACGGGGCGCTGCACGCGGAAAAGTTCTATCGCACCGTTTCGGAGGAATTCGCTGCCACGCGTGCCGCGTTTCGCTGGCGTCATGTGGTGGCCCTGGCGCGAGTGACCGCCAGCGAGTATGGTCGGCCGGCCGCCGGCATCGCCGAAGCGCGCGCTTTGCTGAAGGTTTGAATTCGATAGTTTGTCGGTGTGGTTTCGTATCTGGCCGGCGCCGGCAAGGCGTGGCCCAGTGTTCACGCCGCTTTCCTGCTCTACATGCTCGCGCCGCTGTTTTTCATCACGCCTCCTCAGCCGCGCCGTGTTTCCCAGGCCGGTGCTGCATCGGAAGCCAGGCAGTCGGATGAGTCCCGAAGTAAACCTTTCAGAAGATTTCTTTGGCAAATCGCCGAAAGCGGTTTAAGCAACGCTGTCGATGCGATCCAAATTGTTTGCGTTGCTGCTGTTGCTCGTTCCGGTTTTGGGCACGGCGGGCTGCGGCGGTTTCTTCGCCCGCAGAATGGCGCAGGCGCCAAACACGTATCCCGCCTGGCTGGCTCCCAAGGCGCAGGTTGAATTGGCCTTTTCCTGGAAGTCTCTCACGAACTTCCCCGCCCAGATCGTGGACGTCGGCCCGCCGCCGGCGCGGCTGGCTTATCGCGTTGTCGAGCCGGCGGACTACCGTCTGGCCATCTCCTCGACCAACTGGCTTGAGCGCGGCCGGCAGCTCTTCAGGTTCTCGTTGGACGCTACTTTGCCCGGTCGAACGAACGCCTGGACTCTGTCGCCACGCGGCACCGTGTTGCTGTTGCACGGTTACGGCGAGGCCCAGTTCGCCATGGCGCCGTGGGCGTTGCGCCTGGCGGAGGAAGGCTGGCGTTGCGTGCTCGTGGACCTCCGCGGACACGGCAAATCCACCGGACGACGGATTTACTTTGGCGTGCGGGAGGCGCGCGACCTGAGCCAAGTGCTGGACGCGCTGGCGCGCGACGGTCGACTCGCCCGTCCCGTGGCGGCCATCGGCGAATCCTACGGCGCCGCGCTGGCGTTGCGATGGAAGGCTGCGGAATCGCGCGTTGCCAGCGTGGTGGCCATCGCGCCTTACGCGGTTTTATCCAACGCCGTCCTGAACATCCGCCACGAATACGCCGGCTGGCTGCCGCGGGCGATCGTCAACGCCGGACTCAACCACCTGCCCGCTGTCTTGAATGTTGAACCGGGCGAGCTCGATATGACGACGGTGCTGGCCCGGACCCCGGTGGTCGCGCTGTTCGTCGTCGGAACCGAGGACAAAATCACACCGGTCGCCGATGTGCGGAAATTGTACGAGGAAGCCGCGCCGGGAAGCAAACTGGTCGTAGTGCCCGGAGCCACGCATGAAGCTGTGACTTATTTTTTTAACGACCTTGCCCCGCCGGTGCCGGCGTGGCTGGTTGGGAAAAGCGAGGCACTACACACCGGACCCAGCACCCGGAAAGCAGTCAACTGCCTGAATTCAGAATCCAGGTAGCCGACGGCCATACTCCGCGCCTCCACGGTTAAAGCAAAGGTGTGTTTCCGGTGGGGCGAGACTCCCCCGTTACTCCGAAAGACAAGAGGCCGCGGTACAGCGTTTCGAGAACTGTCCTCAAGCGATGGTGGTGGATTACGTGCGGGTTTACCGAAAGAAGGAGTAACAGCAATTGCCGGCAACCATGCCACCTACTCCGCCGCGACGCAGAACAGATGTTGTTCGCCCCGGATGAGGAGACGATTCGACACGGGCACCGGCGAGGCGATCACACGCTCGCCCATGGTGTTCTCAGCAAGGAGCTCAAACTTTTCTTCCACTCTGGCCACGAACACCACGCCGTCCTCACGCGCAGCGTAGAGTTTGCCGCCGGCAATCAACGGCGAGGAATAGTAGCTGGAACTGGCCTTCGGAAAGGCGTCACTCCAGATCGTCTTGCCCGTCGCCGCGTCGAGGCACTCCACCCCGCCTCGATCGCTCACGATGTAAACCCGTCCTTTGTAGGTAGCCGGCGTCGGCACGAATGTCCCTACCTCCTCCCGCTTCCAAATCCGGTGCGTGGCCGTCACGTCGCCTCTCCCGGCGAGCCTGATCCCGTGCAGCCGCGCTTGGCCGCGATCCGCCCGACCATACGGCACGACCGCGACGTCGCCCGCAATCACCGGTGAAGCCACTGCCGGCAAGTACTCGGTGGCTTCCGGGTTGAAATCGCCGCACGACCAAAGGAGTTTGCCGTCCGCCGTGTCGTGGACGGTCACGTGCTGCGCGCCCCAGACCAGGAGCGCTTCCTTGCCTCGATGCTGCACGACCAGGGGCGTGGTGTAGGCATGATCGCCTTCGATCGGTGTTTCGTAATTGCGCGCGACCTTCCAGCGCATTTCGCCGGTCGCTTTGTCAAACGCGGCGACCCACGACTCGCCGTGGTGCATCCGGACCATGACGACATATTTTTCCGTCAATACTGGGGATGTGCCGTGATCCCAAAAGAGCGTGTCCCGGCCGAAGCGCTCGACCAGATTGGTCTGCCAACGCACCTGGCCGTCAAACTCCAGCGCCGCGAGGCTGCCGCTCTTGAAATAGACGAACACACCCTTGCCGTCCGTGACCGGTGACGCATTGCTCCCGGAACCGTTACGGTGCTTGCCCCCCTGTTCCGGTCCGAGCGTGGTTTGCCAAAGTGGCTTGCCCGACCAATCGAACGCAAGCACGGCATCCAGGCCGTTGACCGGGGCGGTAAGATAGATTCGCTGGTCCCAGACGACAGGCGTCGAGCAACCCCTGCCGGGCAAAGGCGCCTTCCAAAGGACCTTCTCCCATTTCACCGGATAAGTTCCGCTCTCCGTGCTGCCATTGTCTTGCGGACCGCGCCAGCGAGGCCAATTGGCCTGGGCTTCGGCGATTTCCATGGCGATTGCGACCAGCAGGACAAACGCCACGAGTTGCCGCAAGTGGGACACCATCGCGCTTGTGAAAAATCTCATGTCCGGATTCAAATCCAAAACGCCGGGAACAACAAGCAGAAGCGTCCCTGTCCTCACCCCTCACAACGGAGGAGAGAACTCCCCGAATTTTGATCGCACATAGCGCGCTGGACCGTAGCCGACGACGTGAGTCGGCGCTGATTACTTGAGAGTGCGCGGACTGACGTCCACGGCTACACGGTTCATGGGCAGCCTCCTTTCGCTATCGTGCTTGCATTGGGACCATGAACCACCCCCTCACCCGGCCTTCGGCCACCCTCTCCCCCAATGGGGGAGAGGGAAGGGTGAGGGGGGAGGTTCATGGCAGAGGGGGAAGGCGATGGAAGTGCGGGCATCCTGCACGCAGCGAGCGACGTGGTCTTGCACATAAATCCGGTGACACTCGCTCGAGACGATTGGGCCGTGGTAGCAACGAAAGGCTTGTCGTCGCGCCGGGATTCAGGCAAAGAGATCATAAGTCCGACCATGAAAGCGCTTTCTGTTGTGCTGCGCCGCGGCACGCTCGAAGCCGTGGTCGTGGATAACCGCGCCGTGGATGACGACGTGTTGCCCGGTCATCGCGCCGGTTATCACGGTCTCGGTTCGCTCAAACATGACAAGCAGCGGCGCAATCTCTTCGTGCCGAGCTACGCCGGCCTGAACTTTGAGCACATCCACGACGGCACCGTGCAGGACAACAAGGTCCTCTTCGAACCGCGCAACGCGCCGATGCAATTGCGCGTCATCGACGACCACACCGCCGAGCTTTACCAGGCGCCGACCCCGCACTGGGGACTGGAGAGTTGTATGCGCTATCAACTCCTGGACAACGGCGTCATCGAACTGACCTTCGAGTGCGTCCCGCGCCGCGACACTTTCAAGAACGGCTACATCGGCCTGTTCTGGGCCAGCTACATTCATCAGCCGGAGTCGCTCGACATCCATTTCATCGGGTGCCCCAACAACGACGCGAGCGCTGTGCCTGCCTGGGTTCGCGGCGTCACCCCGGCGCACGGCGAACTGCCGACGCACCTGGCGCGCGACGACCAACGCGACTTCGCACATGACTTGGCGTTCCCGCTCACGCTGGTGTTCAATCGCTCGCGCCACCGTTACGCGGAGCCGTGGTATTTCGGCGTGTACCGGGGCATGGCATTCGCGGAAATTTTCCGCGCGCCGGACCAGGTGCGCCTGAGCCAGTCGCCCTCCGGCGGCGGCACGGGGAACCCAGCGTGGGACTTCCAATGGTTCATTCCGAACTATCGAATCGGTCAACGCTACCAGCTTGTCATGCGCGCGCTTTACCGACCCGTGACCAACCCCGGTGACGAAGCCGGCACGCGCAAAGAAGTCAGCGCATCGGTGAAACCGTTGCTGAACTTCGGCGTAAAGCCACCGGTGGAGTCGCCACTCACCCGCCCTGCAGGCACCCTCTCCCCCTCGGAGGGGGAGAGGGATGGGGTGAGGGGGCGTCAGTGGGAAATCATCGTGCCCTTCTTTGAACCGCCTTCCGACTTTGCCGGCCAATTCGGCGCGTACCGCTCACCGCTCCTTTTCAACGATGGCACGCCGGTGAAGTCCGCGGCTGACTGGCCTCGCCGGCGCGCAGAGATTCTCCTGGAGTGGAACGAGCTGATGGGCCCGTGGCCGCCGGTGATCGAACGACCGAAACTGGAAGTGCTTTCCCAAACGCGGCGCGAAAATTTCAGTCAACGCCGTGTCCGTCTGGAAATCGCCCCGAACCAGACGGATGAAGGTTGGTTGCTTGTGCCGGACAGCCAAGGCCCGTTTCCCGCGGTGCTGGTTGTGTATTACGAACCGGAGACCAGCGTGGGCCTCAGCACAAACGCGCTGCGCGACTTTGGTTATCAACTCACGAGACGCGGGTTCGTCTCGCTCTCCATCGGCACCCCGGGCGGCAATGCGTGGAAGCCCGAAACGGGCACGGCTCAATGCCAGCCGCTGTCCTTTCATGCCTACGTTGCTGCCAACTGCTGGCTCGCGCTCGCCAGCCTGCCCGAAGTGGACCGCGCGCGCATCGGCGTCGTGGGCCATTCCTATGGTGGCAAGTGGGCGCTGTTCGCCGCGGCGCTCTGGGACAAGTTCGCTTGCGTGGCCGTGAGCGATCCCGGCATCGTTTTCGACGAGACCCGCCCGAACGTGAACTATTGGGAGCCGTGGTACCTCGGCTTCGACCCCGCGCGGAAGCGTCCGAAGCCGGGCATTCCAGCTCGCGACAACCCCCGCACCGGCGCTTACCGGAAAATGGTGGAGACAGGCCGCGACTTGCACGAGCTGCACGCGCTCATCGCACCACGCCCGTTCCTGGTGTCGGGTGGCGCGGAGGATCGGCCCTCGCGTTGGACCGCGCTGAACCACGCCGTGGCGGTGAACAAATTACTCGGCTACACCAACCGCGTGGCCATGACCAGCCGTAAGGGTCATACGCCAACCGAAGAGTCGAACGCGCAGCTTTACGCGTTTTTCGAGCACTTCCTGGGAAACGCGGCGCGAAGTCCATGAAGCTCAGCGAACCAGCGACCGCTGAATCACGATGAATGCAACCGCAGTGGTGAGGTCCTCCGAAATTCGCTCGCCTTCGTCGTCGAACCGGGAAACCATGGCGGCGATGCCACGAACTCGATCGAACTTTCTGCGGACCAGCGATGGCTGGTCCATCTCCATGAACCTCGTAGCCGCCGACGTGAGTCGGCGCACTAGTTTGCTTTCGAGCCTTAGGATCAGCGCCGACTCACGTCGGCGGCTACGGTTCCGGCATTCAACGCGCGAATCGTTTCGGGGAAATCTCTCCCGGCAGGTGAGGGGACCTGCTAACCTTGCTCCAGTTCTTCGCCCACGCCGCGGATGCAGACCTGATTCTGCATCACGGCAAAGTCGTCACCGTGGACGAACGGTTCTCCATTCATGAAGCCATCGCCGTCGAGGCCGGCCGCATCGTGCAGGTGGGACGCGACAACGAAGTATTGAAACGCCGCGGGCCGCGCACCGAAGTATTGGATTTGCAAGGCAGGGTGGTCCTGCCCGGTTTGATGGACTCGCACGCCCACCCCGCGGACGCGTGCATGACCGAACTCGATCATCCGATCCCGCCGATGGAGAGCATTCAGGATGTGCTCGAGTACATCCAGGCGCGCGGGCGCGCGCTCAAGGAAGGCGAGTGGATTGAAGTGCACCAGGTCTTCATCACCCGCCTGCGCGAGCAACGGTACCCGACCCGGGCGGAGCTCGACCGCGCGGCGCCGAAGCATCCCGTCCTGTTCGCGACCGGTCCGGACGCCGCGCTCAACAGCCTGGCGTTGAAGTTGAGCGGTATCGATCGCGATTTCAAGGTCACCGATGGCGGCAGCGGTTTCGCCGAGAAAGACCCGAAGACAGGCGAGCCGACCGGCATTCTGCGCAACTGCACGCGCTACGTGAAGGTGAAATCGTCGAAGCGCCAGCCCACGCGCGCGGAGAAAGTGGAGCGACTGCGGGAGTTGTTCGCCGACTACAACGCCGTCGGCCTCACGAGCGTGTGCGACCGCAATGCCGGCTCGGACGAGATTGAGACTTACAAGCAACTGCGCGCGAGCGGAAGCTTGACGGTTCGCGTGAGCCTGTCGCAACACATCGACTCGATCGGCGCGCTCGACACTATTCTGAGCCGCATTCGCCAGGTCAGCCAGGACCCGCTTTTCAAAGAGCGCGATGATTGGTTGCGCATCGTCGGCATCAAGACTTTTCTCGACGGCGGCATGCTCACGGGCAGCGCTTACATGCGCCAGCCGTGGGGCGTGAGCGAGATTTACGGCATCAGCGATCCCGATTATCGCGGGGTGCTGTTCATCCCGAAGGACCGTCTGGTGCCGATGGTGCGCGCTGCCGTCGAGAGCGGCCTGCAGTTCACCGCGCATTCGGTGGGAGACGGCGCCGTGCACGCGTTGCTGGAGACTTACGCCGAGGTGGACAGGGAATTGCCCGTGCGCAAGACGCGCCCGTGCATCAGTCATTCGAATTTCATGAGCCGTGAGGCGGTCGAGCAGGCCGAGCGGCTCGGCGTGATGGTGGACATTCAGCCGGCCTGGCTTTACCTGGACACGCGCACGCTGGCGAAGCAGTTCGGTTACGAGCGCCTGCGCTATTTCCAGCCGTTGCACAGTCTGTTCGAAGCAGGCGCCGTCGCGGGCGGCGGGTCCGATCACATGCAGAAAATCGGCTCGTTGCGGTCGGTCAATCCCTACAACCCCTTTCTTGGCATGGCCACGGCCATCACGCGCCAGGCGAAACAATACGAAGGCCGACTGCACCCGGAGGAAGCGCTCACGCGCGAGCAGGCCATTCGCTTCTATACCATCAACAACGCGCGCATCCTGGGTTGCGACGACAAACTCGGCTCGCTGGAACCCGGCAAACTGGCCGACCTGATCGTGCTCGATCGCGATCTGTTGACCTGCCCGGAAGATCAAATCGCCGCCACGCGAGTGCTGCGGACTTACGTGGGTGGCAAACTGGTCTACCCGCCCGGCAAAATCGATAAACCATGACAAGCGGCGTGAGCGCGTCGTTATCGTAGCGCGGGTTTCCAACCTTCTGTATCGCGGGTTGGAACCAATAGTGTTCATCATGAAGAACGCTGAGGGCGTTTTTCCCTCTCTCCCCGTGAGGAACGAGCGGGGAGAGAGTTGGAGAGAGGGGAAAGTGACGTAAAACGGCCTCCTCTCCCCGGCCCTCTCCTCCTTTTTTGGGAGGAGAGGGAGAAGGGAAGCGCTGCTGCGCACGCTGAAGCGGCGTGAACGCCGCGCTCCGCATTCGGCGCAGTCTCGTTACCCATTTGAGATTCAAATAGCATTGCGATTTACGGTCGCGCCTTGCGACCGCCAAGGCTTGATGAAATGAATTCTTCGCTGCGCCTGCGCTTGCTGACTCGCGCGGACTTGCCCTTCGCGGACTCCGTGCGCGCCCTGGCCGGTTGGAACCAAACGCCCGATGACTGGCAACGTTTCCTGGCGACCGAACCCGACGGCTGCTTTCTGGCTGAATGGAACGGCGCGCCTGCGGGCACAGCCACGACCACGGTTTACGGGCCGGACCTGGCCTGGATCGGCATGATGCTGGTTCATCCGGAGTATCGCCGCCGTGGCATCGGCCGGGCCTTGTTGCAACGGTGCATCGAACACCTGCGCTGGCGCGGGGTGCGCTGCATCAAACTCGACGCCACGCCGCTCGGCAAAAAGGTGTATGACGAGCTCGGATTCAAAGACGAATGGACGCTGACACGTTGGGAATGCGCGAGGTGCCATCCGCGACCGACCACGTTTGATTCGAGGATCAGAATATGGCGGGACTCAGACGCTCGAAGCATTGAGCCGCTGGATTCCGAAGCGTTCGGTGTTACCCGAAATAAAATCCTGCGGGCATTGGCGCATCAGAGCCGGTGTGCATTGGTGCTGGAATCTCAGCCCGGCTCATTTGCCGGCTACGGCTTCATTCGCCCCGGCTCCCAAGCGCTCTATCTCGGTCCGCTCGTGGCAGGATCGGCCGACGCGGGCGTCCTCCTGGTTGAAGCGCTGATCGCCCAAAGTGCGGGACAGATGATCTTTTGGGACATTCCTGATCAGAACGCCGTCGCTGTGAAGTGCGCCAAAGAACATGGAT
>QHNT01000408.1 GCA_003218515.1 Verrucomicrobiota bacterium | reverse complement strand
CGCTTGTAGCAGCCGAGGTCACGAGGCTCTCTGCTCCCTCAACCGGGAAGGAAATCAGAGCCTCGTTACCTCGGCTGCTACGTGTTAAAGCCCGCTTCATTTCATCTCCTCAATGATTTGTTTGAGTTCGGCAGGCATTTCCGACAACGGCTGACGCCGTACCTGCATCGAACCATCCGTGCCCTTGCGAACAACGATGTTAAACTTGCCGGCTGCGGCGTCCTTGTCCGGGTAATCCTCGCGGAAATGCGCGCCGCGACTTTCCTTGCGCTCGACGGCCGCGCGCGCGATGGCCTCAGACACGGTCAGCAAATTGTCGAGGTCGAGCGCCGTGTGCCAGCCGGGGTTGTATTCGCGGTTGCCAGGCACGGCCACCTGTCCGCCGCGCTTTCGGAGTTTCTGCAAGCCTTCCAGCGCCCGAAGCATTTCATCTTCCTTGCGCACGATGCCGACGAGGTCCTGCATCATTTCCTGCAACGCGTGCTGGATTTGATAGGGCCCCTCGGCGTTGGCGCCGTTTCTTTCAAACGGTTCCAAGGCGCGTTGCGCCGCCTGTTCGACCTGCGCCACGTTGATTTCTCCGGCGCCTTGCTCTTTGGCGAATTGCGCGGCAAACTTTCCGGCGCGTTGGCCGAACACCAGCAGGTCGGACAACGAATTTCCGCCGAGCCGGTTCGCGCCGTGCAGCCCCGCAGCCACTTCGCCCGCCGCAAACAGTCCCGGCACCGTGGACATCTGCGTGTCGCCGTCCACGCGCACGCCGCCCATGATGTAATGCGTCGTCGGGCCGACCTCCATCGGCTCCTGCGTGATGTCGATGTCGGCCAGTTGTTTGAACTGGTGATACATGCTCGGCAGTTTCTTTTTGATGTGTTCCGCCGCCTTGGGAATTTTTTCCTTGATCCAGGAAATATCGAGGAACACGCCGTCGTGCGGGCTGCCGCGGCCCGCTTTGATTTCCCGCACGATGCAGCGGGCGACGTGGTCGCGCGTGAGCAGTTCGGGCGGACGACGCGCTTCCTTGTCGCCCTGGCAATAGCGCCACCCTTCCTCCGGGTTGTCGGCGGTCTGGTTCTTGTAAAGCTCCGGAATGTCGTCGAACATAAATCGTTTGCCCTCCTTGTTCTGCAGAACGCCGCCTTCACCGCGCACGCCTTCGGTGACGAGAATTCCCTGAACACTCGGCGGCCAGACCATGCCGGTGGGATGAAACTGCACGAACTCCATGTCCATCAGCTCAGCGCCGGCGTGGTAGGCCAGCGCCTGGCCGTCGCCGGTGTATTCCCAACTGTTGCTGGTGATCTTGTAGGCGCGCCCGATGCCGCCGGTGGCGAGCACGAAAGCTCTGGCCTTGAACAGACGGAACCGCCCGCGCTCACGATCGTAACCGAACGCGCCCACCACGCGGTCGCCATCTTTCAACAAAGTGATCACGGTGCATTCCATGTGGACATCAATGCCCCGGTGCACGCCGTGGTCCTGCAACGTGCGAATCATTTCCAGGCCGGTGCGGTCGCCGACGTGCGCCAGACGCGGATATTTGTGGCCGCCGAAATTGCGCTGAAGAATTCGCCCGTCCTTGGTGCGGTCAAAGAGCGCGCCCCACGCTTCCAATTCGCGGACACGGTCGGGCGCTTCTTTTGCGTGCAGCTCGGCCATGCGCCAGTTGTTCAGGTATTGCCCGCCGCGCATCGTATCGGCGAAATGGACCTTCCAGTTGTCCCGTTCGTCCACGTTCGCCAGGGCCGCCGCGACGCCGCCTTCGGCCATCACGGTGTGCGCCTTGCCCAGAAGCGACTTGCAGACAATGCCCACCGTCACCCCCGCGGCCGAGGCTTCAATCGCCGCGCGCAGTCCCGCGCCGCCGGCCCCGATGACCAGGACATCGTGCTCGAAGGTTTGATATTCAGGCATGTGTGTTCGTTAAATCGTTGAAGCGTTGAAGCGTTGCAACGGCGGCCGCACGCCCGGGCAGGCTCAAGACCGTCGTCGGGGCGGTTTTCATTTTTCAACGATTTAACGATTCAACGATTCAACACCTCAGAAAATTCGCACGTCATGCCAGACGCCCGTCGAACAAAGCCGCACGTAGAGGTCGGAGAACGCCACCCAGAAGAGACTCAGCCACGCCCAAAGCATATGGCGGCGATTGAAACAGCTCACGCAGCGGTAGGTCTTCTGGCAAAGCGGCGCTCCGGAGAGCCGGTCCATGCCGCCGCCAGCCAGATGACGAAGCGAGTGACAACCAAAAGTGTAGCCGCCGAGCAGAATCACGTTCACTGCCAGCACCACAGTTCCGAAACGGATGCCGAAGGTGGCTTTGCCCGTCGCCGCGTCGGTAAACCACATCGCTTTCCAGACATCGTGGCCGAGGAAAACCAGAAAGAGCAGCGCCACATACAAGAAGTATCGGTGAATGTTTTGCATGATGAGCGGAAAGGAAGCCTCGCCGCGATACGCCTTGCGCGGCTCGCTCACGGTGCAGGAAGGTGGGTCGGCCCAGAACGCTTTGTAGTAAGCGCCGCGATAGTAGTAACAGGTCAGCCGGAACCCGCCCGGCGCCCAGAGAATGAAGAGTGCCGGCGAAAACGGCAGCCACGCCGGCCACCAGCCCGGCTTCGCTCCGAACCAACTGTGGGTGGCATCTCCAAAAAGTTCCGGCGAGTAGAACGGCGACAGGTAAGGCCCCCAACGATAGTGCGCGCCCTGGAACGCTGCCCACGTCGAGTAAACAATGAAAGCCGACAGTCCCAGGAACACCAGCGACGGCTGGACCCACCACGCATCCGGTCGCGTGGTCTGACCGAACCCGCGACGGTTTATGGAAGCGTCTGCGTAGGCCATGGCACGAACTTCAACCCGCCTTGCACGCCTAAGGCTGGCCCTAGTGATACTTGCTGGCGCGCGACGAATCAAGGACGGATTAAGACGCTCGATCAAGCCGGGCGCATCTGGATACTACCACCCATCGTGGAAGGCCCCCTGCTCCCTCTCCCTGCGAGGCACGAGCGGGGAGAGGGCTGGGGAGAGGGGCACCTTCCATCGAATTGGCGCGGCTAATGGGAGTCCCCTCTCCCTTACCCTCTCCCCACTCCTCCGTCGTGGGGAGAGGGAATCGACCAGCGGCATGGTGGTGTCAAGATGCCCGATCAACCCGGGAGGCTGCAAGTCGCAAGCGCAATCCGGTCGGGTCGCAGTTCGCACTTTAGCGGGTCCGGGCCAAAGCGGGATTCAAATGTACAGCCTTGTTCATTGTTTTCCGCAATTTGATTGGGCTGCTGTTGCGACGATTGCATCCTTTTGTTCTTCCGTGATGAGGTTGGCTTTCTGGAAAGCCCCGGCTGCGTCGGTTACTGCCGACACATACTTGCCGTGATTCTCCCAAACACCGCCGGAACGAGGACCTGGGCACGGCACCAACTGGTCGATGCTGCAGCCGTGTTCGTCAACAATGG
>QHNT01000279.1 GCA_003218515.1 Verrucomicrobiota bacterium | reverse complement strand
TCGACGGCATGGAACTGCAGATGGCGGATTTTCGTTACAACACCAGCGCCAAAGACTCGGAACTGACCGGCGGCATTTATCGGGCCATCGCGCCGACAAAGCAGGTTTACAAACCAACGGAGTGGAACAAATACCACGTCCTGCTCAAGGGTTCGCATCTCAAAGTCGTGCTGAACGGCGAAACGATTCAGGATCTGGACCTCGACGAGCAAAACCAGACTGTGAAACGACACAATGGCAGCGACGCGCCCCCGTTGAAGGATCGCCCGCGCAAAGGCCGCATCGGTTTCCAGGAACTGAGTCGTGGCGACACCCATGCGCAGATTCGCAACGCGCGGATCAAGGTGCTGGATTGAAAAACGATCTGTTAGAGGTATCGGTGTCTTTACTGCCCTATAGACTGACTCAGTTTCAAAAGAGGCGTTATGCTTTTCCCATGCAAATCCCTGTTGGGATAAAACTTTGGCTAGCTAAAAGCTCTGCCAGATTTCTACTTAAAAAATGCTTTAAGCTGAATGATGGCAGGATTTGTCGTGATGCCCTCAAAATTTCAGCGAAGCAGATCGCTTCTACCACTAAAACCTATCTCCTCTTTTCGTTCTCATGGAGCTACACAGGGTTTGCGGATATGGATGTTTCTGTCCAGTCGGTCAATCTTTCGTTCGGTTTAGTCAGTCTAGCCGCGTTGCCTGGGCCTTGTGAATGGCGCGCTACGGCCTGCAGCAGTGGAGACTGTTCAATAGCTTTACTCATTCCAGTAGAACACGAGGAACGGTTGGGTAGCAAGATACGGATTGAATTAATTGCGAACTTGTCGGCAGAGTTTTTTAGGCTGGAGCGAACATCGCTTGGTCCGCTGGAGTATTTGGTGTGAAATGAACAGTTATAATCATTGCTTTATGCAGCGATCGACGGTGAACGATGATCAGCGACTGTTGAAGGAATGGCATCCTGTGAGGAACGCCGACATTGATCCTTCCGCGACTGCCCGCCAGTCGAACAGATCGTGCTGGTGGCGATGTTCAAAAGGCCACGAATGGGTAGCCATCGTGGCGAATCGAGCAAAGGGCCAAGGCTGTCCGTATTGTACCGGTAAGCGGGCCGATGCCCTAAACTCGTTACTTGCTCTGAATCCCAAGTTGGCTACCGAGTGGCATCCAACGAAAAACGGCCGTCTTCATCCCGATCAGGTGAGGCCGGGCTCAGGCAAAAGAGTCTGGTGGCTTTGTCCAAAAGGGCATATTTACGCGGCGCAAGTTTACACTCGAAATAAAGGGAGCAATTGTCCTGCTTGCGCAGGGAAAATCGTCACTCCAGAAAACTGTCTCTTGAAGGTCAATCCGCTCTTAGCCAAAGATTGGCATCCGACAAAAAACGGAAGGCTGCGTCCTCGTAACGTAACGGCGAATTCGCACCGAAAAGTTTGGTGGGTTTGCGGCAGGCGACATGAATGGGCAGCAGTAGTTGCGAGCAGAAATCGAGGTCACGGCTGTCCTGATTGCAATTCATCAACATCAAAGCTGGAGCTACGAGTGTTTGCTGAGTTGAATTGGATTTTCCACGATGCGTTACTTCGGCACAAAGTTCAGGGCATTGAATGTGACGTTTTCTTGCCAAGTATTGCTACCGCCCTCGAATGCGATGGAGAGTTTTGGCATCGCGACAAGAAAAAAGCAGATCGTCGGAAGAATACGCTCTTAAGAAAGCATGGAGTGGACTTGATCAGAATCAGAGAGAGGGGTCTCCAGCCGATTTCTGAATTAGATGTCATCGTGGACCGTCGAGAATCAGAATTCCAAATTGTCAAACGCGTTCTTGGAAATGCCGCGATTCTGGGAAAATCACAGCCAAACCAAGTCGCTATTATTTCGGAGTATATCGAGGCGGGCAGACTCCAGAATGAAACCGAATATCGTAACTTGCTTGATCGGCTGCCGGGGCCGATGCCCGGACAAAGTCTGTTGGTGTTGTTTCCGGCTTTAGCTGCTGAATGGCATTCCAGTAAAAATTGGAATCTCAGTCCGCAGCATGTCAGCGCCTTTTCGAACCTCAAAGTATGGTGGCAATGCGCCAAAAGGAAACACCATGAATGGTTGGCTACTGTCGCTAAGCGCAGTAATGGCCGAGGATGTCCCTTTTGTGCGGGGACTAGACCATCTCCAGAGAATAACCTTGCTCAGTTCAACAACTTTTTGGCTTCAGAATGGCACCCTATCAAAAATGGTCAAAAACTTCCCTCGGATGTTACCCCGAGTTCCCACGCCAAAGTTTGGTGGCAATGCACGAAGGGACATGAGTGGCAAGCGGCTGTTAATTTGCGTAACAAAGGGAATGGCTGCCCTTTTTGCAGCAACAAACGAGTGAACAAAGAAAATTGTCTCGCGACGGTCAACACTGATCTAGCACAAGAGTGGCATTAGGAAAAGAATTCCGCTTTAACTCCAAATGATCTCACGGCTGGAGCAAATCGCAAAGTGTGGTGGCGGTGCCGCAAATGCGGATATGAATGGCAGGCGACACCCGCAACACGAAGTCACGGTTGTGGCTGTGCGCAATGCGCAGGCAAGTTGGCCACACCATCCACGTGTTTGTTGATCAAACGTCCCAACGTCGCGGCTGAATGGCACCCAAGCAAAAATGGGAAACTTACGCCTGTTCAAGTCACTGAGTTCTCAAACAAGAAGGTCTATTGGCTATGTGAGCGAGATCACGTCTGGCGGACAAGCATCAACAACCGAAGTCACGGATCAAACTGTCCATATTGTGCAGGCAAGGCAGTATGCCGTGACAACTCTCTGCTGACCTTGAATTCCAAACTGGCACAGGAGTGGCACCCAACGAAAAACAAGTTGTCTGCCGATAAAGTCCGTCCATTTTCAGGCTTCAAAGTTTGGTGGAAGTGCAGCAATGGCCATGAATGGCAGGCCGTTGTCGCAAAAAGAAGCGCCGGTCGCGGTTGCCCAAAATGCTATAAGAGCAGCGGGAAATCTCCTCGCTCACGCTAACTCTTGAAAACTCACTGCCCCTTCTTCGTTACTTTGTCCGCCGCGGCACGGCAGGCGTCAGCCACCAGCGCCAGGTGTCCGAGAAAATGTTCCCGTTCATCCTCCGGCAACACGCTGAGCGCTTCGGTCTGCAAGGCGATGGCGATTTCTCGCGCCTTTTGATATTTGCGTTTGCCTTCGGCCTTTAAATCCAGCCGGTGCGCGCGGTGGTCTCTTTCGTGCGGCTGGCGTTCCAGCAAGCCGGACTTCTCCATCCGCTCCAGCAAGGACGCCACGGTGTTCGGGTCGCTGCTCATCAGTCCGGTGAGTTCGCTCTGGGTGATGCCGCCAGTCTCCAAAAGCGTGCGCATGACGGTGAACTGGTCCGGCGTGATGCCCAGGTGCGCGATGCGCCGGCGAAAGGCCTGGTTCAATCCATACCAGGCGTGGCGCAACAGGATGGGCAGGCGCCGCCGGCCGGGCGCGTCGATCGGCAGCGATTCGGCCGGACGGATTTTTCTCGCGGCGGTCATGACAAATATTGAATGGGGCTTGAAAATTATACGTATAGGTATTATTTACGATTGCAATCTTTTCTGTGGTGTAGAATAGTCGCCGTCCTCGAGGAAAGAAAATTTGTTTAATTCTTTCGCGAAAGACGTTCAACTTACGACCGGAACACGACCATGAAACTTTTACGCTCGCCTTTTGCCGGCCCCTTCAGCCTGTTGGTTGGCTGTCAATTTGCCATCCTCTCTGCGACGCATGCCGCCCCGGTCCACGGCTGGCTGACCTGGCGCGGACCGGACCAAAACGGTGCTTCCCTCGAAAAAAACCTGCCGGACAAAGTGGACGCCGGACATCCGTTGTGGACGGCGAATTTGCCCGGCCAATCCACTCCAGTCATCGCCAATGGCCGCCTTTACATAATGGGCTATGTCGGGGACGGTCCGGACTTACAGGAGGTTCTCACCTGCTTCGACGCCGAGACCGGCAAACAACTTTGGCAGCACGGTTACGGCGATTTTCTGAGCGACATCATTTACCATCGCTACGCCACGTCCAGCCCGACGATTGACCCCGAAACCGGCAACGTCTATATGCAGGGCACGCAGGGCATTCTCGCGGCCTTCACCGCCGACGGTCAGAAGCTCTGGGACGTGTCGATGATGGAGGTTTATGGGCGGCTGACTTTCCCCAACGGCCGCACGGCGTCACCGCTGATGGATAAAGACCTCGTGATTACGCGCGGTATCACGGCGAACTGGGGTGCGCACGGACCCGGCGGCGACCGCTTTTACGCCTTCGAGAAGAAGACCGGCGAACTGGTCTGGGCTTCGTCTCCCGGCGACCGGCCGCATGACAATTCGTTTTCGTTGCCGGTGTTGGACTGGCTCGACGGCCAGCGCGTTTTCTACGCGTCCACAGGCGACGGCAGCATCGTTTGCGTCAACGCCCGCACCGGCGATCCGATCTGGCGCATCCCGCTCTTCAAAGCGGGCATCAATTCGTCCGTGCTCGTCCACCACAACGACAAGATCATCGCGATTTACGGCACGCCTTATGAACCCGGCCAGATGGTGGCGATGAAAATCCCGCATGCGACGCCGGCCAACGCAGCGGCCGGTCCGGTCGTCGTACCGCGTTCGGAGGTCGAGCTTTGGAGCAACGAGCTGCGCACTTCCACCAGCTCACCGATTCTCGTCGGCGACATGGTTTATTTGACCAGCGAGGTCGGCAACCTCGCTGCCATCGACGCAAACAGCGGAAAAATTCTTTGGAAACTGAAGCTCGGCATCGAGCAACGCAACGCGTGCCCCATCTATGCCGACGGCAAGTTGTATGTGCCGATTCTGAACGAACCGGGCCAGAAAGAGGAAGGCGGCGACGAGACCGCTGGCAGAGGCGCATTTTACATTGTCAAACCGGGAGCCAGCGGCGGCGAAATCCTCGCGCACGCGGTGCTCGACGGTCGCTGCTTCGGTGTGCCGTCAGTTTATAACGGCAAGATTTACGTGCAGACGAGCAAGCAGCTTTATTGTTTTGGCAGGAAAGGGAACAATCCAGGTCTGCCGCACGAACCGGCTGAAGAAAAGTGGCCTGCGCCCGGCCCCCCGGACCGGCTTCAGATCATTCCCTCGGAGGTGTTGTTGAAACCCGGCGACAAAGTTTCGTTTCGCGTGCGCGCGCTCGACGCCAACGGGTTGACCGTCGAGGAAGTCAAAGACCCGAAGCAGATCAAATGGTCGCATTACATTCCGCCGACGGCGCGGGTGAGGGCTTCGATAAAAGCGGACTTCAATGAAGCGGGGCAACTGGTCGCCGCTTCTGACCCGGCGCCTTCGGCGGGCGCGTTCGAAGCGGTTGCCGGCAACCTGCGCGGCACGTTCCGCGGGCGCGTCCTTCCCGGACTGCCCATCAAACAGGATTTTGAGGCGTTCCAGTTGAGTGAGACGACGACCAACAACGTCGAGCCGCCCACGCCCTTTGCCTATCCGCCGCTGCCGTGGATTGGCGCGCGGTTCAAATTCGACGTGCGCGATAAGGACGGCAACAAGGCCCTGGTCAAGACCATCGACAATCGCTTTTTCCAGCGCGCGACCGTGTTCATGGGCGACCCGCAGTTAAAGAATTACACGATTGAAGCCGATGTGATGAGCGAAGGCAATAAACGCAAGATGTCCGACGCGGGTGTCATCAATCAGCGCTATAAGATTGTGCTCAAGGGCAACGAGAAGAAACTGGAAATCAGCTCGAACGACGAATTGTTCCGTTTCGGAAAGGAATTCAACTGGTCGCCGAACGTCTGGTATCACTTGAAGGGGCGAGTCGATGTGGCGGCGGACGGTTCGGGCGTGGTGCGCGCGAAAGCCTGGCCCAAAGGCGAGGCGGAGCCGGCGGCCTGGACGTTTGAAGTGCCCCACAAACACGCGCATCAGAACGGCTGCCCCGGACTGTTCGGCTTTTCGCCGCAGGACATGCGCGTTTACATAGACAATATTTTGGTGATGGCGAACTAGTTTCTTAATCTTAATCTTCCTCTTATTCTTAATCCCCCATGAAAACCATCCGTTTCGATCATGAGAAATTAAACGTTTACCATCGCTCGTTAAAATTCATCACTTGGACGACCGACATCCTGCAGCGCGTTCCTTCGAAGCTCTCCGTTCACGGCCAACTAGACCGCGCCTCGACTTCGAAGATTACGAGTAAGATTAAGAACACGGCCGCCCCTCTCTTAATCTTCCTTTTAATCTTAATCTGCCCCGCGATGCCCGCCCAGGACTGGCCGCGTTGGGGCGGCAACGACCCTGGACGCAATATGTATTCGCCCGCCAAAGGGTTGCCCGACCGCTTCGACCCCGGCAAACCCAAATCCGGCACTGAGGACATCGACATGCAGGCCACCAAAAACGTCAAGTGGGTAGCCAAGCTCGGTTCGCAGGCTTACGGCAACGTTGTTGTCGCCGGCGGCAAGGTTTTCATCGGAACGAACAACGAAAATCCACGCGATCCGCAACATGAGGGCGACCGCAGCATCCTGCTGTGTTTGGACGAGAAGACCGGCGAATTTCTCTGGCAACTCGTCGTTCCCAAGCTGGCGTCCGGCAAAGTCAATGACTGGGAGGGACTCGGCTTGCTTTCCTCGCCGTGCGTGGAAGGCAACCGCGTTTATCTCGTGACCAGCCGCTGTGAAGTGATTTGTCTCGACACCGAAGGCATGGCCAACGGTAACGACGGCCCGTTCAAAGACGAGGCGCAATACGTCGTCGGCCCTGGCAAACCGAAGGCGAAAATCGGCTCTCACGACGCCGACATCATTTGGGTCTATAACATGATGGACGAACTGGGAGTCTTCCCGCACAACGCGTCGAACTGTTCCGTGCTCATTGTGGACGACCTGGTTTACGCTTGCACTTCCAACGGACAGGACTGGTCGCACGTGAACATTCCGTCGCCCAACTCACCCAGCTTCATCGCGCTCAATAAGAAGACCGGTGAATTCGTCGCCGAGGACGACGCTCACATCGGTCCGCACATTTTCCATGGTCAATGGAGCTCGCCGTCGATGGGCGTGGTGAACGGCAGGAAACTGGTTTTCTTCGGCGGCGGCGACGGCTACTGCTACGCCTTCGACGCGAAGCCGGTAAAGGGAACAGACTCGACCTACCTCAAGGTTGCCTGGAAATACGATTGCAACCCGCCGGAGCGGAAGAAATTCAAGTACCCCGCGGCAGAAGGCGTCAGTGAAATCAACGCGACACCGGTCTTCTATAAGAACCGCGTTTACGTCGCCGTTGGTCAGGACCCCGAGCACGGTGAAGGCGTCGGCATCCTGACCTGCATCGACGCGACCAGGACCGGCGATATCACGCAGACCGGCAAAATCTGGAGCTACGACAAAATCCACCGCAGCATCTCGACGGTCTCGATTGATCCGAACACGGGTCTGCTGTTCGTCGGCGATTTCTCCGGCTTCGTCCATTGCTTCGACGCCGAGACGGGGAAACTTTACTGGACGCACGACATGAAGGCGCACATGTGGGGCTCGACGCTGGTCGCCGACGGTAAGGTCTATTGCGGAGACGAAGACGGCGACTTCGTGGTCCTGGCTGCCCGCAAGGAAAAGCAAATCCTGAGCAAGATGCTGATCGCCGGCAAGGAAGAGGACGGCCCGAATCTCGGATCGCCGGTTTATTCCACGCCGGTCGTGGCCAACGGCGTCATCTACGTCGCGAGCAACGCGCATCTCTACGCGATTCACGACGCCGCGCGCCACGCGCCGAGCAGCGACCAGCCTAAAGTGGACGTGAACCCGAAAGGACTCGGTGAAAAAAAATAGCGGAACCGCCTGGCTCGAGCCGACCTGGTGAGTCCCATGGGCCTGAGCCACACCAGAGAGCGTGAGAATGGCAAAGAGACCGAGATTGTTTCTCCCTCTCCTGCGGTTCCCCTCTCCCATCGGATGGGAGAGGGGTCAGGGGTGAGGGCGAGCGTTGCCTTAAACTCATTTTGGGATCATCAGACGGAACGCTCCATCTCCTTGTCGCCAGGGCTGTGTTCATCGGCAACCCGGTAAAAAACCCCAAATCAAAATCGACAATCGCAAATCTTAAATCGAAAATTGATTTATGTCTGTTGACCAGGCCGCCATCAAAGCCGCGCAGGAAAAACTCGACGCCCACCTGCGCGAAATCGTCCAGTGGCATTTTTCACCGGAGACCGGCTGCCCGTTCTGGCTCGACTGGGCGAAGAAAAACTTTGATCCCCGCAAGGAAATCAAAAGCTTCGCTGACGTGCTAAAGTTCCCTCATTTCCCGGACGAGTCGTTGCGCGACCTGCAACCGGAAGTCTGGGTGCCGGCAAAATTCAAAGGCCGGCCCTTCAACGTGTTCGAGACCGGCGGCACCACGGGCATGCCCAAGCAGCGCATCGGTTGGGACGACTATAAGGTCGATTACGAGGAATTCTCCGGCAAAGTTTCCGACGAACATTTCCCGCGCGGCGGCGCCTGGCTGATGGTTGGCCCGACCGGTCCGCGCCGCCTGCGCCTCGCCATCGAGCACCTCGCCAACTTCCGCGGCAGCTCGTGCTACTTCGTTGATCTCGACCCGCGCTGGGTGAAGAAAGTCATCGGGGAGAAAAAAGCCGACCAGGCGAAGGCCTACCTGGAACATGTCGTGGACCAGGCGGTCACGATTTTGAAACATCGCAAAGTCAGCGGCCTTTTCACCACACCGAAACTGCTGGAGGCGCTGGCCGAGAAAATCAATTTGTGGGAGGCCGGTATTCGCGGCGTGTTCTGCGGTGGCACGACCATGGCCCCGCAATACGTCCGCTTCATCGTCGAAGAAGTTTTGGAAGGCCGCATCGGCTTTTATCCGACTTACGGGAACACCTTGATGGGCCTCGCGGCCAGCGTGCCGTTACGGCCCGAGGACAATTTCACCATCACCTACTACGCCCCGCAACCGCGCGCCGTGCTCCGCGTGGTGGAGCCGAACAAGACCGACCAACTGGTGAAGTACGACGCGTGGGGCCGCGTCGAGCTGACCACGTTGACGAAGGAATTCTTCATGCCGCGCTTCCTGGAACGCGACGAGGCTATCCGCCGGGAACCGCGCGCGCCTTACGCCTGGGACGGCGTCGCTGAAGTCCGGCCCTTCGGCGCGATGGAGAAGCAAATTGTGGAAGGGGTTTACTAGCCCTGGCCACTTGCAATCCCACGGCAGTCATGCCAACAAACTGGGAGCGAAACGAATGAGCAAAGTATCCGGGAAAATCAGAGACCGAGTCGGGCGTGAAGCCCAACCCCGCGCGCAAGACGCGGGTGCCGCCTCCCTTCTTCCCTTGTTTGATTACCAACCACGGACGCGGATCGTTTTTGGTCTGAACAGTGTGGCACGCGTCGGCGAGTTGGCGCGAGAGCTTGGCGCGAAAATCGTTCTGGTCGTCACGGACCCGGGCATCGTCACCGCCGGACACGTGGACCGCGTTGAACACATTCTTCAATCGTGCGGACTCGGCGTGGTCGTTTTTGCCGAAGTGCATGAGAATCCCACCACGCGCGACGTGGACAAATGCCTTGAAGTTGCGAAAGCTGCCGGCATCGACACGATCGTTGGCCTCGGCGGCGGCAGCAGCATGGACACGGCAAAAGGTTGCAATTTTCTTCTGACCAACGGCGGGCGGGTGCAGGACTACTGGGGAGTGGGCAAAACCAGCCTGCCGATGCTGCCGTTTATCGCCATTCCGACGACGGCGGGTACCGGAAGCGAATGTCAATCCGCAGCGCTCATTGCTGATGAGCAGACACACCAGAAAATGGCGTGCCTCGATCCCAGGGCCGCCGCGCGCATCGCCATTTTGGACCCTGCGTTGACGGTATCGCAGCCGCCGTTGGTCACGGCGCACACCGGTGTCGATGCCATCGCTCACGCGGTCGAAACGGCGGTGACGAAGAGGCGCAACAATCTGTCGATGATGTTTTCGCACGAGTCGTTCAAACTGACGGTGCCGAGTCTTCCGCGGGTCTTGAGCAATCCGAAGGACATCGAAGCGCGCGGACGAATGTTGCTGGGCGCCGCGTTTGCGGGAACGGCCATTGAGAACAGCATGCTGGGCGCCGCCCACGCCGCGGCCAATCCGCTCACGGCGCATTACGGTATTGTGCATGGTGAAGCGGTGGGAATCCTGTTACCGCACGTCGTGCGCTTCAACGCGAAGGACGCTCCGGCGAAGCGGGCTTATGCGGAACTGGCGTCCGCGCCGGAAATCGCTTGTGTGAGCGACGGTTTGGATGCCGCAGTGGCGGCGCTCGTCGCGCGATTGGAATCGCTCTTGAACGCTGCCCAAATCGCCCGCTCGCTCGCCGACCTCGGGGTGAAGCGCTCGAAGACAAAGGTCATGGCTGAAGAAGCAGCCAAACAATGGACCGCGGGTTTCAATCCGCGTCCAATCGGCGTGGACGATTTTGAGGATTTATACGCTGCCGCCTTTGAGCCGCGCGGCGATGGAGATCGAGGGTAGGCGGGCGAGAAGACCTACTTCCGGCCCCTGGTCATTCCGTGGTGAACCTTCATTAAGCCTTCAAGTAACGCGCTCCATTCTTCCTCGGTCGTTTCCCATCCACTGCTGAAGCGCAGGACGCGACCCGCTTCTCGCGGCGGATACCCCATCGCTGCGATGACATGGGATGGCTCCTCCTTGCCGCTGGAACACGCCGAGCCGGTGGAAACGGCAAAACCCAGCTTGTCGAGCTTTACGACCCAGCGTTGCTGGGAGTCTGCTTCGGGCATCAACGCGGAAACGGTGTTCCACAAACGTTCCTGTCCGGCGCCAACGACCTCTGAGCGGGGCAAATCCAACACCATCCGTTTTTCGAAAGCCTTGCGCCATTCGACGCGCTTCTCGGCTTCGTCCGTGCTCAACAACGCTTCGCGCGCATCGAGCGCGGCCATCATCGCAAGGATTCCGGCGACGTTCTCCGTGCCGGCCCGTCGTCCTTCTTCCTGCGGCCCGCCTCGCAACAGCGGTTCAATCCGCCCTTTCGCCGGGCACTTCAAGAAACCAACGCCTTTCGGCCCGCCGAATTTGTGTGCCGCGCCGCTGACAAAATCGCATTCTGCCAATCCACTGGCCGGAAGTTTGCCAATCCACTGCGCGGCGTCGCAGAAAAACGGAACGTCCCATTGACGGCAAATTGCCAGCGCCTCGCGCCAGGGCTGGAGCACGCCGGTCTCGTTGTTCGCGGCCATGATCGCCACCAGCCCCGGACGCGCGTGAGCGATTTCTTCTGTCAACCAATTCAAGTCAACGGAACCGCCGCGCGTGACCGGAATCAGCCGGTGACGTTTCGGAAAGTAGTGTTTCGTGGAAGCCATCACACAGGGATGTTCGATGGCTGAGACCCAAACCTCAGTATCCAACGGGAGCGCGCGCGCGAAATGATGGAGTACCGTGTTGTTGGCTTCCGTCGCGCCGGAAGTCCAGACGATATCCAACGGGTCGCAACCGAGAAATTCCGCCAACCGCTGACGCGCCTCGGTGATCGCCGCGTCCGCGCGACTGCCGACGCGGTGGGGGCTGGAGGGATTGCCGATGAACTTCTCGCTCGCATCCAACCAGGCCTGCCGCGCTTCCGGCAACATCGGCGTTGTTGCGTTGTGGTCGAAGTAGATCATCCTTGGCGTTTCTCCTGCTCGTAAATCAGCCGTTGCAGGAATAAGCGATCCTCGGCGTCCTTTTCCCGATGGGTTTGTTTCAGCCGCAAGAGCAGCTTCGGCTTCGCGAAAGGAATAGCAACGCCTCGAACTTCAGTCAGACAGACGTCTTTGGAAGCTTCCGCATACTCCACGCCACAGGCCCGCTTCATGAGATCAACAAGCACTTCGTCTGCGATCCTGACGACAACAAATTCATCCAAATCGGTTGCCTTGACTTCGCGGATGGCGCCGTCCGGCAGCGCAAGCATCGCTGTCCTGATGCGTTCGAAATTGTCTGGCGAGGAATCCACCAACAGGTCGATATCTTGGGTCGTCCTTCCAAAGCCGTGCTGGATGACGGCCCATCCACCAATGACGACGTATCTCGCGCCGGCCTCGTTGAGCTTGCGACAAAGAAACAGCAGGTCGTCTAGCGTCGGGATGCGCGAGACGAGTTCACCGCCATCATTCTGATCAACCATGTGTCGGCCTCACCAAAAGATTTGAACCGGAATACTCCCTTGGGCACGAGACCGCGACCTGCGCGCATCACGTTAACCGTTTTCTGCATCACGTCGAACGTCTCTACGTCCACTCTGGCACGCCTGCGTCGTCCCACGACTTTCATCACCGTTCTATCCATCGTTGGCACCTGCTCAATAGACCACCAAACATCTTCCTTTTCGAGTCCTATTTAGTGTGGTTTTGTGAAGGCGCACCAACATGGAAACACGGATACCGAAAACCCTACACTACAAACGCTCACGGTTCGTGACGCTCTTGCCGGTGGATTATCTTTACAGCCCGTCGCATGGCTGGATTGCGCGGCAGGAGGACGATTTGTGTCGTGTCGGGTTCACCAAGTTCGCCGTGCGGATTCTGGGCGATATGGTGGGCCACGGGTTTGAAATCGAACCGGGTGCGCCGGTCCAGCCGGGCCAGATCGTCGGGTGGATCGAAGGGTTCAAGGCCATTTCCGACCTCTTTTGCATCGCCGAGGGGCAGTTCGCCGGCCCCAATCCACTCCTGAAAGAAAAAATTACGCTGGTGAACAAAGACCCTTATGGCCAAGGGTGGCTTTATATGGTAAAAGGAAAACCGGACACCAAATGCGTGGACGTCCATGGTTACCGCGCGATCCTGGACAAGACCATCGACAAAATCCTGGAAAAGCAGAAGTCTGAGGAAATCAAATGAGCCCGAACGTTCCGAGTTCCGAGTTCCGAGTTCCGAGTTTGCCAAAGGCTCGCTACCTCATGATCGGGGGCTTTCTTGGCGCGGGAAAGACCACCTCCGTGGTCAGACTCGCAGAAAGGCTGACGAAGCAAGGGCTGCGCGTCGGCCTGATCACGAACGACCAGGGGAGCGAACTGGTCGATACAGCGATGTTGCGCTCGCGCGGGTTCGCTACGGAAGAAATTCCGGGCGGCTGTTTTTGTTGCCGGTTCAATTCGCTCGTGGACGCAGCGAACAAGCTGACCGCCGCCACGCGTCCCGATGTGTTCATCGCCGAGCCGGTCGGCAGTTGCACCGACCTGGTGGCGACGGTCACGTATCCGCTGCGCCGGATTTATGGCGACAATTTTTTTATCGCGCCATTGAGCGTGCTGGTGGACCCGATTCGCGCGCTGCGCATCTTCGGATTGGAGGAAGGAGGCAAGTTTTCCGAGAAGGTGCTCTACATCTACCGCAAGCAACTGGAAGAAGCGGACATCATCGTCATCAACAAGTGCGATGTGCTCGACGCGTCGAAGCGGCCCACGCTCCGCGGCGAGCTGGCGGCTCAATTCCCGCGTGCGGAGATTTTTGAGGTGTCCGCGCGGTCAGGCGCCGGCTTGGGCTCGTGGTTTGACCGCATCACTGCCGCCGAACAGACTGCCCGCGCGACGATGGAAGTGGATTACGAACTTTACGCCGTGGGCGAAGCGTTGCTCGGCTGGTTGAATTGCACGGTGCGACTGGAAGACAGAAAGGCCTTCGACGCGAACGCCGTGCTCGAACGATTGGCCGGCGCAATTCAGGAGCGCCTTCGGAGCGCTGACGCGGAGGTGGCCCATCTGAAAATGACCTTCAGCCCGGAGGGAGGTTTAGGGGACATCGCGGTCATTAACCTGGTGCGTAACGATTACGTCCCTGAAGTGTCACAAGCCCTGGAACATCCCGTGGAAAGCGGCCAGCTCATCATCAACCTGCGCGCCCAGTCGGCGCCGGAAATCCTGCGAGATGCGGTGCAGAGCGCCGTAGGGGGTTTGGCCGGATGTTTCCCTGGCTTGAAAGCGAAACTGGAACATTTAGAGCATTTTCGCCCCGGCAAACCGCAACCGACACATCGGATTACCGCGCCGATGTGATGAGTCCGGCTTGCCAAAAGCACACGTTGCAGCCAAACGAAACGATGTTAGACTGGGCGGACAAATCATGACGACGCCGCCGCGCATCCTGTATTGCAACTGCACCTACGCTCAGGTCGTGCCAAAAGAAGTGAAGGAAGCGGTGCTGAAGAAACTTTGCGAGTCCGGCCTGGCGTTCGATGCTGTGGCGGACTTGTGTGAAATGAGCGCCCGGCAGGACCCGGCCTTGAAACGGCTCGCCGATGGCGGCCCGGTGAAAATCGCGGCCTGCTACCCGCGCGCGGTGAAATGGCTCTTCCACGCGGCGAAAGCGCCGTTGCCGATAGAGGCGGCGGAGATTCTCAACATGCGCGTGCAAAGTGCCGATGAAGTCGCCAACGCTTTGTTCAGCGCAGAACTCCAACCGAATCTGCCCACTGGCAAAGCGACGAAGCCGAGTGCTGTTGAGTTGCCGAAGAGCGAGGTGGCCGCGTGAACCGGCATTTCATTTCTTGGAAGAACAAATCCACTCGCAATTTTGTAGCAATGCCATGAAAAATACCAATCGATCGATCGGCGCCATTTTGAACTGTGTGACGCTGTTTAGTGCGGGCTGCATTTTCGCCCAAGATTGGCCACAATGGCGCGGGCCCCATCGGGACGGGAAGGTGACCGGGTTCAAAGCGCCCCAGACCTGGCCGCGGGAACTCGCTCAGCAGTGGAGAGCAAACGTGGGCTTGGGTGATGCTACTCCCGCTCTGGTGGGCGACAAGCTTTACGTCTTTACGCGGCAGGATACGGATGAAGTTACCTTGTGCCTGGACGCAGTCAGCGGAAAGGAATTGTGGCGGGACAAGTACGCGGCGCAGTCCGTGAGCGGACCGGACGGATCGCAGCATCCTGGACCTAGAAGCTCCCCTGCCGTTGCGGATGGAAAGATTGTCACACTGGGCGTTGGCGGGATTCTTTCCTGTCTGGACGCCGCCACCGGCAAAGTTGTTTGGCGCAAAGACGAGTTCCCCAGGGTCGCGCCCCGGTTCCACACCGCGATGTCGCCGATCATTGTGGACGGGATGGCCATCGCGCATCTTGGCGGACAGGGCAACGGCGCGCTCATCGCGTTCGAGCTGGCCACCGGCGACCAGAAGTGGAAATGGGCCGAAGAAGCCCCGGCGTACGCCTCGCCCGTCCTGCTGACGGTGGGAGCCTCAAAACAGATTGTGACCCTAACGGAGAAAAGCGTCGTCGGCATCGGTGTGGCTGACGGGAAGCGATTGTGGCAGATCCCATTCCTGCCACAAGGAATGACCTACAACGCGGCGACAGCGATCGTGGACGGGCAAACGGTGATCTTTACTGGGTCGGGTCGCGGTACCAAGGCCGTGAAGATCGAGAAACAGGGTGATGGTTTCGCCGCCACTGAGCTCTGGAGCAACGCTGAACTCGCCACACAGTTCAACAGCCCCGTGCTGAAAGACGGCCTGCTCTTTGGCCTGTCCGGCCGCGGCAATTTCTTCTGCCTGAACGCACGGACCGGTCAGTCGGCCTGGGCGGATACAACCCAGCAAGACAACAAGGGGTTCGGCTCCATTCTCGACGCGGGCTCGGTTCTCCTGGCCTTGGCCCCAAAATCCGAATTGATCGCCTTTAAGCCCAGCGACAAGGAATACGCGGAAGTGGCCCGGATCAAAATCGCTGAGACGCCTACCTACGCACACCCGGTGATCGCCGGGAACAGAGTTTTCGTCAAGGACAAGGACACCGTGACAATGTTGACGATTGAATGAGCCTTAAAGACCAAAGCACTCTTCGCGTCGTGCTCTACGAAGGCAGCGACGCGCAGGCGCTCGAAGCGGCCGACCGCTTCACGGCGATGACCGCGCTGCTCGAATCGGATCGCCGTGACGGTTGAAACAGTCCGGGCCGAAACCAACGCCGCGAAGCACGGCGATTGGAAGCCGTGGTTCCCGGTCATCGACTACGACCGCTGCACCAATTGCATGCAGTGCCTGAGTTTCTGCCTGTTCGGCGTGTACGGCGTGGACGAGCAGCAGCGCATTCAGGTCCAGAACAACGACAACTGTAAAACCAATTGCCCGGCCTGCTCGCGCGTTTGTCCCGAAGCCGCCATCATGTTCCCCAAATACAAGGCCGGTCCGATCAACGGCGACGTGGTAAGCGACGCCGACTTGCAGCGCGAGAAAATGAAGATCGACATCAGCGCCCTGCTGGGTGGTGACGTTTACGCCATGCTGCGTGAACGCAGCGAGAAGGCGAAGTCACGCTTCTCGAAGGAACGCGACGCGGACAAGGCTTTGCAGGAACGGCAGAAGTGCCTGGTCAAGCTTGCCAGTGCCGGAGACATCCCGCCCGAAGTGTTGATGAGTCTGCCGTCGTCGGAGGAAATTGCGCGGCGGGCTGAAGAAGCGAAGGCCAGGGCGCAGATGGTGTTGGCAGCACAGCAAACAGGCACCTGAGCCGCGTAGTGCATGAGTATGTTCAAAGTCAACGTCGTGGTCGTAAATCCGAAACGCGCGCGAGCCGTCAGCCACGGAGTGGCGGAAGAGGGTAGCCCACGGCGTGAGCCGTGGGGAAAAACGCCACATCACCAAAAGCCCCGTCAGGGGCGACAGAATTGCGGCCAAAGAGAATTGTCTTTCGCCGCTTCGCGGCTCCGATTGTCAATACCGCAACCCACGGCTGACGCCGTGGGCTACCTTCTACCGCTGCTCCGCAGCTATTTGCCACCGCTCTCAAAAACTCGTGACAAAGTCAAACCACAGAAACTAACTGAGGTTCCCCGGAAGATTCGTTCCATTTTCGGCTAAACTGTAATGCTCCCAACCCTCGTCATCCGCACACTGCGCACCGCCGACAAACGGTGCATTGCCAAGTTCGCCTGGAACTTCGGCGTGAAAGGGATGTTGTCAGTCGAGCAGTTCAAGCGCCGCATCAAGCGCGGCGAGTATTTCCCGCCGTTCCTTTACCTTTCCATCATCAACTCGTGCAACCTCCGTTGCCAGGGCTGCTGGGTGGATGTGGAGGAGAAGGACGCCATCGACCTGGACACGCTCAATCGCACCATCACTGACGCCAAACGGCACGGGAACGTGTTCTTCGGCATCCTCGGCGGCGAACCGTTCATGCACCCGGAGTTGCTCGACCTGCTCGCCGCGCACCGCGACTGTTACTTTCAGCTTTTCACCAACGGCCAGTTCATCACGGAGAAGGTTGCGGCCCGCCTGCGCGAACTGGGCAACGCCACGCCCCTGGTCAGCATCGAAGGCCGTGAAATCACGAGTGATCAGCGCCGCGGCAAGAAGGACGTGTTCGACAAAACGATGCGCGGGCTGGAACATTGTCTCCGTGCCAGGCTTCTTACCGGAGTGGCCACCAGCGTCTGCCAGTCGAATATGGACGAGTTGCTGACCGAACAATGGCTGCGGGAACTCATCCAGCGCGGCGTGCACTACGTCTGGTATCACACTTACCGGCCAGTCGGACCGAAGATGAATCCGCAACTTGCTTTGCGCCCTGACCAGCTCGTCCGCGTCCGCAAGTTCGTGGTCGAGGCGCGGGCGAAGATGCCCATCGCCATCATCGACGCCTACTACGGCCACGACGGCCAGGCGCTTTGTCCGATGGCCACCGGCGTCAGCCATCACGTCAGCCCGCGCGGCGACATCGAGCCGTGCCCCATTATCCAGTTCGCCGTCGAAAACGTTCGCGATTCGCGCGGCGTCTTCGAGACGATGCGGCAGTCGGCTTACCTGCGCGATTTCCGCGAGCTTTCGGCGCGGGCGACACGCGGCTGCGTCGTGCTGGAGCGACCTGATTTGGTGAAGGAACTGGTGCGCAAGCACGGCGCGCGCGACACGACCGCGCGCGGCACGGCGATGGAAGAGCTGGAAACGATGCAGCCGCGGTTCAGCCAATGGCTGCCCGGCGAGGAAGTGCCGGAGAAACATTGGTTGTATCGATTGGCAAAAAGGTTTTGGTTCAGCGATTTCGGCGCGTATCGAAACGGCCGGCACGACGCTGCGTCGAAGGCGCGTGAATTGAAATCAAAGCTCGCTCCGGCGCTTGTGACAGCGAATACTGGCGCTCGAGGCGAAGTCTTTGTGCCATAATGCGCTTAATGGACCGCTGAACAAACTGATTATGCAAACTGCCCCTCTCGTCATTCCGCGTCACATCGTCCAGCAGCGCTTTCGTCCGCCAAAGAAGAACATCCCGCAGACGCCGATCCAGCGAAACCACATCCTGCAAGTGGTGCGGAATTATGTCGCGGAGCACAGTCCGGTTCCGCCTTTGCCCGTCGAAGAACTCAAAGTTCACGCGGAACTGGTAGTTAAGATGCTGAACTGCGACCCGCTTTACTGCGATTACATCGGCGTGCTGATCAACAACGAAATGTGGCGGGAGACGCTCGCCTCCGTTCCTTACGAACGCCGGCTGTTGCTGTTGCCGAAATGCCTGCGCGTCGAGAGCAAATGCCCGGCGCCGTTCGATGAGTTCGGTCTGCTCTGCAAGCAATGCGGTCTGTGCACGATCCAGGATTTGCAGACCGAAGCGGAAAAGCTCGGCTACGCTGTGCTCGTTGCAGAAGGCAGCGCCATCGTCATGAGCCTCATTCAGACGGGGAAGATTGAGGCCATCGTCGGCGTGAGCTGCTTGAGCGTTCTGGAGCGCGCATTTCCGTACATGGAAGCCGCGGCGATACCCGGCGTGGCCATCCCGCTGCTGCAGGACGACTGCATTGACACGACGGTGGACCTGGACTGGATCTGGGAATACATCCATCTTACCAGCGACGACAAAACGCGCCGGCTCGACCTCGCTTCGGTGCGCAACGAAGTGGATTCCTGGTTCACCGGCGACTCGCTCGAAAAAATCATGGGCCCGATTGAGGGCGAAACGGAACAAATCGCACGCGAATGGCTGGCGCGCGCCGGCAAACGGTGGCGTCCTTTCCTGACCGTGGCGGCGTACCAGGCCCTGCGCGAAGCCCCTGGCGCGCCGTTGCCGGAGGACATTCGTAAAGTGGCGTTGGCGGTGGAATGTTTTCACAAAGCGTCGCTGATCCACGATGACATCGAGGACAACGACGCCATGCGCTACGGCGAAAAGACGTTGCACGAAGAGCATGGCGTTGCCGTTGCGTTGAACGTGGGCGATTTGCTCATCGGCGAAGGGTATCGCCTCATCGGCGCGTGCCGGGCGTCGGCGGAGCAAAAAGCAGAAATGCTCCTGATCGCGTCGCAAGGGCAGCGACAGCTTTGTCGCGGACAAGGCGCGGAACTTTGCTGGGCGCGCACGCCACGGCCGCTGACACAGACCCAGGTGCTCGACATTTTCCGCAAGAAAACGGCTCCGGCATTTGAAGTGGCGCTTCGACTCGGCGCGCTCTACGCCGGAATTGAACAACATGAGGAAGTCGCGGACGCGCTGGCGAATTACAGCGAAGCGCTCGGCATCGCGTATCAGATTCGCGACGACTTGAGCGACCTTGGCAGCAAAGGCGAGACGAACGACATTGCGGGCTTGCGGCCGAGCCTGTTGCTCGCGGTCGCCTACGAAAAGGCCAAAAACGACCAGAAGGCGCAGCTTGAATCGGTCTGGTGTCGCTCGCCCCAGGTCGGCATCAACCCCGAGCAAATCGAGGCTCTTTACACCGAGTTGAAGGCCGACGAGCGGGCGCGACAGTTGTATGAAACCTACAAGGAGGAGGCGATCCGTTGCTTGCGTGACGTGGAAAATCCGAATTTGAAAGGCTTGTTGCGCCGCGTCATCGGCAAGATTTTCAACGACACGGAAATCAAAGGCTGGTGCAGGGAGTTTGAGGCGAAAAACGCGGCCAATCGTTTGACTGAAGTTTCAGTGGCCGGTTAGTTTCGGCCAAAATCCTGTCCATTCAGCCGTGAGCATCAGGCTCGAAATGCTGCAGGTCGCGCGGCTGGCTCCGAAGCTTCTGGGTGAATCCACGGAAATGATCGCAAGTTTTCTGCGCCGACAGCAGAACGACGATGGCGGCTTCAAAGACCGCATGGGCAACAGCGACCTTTACTACACGATTTTTGGAGTGGATGGCTTGCTGGCGTTGCAAGCGGAACTCCCGGTTGCGCGAATTGCATCGTACCTGAAATCGTTCGGCGGCGGAGAAGGTTTGGATTTTGTGCATCTCTGCTGCCTGGCCCGCGCGTGGACGGCGATTGCAGGTCGGAGTTCGACGGACTCCTGCGTCGCCGATTTCCGGGAAAGAATTCTTCGTCGCATTGAGCAGTTTCGGAGCAAGGACGGCGGGTACAGTCCGGTGACAGGCGCGAAATGCGGCACGGCTTACGGTTGTTTTCTCGCGCTGGGCGCCTATCAGGATTTGAAAGACTCCGTGCCGGAACCATTGCGACTGGCGCAAAGTCTGAAATTTCTGGAGACCGAAGATGGCGCGTGGACGAACGAACGCGTTGCCGTTGCTCCGGCTGTTCAGCGATTAAAGGTCGGTTCGACCAATGCGACGGCTGCCGCCGTGACCGTCCTCCGAAACCTGTCCCTGCCGGTGAACCCATCCGTCGGCGGCTGGCTGCTGGCGCGCTGTCACTCTGCGGGCGGTTTTCTGGCCGCGCCAAACGCGCCGATGCCCGACCTGCTTTCAACGGCGACGGCACTGCACGCGCTGGCGGGGATGCAGGTTTCCTTTGAGCAGGTGAAGGAGAAATGCCTGGATTTCATCGATACGCTTTGGACGAACGAAGGCGCGTTTCACGGCCATTGGGGCGATGAGCACTTGGATTGCGAGTACACGTTTTACGGCCTCCTCGCATTGGGCCATTTGAGTTTCTAGACCAATTTAAATTTCCGAAACAGAACCGACCGCTCACTTCTCGGGTGCCAGAACCTGCACGCGAATATTCGAGCCGGCTTGCGGCGAGTGATAAACCCGCTGCGTCGCCTTTTGGAAATCTTCTTCGCGGGCGTGGTAGATGTCGCAAAACGTCTGCGGATTGCGGTCCACGAGCGGGAACCAGGAGCTCTGCACCTGCACCATGATGCGATGACCGCGCCGAAATGTGTGATACGCGTCCGGCAGAACGTACTCGACCTTCGTCATTTTGCCCGGCTCGAACGGTTCCGGCTTCGAGAAGCTGTTACGAAACTTGCCGCGGAAGGCTTCGCCGCGGACGAGTTGCTGGTAGCCGCCCATCTGCACCCCAGCGGGATTCGGGTCGGGATTCGGATAATCACCGGAGTAAACGTCGATCAATTTTACGACCCAATCCGAATCGGTCCCGGAGGTGGAGACTTGCAGCCGCGCTGTAATCGGGCCGGCCATGGTGACGTCCTCTTCCAACAGGTCGGTCTGATAAACCAGCACGTCGGGCCGTGAGGACGCGAACCGTTGATCGTCAAGCATGTGTTCGCGCGTCATGCCGATGGCAATGTTGGGAATGAACGGCACAGGCTTGGCCGGATCGCTGATGTATTCGTCAAACGGACTGGTTCCCTTGACCGGTGGATCGAATGACAGTTTGCCGTTGGCGTGGCAATAGAGCGTTTTTTCACGCGCGTTTTTCGGCGGCCAGGATTCGTAGCGCCGCCATTGAGCGGTGCCGGTCTCGAAGACGTAGGCTTCCGGCAGATCAAACTTTGGATCGTCCTTCAGGAAATGTTTCAGGAAGGGCAATTCGATGTTCTCGCGATAGAACTCCGCGGTCTTGGCGTGGAAATCCACATTGCCGAGTTTGTCGCCGTCGCCGCGCGACCAGCCGCCGTGGAACCACGGACCGATGACCAGCACGTTGAAGATGCCGGGATTGTTGCGCTCGACTTCGTGATAAATCTGGAGCGGCCCGAACAGGTCTTCGGCGTCATACCAGCCGCCGACGGTCATGACGGCGGACTTGATATTCTTGAGGTGCGGACGGAGGTTGCGCGCCTGCCAGAATTCGTCGTAAGTGTCGTGCTCCATCAAGTCGTTCCAGAATTCGATCTTGCCTTTGAAATAGAGTTTGTCGGCGTTCGCCAACGGGCCGAGTTTCAGATAAAACTCGTAACCGTCGGGCGTTTTGTAATCGAACGGCTTTGGTTGCTCGCGTGTCGGCTCGTCGAGTTTCTGGCCGAACCCGGAGAAGAACCCGAACGCGTGCGGCAGATAGAACGCGCCGTTGTGATGGAAATCGTCGCCGATGAACCTATCGGCAATCGGCGCCTGCGGCGAGGCGCACTTGAGCGCGGGATGCGAGTCGATCATGCCCGCCGCCGTGTAAAAGCCCGGATAGGAAATGCCTATCATGCCGACTTTGCCGTTGTTGTTCGGCACGTTCTTCACCAGCCAATCAATCGTGTCGTAGGTATCGGTGCTCTCATCAATGTCCCGCGGCCCGGACTTCATCTCCTTGTGCGGACGCATGTGGACAAATTCGCCTTCGGAACCGTTGCGCCCGCGCACGTCCTGCAACACGAAGATGAACTTCTCCTTCGCGTAATGCTTGAGCGGCCCTCCGGGATCGGGATAACGGTCTTCACTGTAGGGCTTCAGACTGTAAGGCGTGCGCGTCAGCAGGATCGGCCAAGGCTGCGATTCGTCCTTCGGCGCAAAGACGGAAGTGAAAAGCCTCACGCCGTCGCGCATCGGGATTCTGTATTCGAATTTGGTGTAGTGCTCGCGGAGGTAGGCTTCGGTGACTTCCTCGGGCTTGGGTTTTGCCTGATTGGTCTGAGCGCGGGCGCCGGTCGCGCAGAAGGCCAGCAGTAACACCGTCGCGAGGAATCGTGCGCAGCCTTGGTGGCTATGGGTATGCCGTTTGGCCTTCAAGGTGGCGAAGCTGGATTGAAGTGAGCAGGTGTGTGACATGAAGGATTTATTGCCACGCGACAGGAAGAAAGCAACGCTTTCGAGTCAGGCCTGCCGCCGCAAGGCGGAGACCCATGACATCCGTGGTTGAGGAGTTGATTCGCCTTTTTGGAATTAGCAAATCGCATGCGTGTCGCGTCCCACTTCAACTTCGTGCCTGCCATCCTGATCGCAATCACGCCCAGCAGGGCGATCTCTGTAAGCGGCCCGCCGTAGGAAGCAAAATCGGAGCCGGCCCTGGTGCCATTGCGGATCGCCTGCAGCCAGTCCCAATGGTGTTCCTTGACTCGCGGAATGGTCTTCTCCGGACGTTTGTATTCATCCATTTTTTTCTGCGGAATGATTCTCACGCCGCCTGCCCCGTGCGAACCGTAGATGATCGTGCCCTTGTCTCCCAACACCACCGCGCCGGTCTCGACATTCTTGTCGTCTTCTTCCATGTCCTTCGGGCGCGGAATTCTTTCCGTGCCGCTGTACCAATGCAGCGTGACCGGACCGCGCTTGCCTTTGGAGGGAAACTCGTAGGTGATAATTTCGCCCTTGGGAAAGGCGTCACCCTGCGTCTTCGGGTCGTAATCCTTCACCGCGGCCTGGATCGTCGCTGGGGCTCCGAGGTCCAGCGCCCAAAAGACAGGGTCAACCACATGACAGGTCCAGTCGCCCACCGTGCCGTTGCCGAACGGCACCCACCCGCGCCAACTGGCCGGCAGATAAGCGGGATGGTAGGGCCGGTATTGCGCCGGACCCAGCCACAGGTCCCAGTCGAGCGTTGGGGGAACCGGATGCTGCTCCTTGAGCCGCGGCAGCGCGTCGATGCCGGAGTTTACCGCGGCGCATCCCGCGTGGATCGTGTGGACGCTGCCGATCGCGCCGTCCCAAATCCATTCGCAGAACAGGCGAATGGTCTCGTAAGAATGGCCCTGGTTGCCGAGTTGCGTCACGACCTTGTGCTGCCGGGCCGCCTTCATCAACTGGCGAACTTCGTAAACGGAATGGGCCAGCGGTTTCTCGCAATACACATGCTTGCCGCGCCGGATGGCCGCCATGGCCGCCACCGCGTGGCAATGGTCCGGCGTGGCAACGATGACCGCGTCGATCTCCTTTACCATTTCGTCAAACAGCTTCCGAAAGTCGCGATACGGTTTGGCATTGGGGAACTTCTTGAACGTTTCGGCGGAGCGGTTCTGGTCCACGTCGCACAGCGCGACGATGTTATTGTCCGTGGCGACCGCGCCGATGTCGCCGGCGCCCATGCCGCCGACTCCGACACCGGCGATGTTCAACCGCTCGCTGGGCGGAGCGACACCCGCGCCCGCTACGACGTGACGAGGCACGATCATGAAGGTCGCCGCCGCGGCCCCTGCCGTACGGACAAAGTCACGACGCGTTATAGTTGTGCGTTTCTTCATCATAAAAACCTCTGCCGGCCTGGTCGCCCTGACCTGGCGTTCGTTGTTTCTCAACTGTGTGTGGTCCGACTCATCCTGGCGCGAGCACAGGTCCGGCCTCGCAGGAATGCGGGCAGAATAAGGCACAGGAAATCGCCAGACAAGGCCGATTCTGTTCTCTGCGCTCGATCCTTACAAAATCCGAGTCGGCTACTTATTGAACCGGAAATTCACCACGTCATAGTCCTGCATCACGTAGGTCTTCAGTTCGAGGCGCTGTTTGCCGGCCCGCTTGGCCTGCGTCTCCCCGCCGGCCTGGAGGAAGTCTGCAAAGCTGATGATCTCGGCGCGGATGAAGCCCTTCTGGATGTCGGTGTGGATAGTGCCGGCGGCTTCCCAGGCGGTCGTGCCGGCGCGGATGGGCCACGCGCGGTTTTCTTTCCCGCCGACGGTAAGGAAACTGACATAACCGCTCTCCTTGAACGCCCGAACCATCAGCGCGTCGGGCGCTGTCAACTCGGCCTCCTCCGCCACGATGACCGGTTTGTTGGAATAGAAATTATGCGCGGAAATGGCTTTGAGTTCGTCCGCCGTCAGCCCGACTGCCGAAACTGCTTTCTCGCTCAGCAACGCATCGGCAAGCTTCTGCAGGACGGCCTTTTCAGATTCGCTGGGGTCGCGACCGAGACGCGTCTCGACCGCCTCGAGGTCTTTCATCAGCAGGTCGCTGAGCGAGGCGCGACCGGTGAGAACGGCGTCGACAGTGAGCAGCTCCTTCTCTTCCACGATGTCCACCTGGGCATAGGTTTTTTTCTGCGCCTCGACCAGTTTATCGGCCTGGTCCAGGCGCGGGTCTTTGATGTTGTGCTTGCCCAGAGTGATGCCGGAAATGCCAAACAGGCAAAACTTCATCCGCACTGCTTAGGCGCACGTGGACGCGGGGTCAAGGTTGGAAGCGATGTTACCTGGTGGGTCGATTTGCTTCGCCCCACGCTGCAAGGAACCATTGGAGCGAATTCGCGTCCATTATTGCGCTGCCAACCGCTCGGGAGGCGCCTGGAACGCGCGCGCCCGGAAGAGAAAATCCACAATGTTCCCTTCGTGCGGCTGGAGCCAGTTCAGTTGAATCGTCGGAATCGGACCGATGTTCAACCGGTCAATGTTCGTGGCGTCGATGAGCTGGCGTTCCCATGCTTTGTCGTTCGTAATGGCGCTGCAGACGAGCGTCTGGCCGATCTTCTCGATCATCTCGGCTTGCGAACACTGCACGACCGTCACGTACGGAAACATGTATTCGGTCTGGGCAATCTTGCGCTCGGGCGCGTCGCTGTGGATGACCCACGGACGCAAATAAGCGCAGCGTTCCTTCTCGACGAGGCGCGAGCCGAACTTCGCCGTCATGTCGGTCACGCCGTCCTCTTTCATCTTGTCGAGAATTGAAGCGTGGATGGCTTGCGCCTGGCCGGGCACCGTGAAGGCCGCGAGACCGGCGGTGGGATCGTCCGGCGGCTTGGTGTCGATGGGGCCGAGCCGCTCGGCCAACGCCTGCGCGATTTCTTTCGTGTGGCGCGAGGCCCAGACGCCGGAGCAATTGATGCAGCCGCGTCCGCTGTTCATATAGACGCTGTCGAACATCAGATCGAGGTATTTCTCCCACTGATCCACCACGTCGTCGCCCAGCAGGATTTTGCTGAAACCGGGGCCGTGGACCTGCACGCACGGGTTGCCGTGATAGCGTTGCACCGTCTCGGTGCTGCCGAAAATCTTCACGCGCTGGCAGCGGCTGACCACTTCCGCGCCCATCTCGCCACCGCCGGGATAAATGCTGATGGCTTCGCGCGGCACGCCGGCCTGGAAGAACGCCTCGGCCATGCGATAGGGCGTCCACGGCTCCTGGGGACCGGGCTTGAGCACGAGGCCGATTTGCATCGGGATGACCGGCATCCAAAGCGTGTGCACCCCGGGCGAGTTGGAGGGCAGCACCAGGCCGAGCACCGGTGATTGAGCCTGGTAACTGACGATGACGCCTCGCGACTCCATGCCGTAACCGCGCGTGAGGATTTCGAGGTCGAGTCCGCGAGTAAGGCAGTCGAGGATGCGTTCCATGTTCGAGAGCACGAAGTGATTCTTGGACATGTTGGCCTTGCACATGTGCTCCGGCAAACCCGTGGACGCGGATTGCTGGCGCGCAAAATCGTCCGGCGATTGCTGGCCGTCGCCCATCGGCAGGGTGGCATCTTTGTAGAGCTCGCCGGCTTTCTTCATCATCGTGACAAGCTGACGGATGGGAATCTCGCGGAGCACGTCGCGGGCGCGCTGCGCCTTCTTCATGTCCCTGGTGAGCAGGCCGGGATTGGCCTGGCCCACCTGCGCCAGCGTTTCACCAGTGACGAAATGGACGACCTTGTCGAGTTCGAGACTCTCGTAGGGCTGCCCCCAGCGGAGGACGGGAATCTTGACCATAAAATCTCTAAATGTCTTTCTGACGACTGCATTCAACGATCTCATTGGCTACTCTGGAACGCGCAGTGGCAAGGAAAATTTTCTCCGACCGCGAAGATTCACCTGAGGCGCAACGAACGTTTCCGGCCACCACAGCCCTCTCCGCTCATCGGCTCAGGGAGAGATCTCTCCGAACGAAAATTTCGCGCGTTGAACCACCTGAACCGAGGGAAAACATCGAAAGTTCAACATCGAACATCGAACGCCGAAATAAGCAAAGATTCGCGCTGCCATTCGATGTTCGGCGTTCGATGTTCGGCGTTCGATGTTCGGCGTTCGATGTTCGATGTTCGGCGTTCGATGTTCGATGTTCGGCGTTCGATGTTCGATGTTCGATGTTCGATGTTCCTCCGGGTTCATTCGCGGTCAAACCGGCGGATCACTTCCGCGCTTCCGGCGTAACTTTCAGTATCACGCGCCGGCCGCCACGCTCAACGGCGATGTCCACCGGCTGACCGATCTTGGCGGCGTCGAGTGCGTAGGTGTAGTCGTAGATATTGGCGATTTTCTGGCCGGCGAACTCGATGATAATATCGCCGCCTTTCAAGCCGGCCTTTTCCGCCGGACTGCCGCCGCGCACGCCCGACAACTTCACCCCCTTTACTTCGGTTGCGTAATCCGGGACGGTGCCGAGATAGGCGCGCAAAGCGTCGCGACCGCCGGGGCCGCCGCTCCTCTCGACCTTCACGTAGTCCGGCCGCGTCGAAGCCGTGGCGAGGTCGAGCGCGATACTGCGCGCGAAACGCGTGACGCGTTCGAGCCCTTCGTAGTTCAGTTTGTCCGCGACATCGGTGGGACGATGGTAATCGTCATGACTGCCGGTGAAGAAAGCCAGCACCGGAATCTGTTTCGGATAGAGCGCGGTGGTGTCGGTGGGCACATAAGGGTCGTCCTGCAGGACCAGATTGAAACCTGCGGCAATGTTGCGCTTTTCAATCAGACGCCGCCACTCGCTGGAGGAGCCGACACCTTGCAATATCAGTTTGTTGTCCCGCAGGCGGCCCACCATGTCGAAGTTCAAATACGCGACGATATTCGACAGCCCAAGCGGCGCGTGCTCTGCGAAATAAGACGAGCCGAGCAGCCCCAGTTCTTCGCCCGACCAGAATGCGACAATGACGCCGTGCCGGAATTCATCAGGCTTTTTGTCTTCTTCGTCGGCCAGAGATGCCGCGAGTTCGAGCACCACAGCCACGCCGGAAGCGTTGTCGTCCGCGCCGTGGTGAATCTGGCCGGTCTCTTCGGCTGTCTCGCGCGAACTGGAGCTCTCGCCGCGGCCAAGATGATCGTAGTGCGCGCCCAGCAGGACATATTCGGCGGGCGCGGCCCTCCTTCCGGCGGGCGGGAGATAAGCGATCACGTTACGGTCGGTTTTGCGGACGCGTTCGACAGCAGTAGCCACTTTCACCCTCACTTTCGGAATCACAAATCCGCCTTCCGCGTGCGGGTTCTCGGAGTCGAGCGCGGTTTGGAGCGATCTCAAATCCTTGGCGCTGCCGGCTACGAGCGCGTCGGCGACATTCGTCGTGATGGACACGGCAATGATGTCCGAACCGGACAGACTGCCGTCGGAACTGAGCGGCACCAGCGCGCCCGGATTCGGCGAGTTCGGGCCTGTCACGACAAGAATCGCTTTGGCCCCGTGCTCGCGCGCGACCAGGGCTTTGTAGCGCAGCGCAGCGTAGAGGTTCAGTTCCTGGCGCCGTTTCGGTTCGACATTCTCAGGCACGTAACGCAGGACGAGCGCGATCTTGTTGGTCACGTCCAGTCCGGTGTAGGAGTTGTAGCCTTCGGCGGCCTTGCCCGCCACAGTCAACCCGTAGCCGGCAAAGACCACTTCGCCTTCCAGTTCGCCGTTGGAAGTGAACGACAGCGGGCGAAAGTCCTTCTCGACCGCGAAGGTCGCGGACGCGGTGCCGGACTCGGTGGAGAGAATAAGCTGATTGTCGTTCGTAACCACTTTGACGCCGGAGCTGAATTCGAACGGCTGAAAGTAGTTCCCGTTTTGGCCGAACGGTTTGAGGCCGGCGCGGCGCAATTGGTCGGCGATAAATTCCGCCGCAAGTCCGGCGCCTTTAGCGCCGGTCAATCGCCCTTCAAGCGCGTCGGAAGCGAGATAGTCAACCTCACTCCGCAAATCTGCGACGCGAATTTCCGACGCGTAGCCGCCGACGTGAGGAGGCGGAACCGCTTTGTGTGCCTCGACCCCTGGGCGTTCCCGCGGGCGCAACGCCGGCAGCACACCGGCGCCCGCACCGCGTTCGGGCGACGTCTTCAGGGCCGCCGGCGCCGCTTTGTCGTCCCAGTCCGCGAGGAACAGTTGTGATTTGCCGTTTGGCGTTCGGTTCGATGTCCAGCACAGTCTCCTCCCGTCGGGCGAAAAGACCGGCAGGCCGTCAAAGCCGTCCGTGAAGGTGACGCGCACCGGCTCGCGATCGCCGGCGGCATCGACGATGAACAGCTCGAAATTGGCAAAACCGAACTTGTTTGCTGTGAAGACGAGGTATTGGCCGGAGGGATGATAAAACGGCGCCCAGGACATGCAGCCGAAGTCAGTGAGTCGGCGCACATCCGAGCCGTCGAGTTTCATCGTGTAAATGTCCGCATTGATGCCGTTCGTGTGGAAGCGGCGCCAGAGGATGCGCCTGCCGTCGGGCGAGAAGAACGGCCCCCCATCGTAGCCGGGCGTGAACGTCAGGCGTTTCTGGCCCGATCCGTCGGCGTTCATGATGTAAATCTCGCCGAAGTAGGCGGGGTCGTTCTCGAGACGTTTGCGGTCTTCCGACGAAAGCGTTTCGGCCGGATAAGCGTCGCGCAGCGAGGTGAAGACAATTTTCTTCCCGTCGGGCGAATAAGACGCTTCAGCGTCGTAGCCGTATGCGCTGGTCAGGCGGCGCAACCGACTGCCGTCGCGTTTGGCGACGAAAATGTCAAAGTGTTCGTCGTAGTCCCATGAGTAACGACGCTCTTTGCCGGAGGCGCGGAGCTCGAGTTCGGTCTTTTGCTTCCCCTTCGCTTCCGGATCGAGATGGGTGGAAGCGAAGAGGACTTCGTCGGTGTTCGGACGGAAAAAGGCGCAGGTGGTTTTGCCGATGCCGGCCGAGACACGATGGCTATCGCCGGTTTCGAGGTCGAGGATGTAAATCTGGTAGAATGGATTGCCCGTTTCGCGTTCACTCTGGAAAATCAGGGCCTTGCCGTCGGGCGAGAAATAGCCTTCGCCGCTGCGCCTGCCTTCGAAAGTGAGTTGCCAGATGTTTGACAGGAACTGAGCTTCGCCGGGGGCATTGGTTTCAACCCCGCTGAGCGAGAAACACGCGACCAACAGTTCCACCCACACGATAGCGAGCGAGGGCAACTTTTTCATGAGACAAATATGATTCTGTCACAAGCCAGCGCCAAAAGCAGGAAACAATATTTGTTGGTTTGCCAAATCCGACGGTTTTGATTATAGAGCGCCGGCAACCAGGCGACAGGCTATGTTTTGGACCCGAAAGAACAAAGAGGAGCACCGCTACTACCTCTTGCCCGGCATGGGGCGATCGAACCGTAGAAAACATCAGCAATTCGTCCGGTGGGCCGTCGTGGTCGGATTTCTGGCTTCGGCCGTGTTTGCCTACCTGCTCTATCTGCTCAGCCAGTCGCATTGAGTCGCCATTCCTCTCGACCGCTTGATGTCATGCGTCATGATAACAATCAGACGCGCCACATGACATGCGGTTCGTCCTCGTCCTCCTCCTCGTCCTCGAATGGTCCCGAAACCGACGAGGACGCGCACGAGGACGACGAGCAAGGGCGAGAGTTCCGCGATCGGCGTCGGGCTTTTTCAAGCGTTTACGTCGGCGGCGACGGGGAATACACCCGCCTTGGGCGAAAGTCAGCGTCGGGCCGCACCGCCGCTTCGCTGCGCCCATTCGCCTTGCAAAAAAGTCCGGCCCGAAAATACTTCGGCGGATGACAAGACGTCAAAAAGTCACCACCGAGCCTCTATTTCTCGGGATCGAATGCGGTGGCACTCGCACCACCGCCGTGCTCACTGAATATGAACCGACCTGTTTCCTGCAAAGCAAGTTTGGGCCGGCCAATCTGCGGCTCCTGAGCGACGCCCAACTGGTTCAACACTTTCGCCCGATCGGCAATTCTCTGCCGAAGCCTACCGCGATTGTGATCGGTATGGCCGGCGCGCGAACGGAAGCCGACCTCGAGCGCATCCGCCGCGCCGCTGCCAAGGTCTGGCCGGGTGTTCTATGTTACGCAACCAATGACTTGGAACTGGCTATCGTTGCAGCAGATAGTTTGTCAGATCATCCACGCTTTCGCCACCTGTGGAAGAAGCATCCAGACGGAGGGCGGTGTATGCACGGCCGCCACTCGGATGCCATCGGCATGATACCGCGCGTGCTCGTGTTGAGCGGCACCGGCTCGTGTTGCTTCGGCCGGACCTGGGACGGCAAGACCGCTAAGGTCGGCGGTTGGGGCCACATCCTCGGCGATAAAGGCAGTGGTTTTGAAATAGGGCTGCGCGCGCTGAAAGCCGTGGTTTACTACTATGATTGCGAGAGCGTCTGGTCGAAGCTCGGCCAGCGGCTACTGCGCAAGCTCCAGCTCAACGAGCCGGACGACTTGATTGGCTGGGCCCAACGGGCCGGCAAGGACGACGTGGCCGCGCTGGCCGTCGAGGTCTTCAACGCGTGGTGGGACGGCGACAAAATCGCTTCGGACATTCTGGAAGGCGCGGCGCACAGCCTAGCCGGCGACGCAATCAGTTGTGCGAAACGTCTGGCAAAAACAGGCGCGCAAGTGCAATTCGTTCTCGCCGGCGGCGTGTTGCTCAGGCAGCCACGCTTTGCCAATAAGGTCAAGCGACTCTTGCGCCGGTTTTGGCCGAACGCCATTGTCACGCCGTTGAAACGGGAAAGTGTGTGGGGCGCGGTGCAGTTGGCTCGGCGACAATTTCAAACCGGTGGGGCGAGAGTCCGCGCGAGCCCTGACTCACTTTTCAGGCAACAGGACTCGGCGGCCAAACCGGGTTCCTCCCGATATGGCGAGTCATTCTTCTCTTCACTCGAATCACTCAAGCTTTCGCCGACCGAACAGCGCAATCCGCGGTCGATCAACCTGGACAAGCTTTCCATCGCCGAAGCCATCGCGCTGATGTTAAACGAGGACGAAAAAATTCCTCCGGCAATTCTGGTGGAGCGAGAGAAAATCGAACAGGCGATCAAACTCATTGTTCGCGCCTTCGAGCGGGGTGGACGATTGTTCTACGTCGGCGCCGGCACCAGCGGACGGCTCGGCGTGGTCGACGCCAGTGAATGTCCTCCGACCTTCCGCGCTCCGCCGGGACTGGTGCAGGGCATCATCGCCGGCGGCCAGCGTGCGCTGTGGGAGTCAACTGAAGGCGCGGAAGACGATCCGGTGGCTGGCGCGCAGGCGATTCAATTTCGCGGCATCAATCGCAAGGATGTCGTCGTCGGCATCGCGGCCAGCGGCCGGACCCCTTTTGTCTGGGGCGCGTTGCACGCGGCCAAACAACGCGGCGCGAAAACCATCCTGCTTTGTTTCAATCCCCACCTGGAAATTTCGCAACGCAACCGGCCTGCCCTCGTCATCGCTCCGAACGTCGGACCGGAAATTTTGACCGGTTCGACGCGGCTCAAGTCCGGGACGGCGACGAAATTGATTCTGAACATGTTCACCACGCTGGCGATGGTGCGGACGGGCAAAGTCGTGAGCAACCTGATGGTGGATGTGAATCCAGGCAACGTGAAACTGCGCGATCGCGCCGTGCGAATCATTCGTGAACTGACTGGAGTTGACGAACCCATCGCCAAAGCGGCCCTGGAGAAATCCGGTTGGGTGGTGAAGCAGGCGTTGAGACGGCTACGTACCTGATACTGGAGATTGGCAGCGCTTCAGGACCCCGAACGGTGGGGCAAGACTCCGTCGAGCCCTGAAGGCCGGCAAGAGACTACATTTTGGTCTGATACCTGCGCCGGTGGCCGGTGGCGGGAATCGTCACTGCGTACGATTTACCGTCCGCAGCGACGGACAGTTTGATGTAATTGGCACCGCACTTCTCCTCAAGGTTGGCGATGAACTCATCCGCCGTGTTGTTTTCCTTGTCTGCCCGAACGTTTCGGTGCACCTGATACATCGTCTGAATCGACGGCGCGGCTTTTAACGCGGCAAATGTCTCCGGTTGGCAGCCTTTCGTCGAACCGTTGTTCATCACCGAGATCGTTGGTGACAGGCTCCGAAGCAACAGCGGATTATTGCTCAGGTCGAGACCGTGATGATTGACCTGGTAAACGTCCACGGTGCCGGCGCGATTGATGGGGCAAACGAGTTCACCTTCGGTGTTCCAGGTCAAATCGCCACCGTCGAAAAATTTGAACGGACCAAATTGCAGCAGCAGCACGACGCTGTTCTTGTTGTCGGAACCGTCAGTCGGTCTGGTTTTTGATTCCGAGCAAAGCGGATTGGGCCCTGCGGAATCAGCGGCCGGAACGAAAAGTTGTTTCGCAGCCAGACAGGTCAGCATGGGTCTAGCCGAGCCCTCGGTTTGTTTCAGCGGGATTTGTTCGCCCGGCTTGATGACGACGCGCTTGTTCGCTTTGAATTCACGATATGGTTTGATTCTTTCGATAAACCATGCGTCATCGCCGGCGTCGGGATTGTGGTCCGGAATCCCGTTGTCGTAAACCGCGCCGATGGACATCAAGTTCGACAGCTCCGCCGCCCCGCCGAAATGGTCGGTGTGAAAATGCGTGGTAAGGAGATAATCAATCCTCCTCAGGCCGGCGACGTCCGCCGCGACGTGATGAATGCGTCTGGAATCGCGTCCGCCAGGATTACCGGAATCAATCAGCACGGATTCACCCGCTGGCGTGACAATGAGTGTCGAGCCGCCTCCTTCAGAATCGATCCAGTAGATATCGAGCGCTTTATCCGTCGGGCCCGACTGCGCAGAAGCAAGAGCGCAAACTGTGAAAGCGATTGTGAGTATGCAGATAAAGCGTTTCATGATCGGTGATATGGCCGGGCGCGAAATATGCCTTGCCAACACGGCTACAGCCAAGTTGAATTCTTTGCCCTTGGCTGGGTAGTGCTCAGTCGGTAGAGCAGAGGACTGACTTTTTCTCGATTACTGGCCTTTGCTTTGCCGGATGGATATTATGTTCGAACCGGTAAGCCGATCAAAGGCTGGGGGACTTTCCCCAGTAGCGTCGGTTCCTGGCAAAACGCGTCAAGCTTGAGACTTCGCCCGACATTCTGATGCGGCTCAAGCTACCGCTCAAACAAGGGCGGTTCAATTTCGTCTCAACGAGGCTTTGAATAGCGCGTAATGCCGCTTAAGACGCGCTTTGTAAGCCTCGTCCAAGGCGTGTTTGCGGAAGAGTCGCAAGAAATCGGCGGCATAGGCCGGTCGCGGACTGAGCGGGTCCAGACAGCCTGCGGCAATTTGGCGCGCCAATTTCGCGCTCCACACCATATAGTTTTGATAATACGTGGGACTTTCCCAGCCGTAATTGAGCGAAAGCACGATGCGCTTCGCGTCGGGTTGCAAGTACACCTGGATAAAAACGCGGCGGCAATCGCACTCCGGATCGTCGCAGTAGCATTCCACAAAGAGATATTGACCGGCGGGTATTTGCCTGGCGTTCTCCTGCACGATCATCGCGCGAAATTCCCGTAAGGCGACCTCCTCGCAATGCATGCCAAAAGGGATCATTGACATTGGAAACGCGAGAATTTAACGAAGTTCACGGCACACTGCCAGTTTGCGAAACTCGCTTGGATTCGGCAGAGATACCGTCGGGCAGATGCACGTTCCAGCGTCGCTCGCTTTGGTCCACCAGCAAGACGATGGTGGCGTCGCCAGGCGGATGGCCGCTGGCAGACTCGATCAAGAGAAAATCGGGACCCATGTGCGTGATGCTGATGGATTACTGACCACCAGCATAGCGGAGGTCAGCTTCCAGGTCGTCGAGATTGTATTGACGGGGGATGCCGCGTTCACCCAGGGCCACGCCAAACGCATAACGATCCAGCTTTCCATAATCGATCAACTGCCCGGCGCGGCAGCCCTTGCCTGGAGCGCGATTAGCCGGCAGTTGTTGCATCATTCAAACCCAGATCCTGAACCGGATGCTTCTCTTTAAGTATTTCGAGGAACTCGCGGCTCTCTTTGCCTGAGTAGGTGGTGACGAAGATCGGCAGCAATAATACGATGACAACACCACCGGTGATGCATTTTGTAATTCTAGTCATGGCAGAGGCGTGAGGTCGCCCAACGCTCCATCTGGTTTGATAGGCCGCTTCATTCTCGTGCTCTCAATCTCCGGAACAACCAGCGAAGAAAATCTCATCCGGCTTCCCGTCGTTATAGGCAATGATGTAAATCCCCCGCCACCGCTTGGAAACATACTTCTCCAAAGACCCAAACTCATATACTTCCTCGATCTCGGCATGGCTCGGCATCCCGGAAGGAAAAAATCGTCTGAGCTTGTCCGGCGGGAACGGGCTAATTGCACCAACCTTGGCCTTGGGAGAGATGCTGCGGATGTCTAAAATCGAATGCGTGCCTTCCGCTCCCTCTTGGTCCAGCAACTCGTCAATACTGCGGGGCTTCGGGGCAGGCGGCTGTTTCGGCGCCAGCACCTGTGCCCAATGACGCTTCCGGTAGTCGCTTGCCGCCGCCAAGTAACTCTCCCTCGTCTTTGGCGGGAGTTCTGGATTCTTCGCCCATTCGAGATTCTGCTTCGCCGCAGCTTCCCAATCCATCGCAGCAATCGTGTCTTCAGCGGTCGCGTAATCCCCTCGTGCAAAAACATCTTCCCGCAATCGCTGCAACGCGGCTGAAATGTCTGCCTCGTAAGGCACGAAGTAACTCCATCCTGATGCGCCCATAATTGTGATACGTGGTATTGCGGCCTAACGTGAGCTCACCCACAGCCACCGGACAAAGGCGTCCGCAGCGAATCGGGCGTCCGAACTTCCGGTGACGCTGGCGACTGCGAGGGCGGGCGTCTGTTGAGTGGAGCGCTTGGTTCGGATAAATGGTAATCAAAATCTCCGACCTTCTGCTTGAAGCTGCGCTCGTCGAGCACTCGAATGCTGTTGCCTTCGCCGGGGTAAGCGTTCAGGTAGATCGCTCCTGGCGTCGGGCTCTCTATTCTGTGGTCGATGAAGATGATAAACTCTTTCCCTACCGCGTCATTTATGTGGACTTGCAGAGTTCCGCCGTCGCCTATCGCGGGAGGGCCCAAGTTCCTGGTAACTGGGGGAACAATCCGGATCTTGCCCTGGATGAAGTGCCACTCGTAGTCCCGGTGTGCGCTTGAGCACCCGGCGAGTAGCGACGTGAGAATCACCACGTGCAGCGGCTTCATTTGGCATCCGACTATTCTTTATTCGGAAAAAATTCCATGCTGTTGGATATTAGCAACCTAACATGGAATCGCAACTTCATTCCCAACACAGTGACCTGGGAGAATGGTTACGTGCCAATCGCCAGACGTTCTCCTTTTGCTTCGAGGGTGAACCGTTCCGGGAGCTGGCGGGTGTAGCGGGCAAGACCTGTTGAGTGTCGGACCGGGTGTAATCAAAACCTCAACCCGCATTGCTGCACGCTATCATGCCGAGTAAAATCGTAATCAATGATACGACAAGAGGGAATAGGCA